>JAJYHM010000034.1 GCA_021784755.1 Pseudomonadota bacterium
CGATGCGGCCAGAACCCGGCCACACCCAGATCCAAACGGCTCCCCACGAAGGCAATGCCAGCGGGGTTGATCGCCTGAACCATGCTGTCTTGAGGAAGAGCGGCCGTGGCGCCAGCCATGCCGTCACTGATGGAACTGTATCCGAGCTGGAAGTAGCCAGCGGTCGTTGCAAGAGCGGTAGCAGGTAGGGCGATGGCGGCCGCGATGGCCGTAGCCAGCGTCCACTTCTTAGTACTCACCATGATGTCCTCCTATTGGACATGAACCACGAGAGGCGGCAGGCATGCCGCGTCGTTCGCGTCTATTTGCATTTTTTGTCGTTAGAATCGTTATTGGCGGAACTCCCGACGCGAACAGACTCCGCAATATTCCCTAAGCGTCATCTTCCTGTCAATATGCACGAAGGATGTGATGATGAAGTACGCGACCCAGGACAATGCGTCGCCATAAGCCAAACTTTATGGAAGACTCCACACAACATTAGGAGAGACTAATATGCGCCTTCGAACATCCATCATGCCCGCGGTGCTGATCGCCGTCGCCGGATTGGGTGCTGCCCACGCGTCGGGCTTCGCGCTGGCGGAGTTATCAATCGCGGGATTGAGTGAGGCGGATGCCCTCGTCGCCAACACCGCTAGCATGGGCGCACTCGCCTATAACCCTGCCGCCATGGCGTTTCACAAAGGCGGATACGATCTCGGGCTGCTCGGGATAGATGCGCACACGCAGGTGACACCGACCGGCGGCACAGGGTCAGTCGTTGCGACCACCCCACACTGGGAGACGATGCCCAATCTCTTCTGGGCAGACAAGATCGCGCCGCACACACGCTTCGGGTTTGGTATAAATGAGCCTTATGGGCTGCAGATCGCATGGCCTGCACAAACATTTTCTACGCTTGCCCAGGGACCGGCATCGGCGCTTGCGCCCACCTTCACCCAACTGCGCCTCTTTGACGTAGCACCGAGCTTCTCGTATCGCTTCGGCCATGTTGCCGTAGATGTCGGGGCCGATTACTACGACGCGCATCGGGTGGCTCTCGGAACGCCTGCGGCTACCGTCAGCGGATCAGGCGACCAGGTTGGTACGCACGTGGGGGCCTTGGGACAATGGGGCCCGGTCAGCGTCGGCGCCAACTACCGCTCGGCCGCCAACGTGCCGCTCGACGGGACGCTCGCCTCGAGTGCAGGTTCAATCCCCGTGAACGCCACCTTGCACCTGCCGTGGCAATTCGCGCTCGGTGTGCACGATGCGCTGAACACCAAGCTCGGGGTCGAGTTTGACTTTGACCGCACAGGCTGGAGCCGCTTTAGCAATATCGCAGTAAATGCGGCGCCCGCGATCGGCGGCGCCACCTTACTCACGAGCACCTATGACTGGCAGTCCTCAAACGCCTATCGGCTGGGCTTTCATTACGCCCTAAGTCGGCATGTGCGACTGAGAGCGGGCTATGCCTATGACGTCACGGGGGCCACGAACGCGCACTTCTCGGCGCGCATCCCCGACGCGAATCGCCAGGAGTTCAGTTTTGGGGCCAGCCAGCGCCTGGGGGCATGGAGCTTGAGCGCGGGTTATATGTATGTACTCTTCAACACCCGCACCTATGTGTCGAATACCGCCTTCAATGGCGGCGACCCCAACGGCACCAGCGCCTACGACGGGACATACAAGACCCACGCGCAACTGTTCGGCATCAGTATCGGCCGACGCTTCTCCTGAGCGGAGGCGGCCTGCGCCACTGACGAGAGGCCGGGGCGATCATGCCCCCGGCCTTCCTTCGTGTCGCTATTGCGCTACAAAGTCCCGATGTCTTCGCCGGCCATCTGCCGCTTCACGATCTCGACATCGCGACGATTCAAGGCAAAGGGGAAGGAGCGGATGTCGGACGGGCTTGAATCGCCGTAGGGACGGTTGCAGGCCGAGATCTCTTCGTCATCCTTGCCCGGGCAACCCGAAGTCTGAAAGGGCTTACCCGAGGCGATGAGTTCGGCCACATCGACCTCGCTCATGCCAAAGTCCACTACCCGACCCTCGTCGTCGAAATGCATGTCGCGGATGTGGCCGCCTGCGTAGTCGATGATGAACCGCGCAAGCTGTACGCGCCGCCACTGATCCTTGGAAACCGGGGCCCAATCCTCCATGAGCGAACCGCGCTCCGGGAAGAACGCGAACATATGGTTGTGTCCACCCATGTCCGTGATCTTCTGGGCCACCTCCAGGATCTCCCGCTCGGTCTCACCCATGCCGCATATCAGGTGCGCGCCAAACTTTTCGGGCCCAAAGACCTCGGCGGCCCATTCGAGGGCCTGCCAGTACTTTGCCCATTTGTGCGGGCTGTCGACGGCTTTGCCGCGGGTCCGGTCGAAGATCTCGGGGGTCACAGCGTCCAGGGCGATCGTGAAGATATCGGCGCCCGCATCACGCAAGGCGATGAGATCGGCCTTCTCCATGGTCGTCGGGTTCGATAGGATCGAGACCGGGACGTGCGGCACGGCTGCGACCCAGCGCTTCAACAAGGTCATGGTGTCGTGGTCCGACTCAGGGTGCGTGATCATCGATATACACATGCGTTGGAACTGCGATTTGTCGCTGCCGGCCTGCATGCGCTCGATCACCTCGTCATACCGCACCGCCGGCCAGTCCACGCGAATGAAGTTTCGATCAGCGTAATCGCGCGCCTCTTCGCGATGGCGGGCAAGACCGCAGTAGGCACAGTTGGCCCGGCACCCCTCCGAGTACGTCACGAGGAGGTTCAAGCAATGCGTACAGCCGGTCCTATGCATCTGGCCGGGAATGAGCCCGAGCGTGATGGCCGCCGCCGTCGACATCTGCACATACTCCGGCGACCGCATGTCCGGGGTCTTTACGTGGTAATTGGGCCGGTAGAACGTAATCGGCGTAACGGCGTCGGCGGTAGCGCTCATAGTAGGTCTCCTCAGCAGAACTTAAGGTGCGAAGTATTCACGAAACGCGATCCAGCCCCGCTTGTGGGTCGCGTCCAAATGGGCCGCCGGCGTGTGCCAGCGCTCCATCAACCATTGCCGGCGCGCCACGGCGCGCGCGAGGCTGTCAGCAAATTCGTCTTGCATATCTTCCGCATATTCGTCCAGGGCCCCCGCGTCGCCCCCCATGAACGCCACCGCCGCAAGTCCAGCGCGTTCGCCCGACACCACGGCGCTCGCGATCCCCGCTCCCGTGATCGGGTGCGTGAGACCCGCGGCGTCGCCCACAAACAGGATGTCTTCGTGGACCAAGGGGGTGCGCAGGCCACCGACTGGGATGCTGCCGCCCGTGCGCCCGAGAATCTCCGTGCCCACAACCCCTTCTTGCGCGAGCATCGCACAAAGGCGCTCGAGCGGCGCCTTGAGATCTTCCGCCAGATGCCGATCCGCCCCGAGACCGACATTAGCGACTGATCCACGTGGGAACAACCAGCCATAGCCGCCCGGGAACTCATCGGACAGCCAGATATCCGTGTCTGCGTAAGGGCGACACAAGGGCATTTGGTATTGCCGTGTCTCCACCGTCTTGAGCGGTGCCAATCCCACCGCCCGCGCAACGGCCGAATGCGGCCCGTCAGCTGCAATCAGGATATTGTAACGGGCCCGCTCGACATCGCCCTCCGGGCTTCGCAAGGTCACCATATGTTCATCAGGTTCGACCGCCTTAAGCGCCGTCTGGATACGCAGCAGGGCGCCGGCCTTCGAGGCCTCGGAGGCCAAGGCCTGGTCGAAGGCCGCACGGTCGACCATGAGCCCCGGGAAATCCGAATGCTCGCAGGCCCCAGAAGGCAGAACGCTGCGCATGCCACTGATCCTCTGCACGAGCGCGGGCTTCGCATAGCGCCCCATGGTCAGCGGCACAAACTCCGCACACTGCACGGGCTCCCCGACCGTCCGCCGCTTGTCGATCGCGAGCACTGAAAGCCCGGCCTGCGCCGCCGAAAGCGCAGCCGACGTGCCACCTGGCCCAAGACCTACCACCAGAACATCAAACGCCGACGCGTTCATGATCCTTGGGCTCCAGCGTCCGTATCGCCTCGTGCAGTACCCCCAGCAGGTCATTGGGGGTCAGCAATAACATGTCGACCTTACGCCCTGCGAAAAACTTTCCGACCACCTCGTCGATCCGTTCCAGGGCCAGATCCCGCAAGACCGCCTCGAGATCGACGATGGTGCGGCGCGGATCGATGAAGAAATCGCCCGTGATGAAGACCTGCTTCAAGCGCCCGCGCGCTGTGTCCACCATCGCCATGACGCGCACGAGTCCGCCCGGCGTCTTACGCAAGGCGCTCGCCGTGGCCACCTCGAGGCGAGACCTATCGGTCTCGAAGACCCAGTCGTCGCCTGCCATCTCGACCTTATAGGTCTCATAGAGTTCGCGCTCCGCGGCCGTCAAGTCCCCCACCTCGAAGCCCACCCCCAGGCCTTCAGCAAAGGCCTGGACAAGCGCCGCCTGTACGGTCGCCACCGACGGCGCAGCGTCCGCCAGCAAGGCGCGCAACGTCGTTATACGCTCCCGCGCCGAGGCGATCGCCTTATCCGAAAGCTTCTCGCGCGGGATCCGCAAGACCCGTAGCATGCGCTCGACGTCGAAATCGATCAGCACCGTGCCTTGGTAGAGCAGGGCCTCGCCATCAAAGGCCCCGCCAGTCCCGCCGATTTTACGCCCCTGCACCTCGATATCGTTGCGCGGGCGGAACGCCGCCTGCACGCCCAGCGACTGCAGTCCCCGTACCGCCATCCCGCACGCCTTGCGCGCGATCTCCATCATGTCCGCCGTCGCGAATGTGCGGCGATCCACGAAGAGCTCCCACCCGATTTGACCTTGATCACAATAAAGCGCGCCGCCGCCCGTTATGCGCCGCGAGATCGCGATACCCGCGCTACGGCAGTAATCGAGGTCCAGCTCCTGGGACGCGCTTTGATGGAAACCGATGAGCGCGGACGGCTCGAAACGCAGAAAACGCAAGGTATTGGGGGCACCCGCCTGACAAGACTCGAGCAAGGCGCGATCAAGCGCCATATTCTCGGACGCGGGACGCAGACCCGTGTCGAGGAGGCGCCAGGGACGGCTCATGCCCCGCAGCAACCCGACCGGCCTTCGCCTCCGATCACCTTGACTCGACCGAAGACCGCTTGTCGCTTCTGGGCCTCGCGCCGCTCGCGCTCCTGCCGCACGATCTCCGCGAGGTCGATCTCGAGGCCCGCGTTGGCATCGTCCATCGCCAACACCTCATCGCCCACCGCAATCGAGCAGCAGGCTGGGGTAACACGCACCCGGCGATCGAGACGCGCGGCGAGCTCCACCATGCCGTCGCTCGGGTGCGCCATACCATCGACCCCCGCCATGACTGCATAGGCATCGATCAGCCGCTTCACCGAACCTGCGGGCCGCGCGCAACCGAGCAGCAAGGGCGTATCCGACAAGACATCACGGGCGTCGCCAAAGAACTGTCCCACCTCGTGAGCATCGGGTGCAACAAAGGGTCGCGACTCGCTTGCGTAGGTCGGCATGACCACGACAAGCACCAGCGCCGCAGGCTTATGGCGCGCGACTATATCGAGCGCGTTCCATTCACCGAGCAACTGCCCGTAATGGAGCCCCACCACGATGTGCGGCACCACCTTCATAGAGGTCGCAGTCAAGGCCTCCAGCGCCCGCTCGAAATCGTCGACCGAGCGCCGCAAGTGATAGACCTGGGTGATGGTATCCTGCGCGCCAATCACATCCATCATGGCGGCATCGATCCCGGCATCGGCCATGCGCAGGGCTATGGCCTCATCGACCAAGGCCGTATGCATCGCGATCCGAAATTGGGGAAATTCGTCTTTGATGCGCCGAATGGTGGGGTAGTAGGTATCGTATTCCACCTCGTTGCGGTGGTTTGACCCCCCCGTCAACAACATCCCCCCCGCCCCTTGCGCGACGATGTCATTGACTGTCCGCCACAAGTCCTCCGGCGTCCGCGCCGGCATCATCGGCTCCAGGATCTTGGCCTTGCAGTGATCGCAATTCAGCTTGCAATCACCGCCTGTGATCGAGACCGCGGGCCATGCGCTGCGCCCGCAGTCCTTGATCTCGCTACTCGCGTAACTCTTGAAGGTCGGCGTGTAGAAGTTGATCCCGGGAAGCGCCCGGCCTGGCGCCGACAAGCGCTCGATGAGGCCCTTGTCGAACACCAGATCTTCCAGCGGTTCGACCGCCTCGAGGATTTCCGACCACGCGCCCATGAGACCCCTTCGTAAACGCAAAAGGCGCGATCACCTCGCGCCTTTTGTCCTAGCAGCCTTTAAAGCCTTCGCTATCCATCTTGCCTTCGAAGGCCTTGACGGCATCGCTGCCCACCTTCAACGACTTGGACTCGCCGTCCCAATCGGTGGGCTTCATCTTCACGACCCAGCCCTCGCCGTAGGGGTCTTTATTGATGAGACCCGGCTTGCTTGTCACCGCGTCATTCACCGCAACGACCGAGCCCGTCACCGGCGTCTTCACAGGTCCCACCCACTTGCCCGACTCGACCGTCGCACAGGACTTATCCTTGGCGATGTCCTTACCGGCCTTCTTCGGGGTGTAGGCGACGATTTCGCCAGCCAGCGAACACGCGTAGGCCGTGAGCCCAACGGTGACGGTGCCATCGGCTTCGCGTCGGGCCCAGACGTTGTTATCGACGTTGTAACTCAAATCTTCCGGAATATTACAGCCGCGTACCGAAGCCATTCAGCAAAGCCCTCCCGTGTCGTCAGAAATGACCCGCATAGATACTGCCGATGCAGGACAGGTTGCAATCCCTAGTATGTCTGATCCTACAAAACTCTAAAAAAACAACACCTTGTCGCAGGACAATATCAAGTCCGCCAGCGTACCGCCACTGGAGCACTCGTCGACCTCAGCGATAATATCCGCTTTTTCGTCCATTTTATAGCCCGGCAAGGCCGGCAGACATAGGTGGAGCTTCACCCCCGCCGCCTTGGCATCGCGCATAAATTCGATCACGCGCTTGCCCCCTTCCATGGCCACTAAATTCTCAGCTACACCCTTCTTCAGGAGGTTTACGCCCTCCATGGTAAAAAAAATGCGCACATCGGCATCCATCGACGCCAGAATCGCACCGAGATAGAAGGGTGTGGCGCAGCGATGAGGCGTCGACGGACCGCTCGTCATGACGATCAAGACCGACTTTTCGGCTTGGTCGAGATAGTGGTCGTCGCTCATCAGCGTGCGCCCCGCGTACATTTGATGTCCTCGCGAACGCAGCGCTCGGCGTAGCCCCGCGCCGCCTCCTCGCCCGTGACAAGCGCTTCTAGCACCTCGTCTACGGGCGCCACGGGTTTCACGCGTGCTACCCAGGCTTCGTACGGCTCGACGTTCAGGAGATTCGGATCCTCCAAAACTTCTTTATTCCCTTCCTCGATCACGCAATCGAAGACGTTGGGTATGGGGCCCGCCCACTTGCCGCTCTCAATGGTGGCCACCGGCTTACCGGCCGGCCGCAAGGTTCCGGGCCTACGCACCCGCGCATGCAGGATTTTCCCCGCAATCGCCTGCGAGATATCCGTCATGCCGATCGTGATCGTGCCGTTTTCCTCGCGGCGCAGCCAGATCTGAAACTCTCGGTCGTAGTACAGTTCAGGGCGAAACTCGCAGCCGTTATACTCCACCGGACCCCGGTCCTCCGTGCGCCGTCCTTAGTCTCAAAGCGAAGCCCATATCCACCAGAGCGCTTTAGGCTACACCCTTTTCCTTAAGGAATGCCATGGAGTCGCTGATGTTCTCGTGGATCCCGACCTTACGCGCCGACATGCCCATAGCAAGACCAAGAAGCTGCGTAAAATAAACGATCTTCACGTTCGTCGTGATACCAAACTCCTTCTCCGCACGCACTTGATGCATCTCAAGCCCCGAATGGCAGGTCGGACATTCGGTCGCGATCACCTCCGCGCCCGACTCCTCGGCAGCCTGAAGGATATTGAGCACGAGCTGAGTCGAGGTATCGGAATCCGACAGAGTGTGCGCCCCACCACAGCACGCAGTCTTCAGCGGGAAGTCCACGTTCACAGCCCCCGCGGCGGCCAACAGGTCGTCCATGAAATGGGGCTTGTAGGACGACTCCGAACCCGGCCCCTGATCCTTTTCCGGAAAGATCTGGCGAGGGCGCGTATACATGCAGCCGTAGTAGTTGGCGATCTTCACGCCGTTTAGGCTCTTCGAGATCTTCGCCTTGACGCCCTCAGTTCCTAACTCCTCCATCAACCATTCGAGCAAATGGACCGTGCGGACATCGCCCTTGTACACCGGGTCATCGGCCTTCTTGGCCAAGTCCTGCACGGTCTTCAAGTGCTCTTCGGATGTCGCGAGCTCGTATTCAGTCTTCTTCAAATTGTGGTAGCAGCCGTTGCACGGCGCCATCACCGTGTCGTAGCCCATTTTCTCGCTCGCGATGGCAAGATTGCGCGCCGACATATAAGTCTGGAGCATGGGGTGAACATTCTTCACCTCCATCGCTCCGCAGCAGCTATAGTCCTCGAGGTTCTCCATCTTGAGACCGAGCTTGTCGACCAACACGCGCGTGGACTTATCGTAGGGGCCGCCGGAGCCTTCCAGAGCGCAGCCAGGGTAATAGGCAACTTTAGACATGGACCGCCTCCTTTGGCATGGCACGCGCCTTGCGCGCGATCTCTTTCTGTTCGTGGACGTATGCGCGCAAAACATCGCCCGTGCGACCCCAGGATTTGGTGCGCGGCTTGAACACGAGATGAAGCCCCATATGTATAAGGAAGGTCAAAGGGAAATACTTCGTCATACGCTTGCCGATCTCGATCAACCAAGGCGGCATCAGAGATTGGTTGGTCTTACGTAGAAAGTTCACGAGAACACGCGTGTCCTCGATGCGCCCGGTCGCGTAGACCTGATCAAGAAACTCGTTATCGAAGATCGTCGACTTACTCTCGGGCGTATGTCCCTCCTCCTCGAGCCAGTGGGCGAGCGCCTTCATGACGCCCTCGGGCTTCACATCCTTCGGGCAGATATTCGTGCAGCGGTTACACGAGACGCATGTCCAGATAATGTCCTTGTCCTTCAGAATTTCATTCTTCAGGCCAAGATTCGTGAGATAGATCCAATAGCGAGGGTTGAAGTCGGTGTTCTGCGCGTAGACCGTGCAGGAATTCGTGCACGAGCCGCACTGCCAGCAGCGGTGCACATTTTCGCCGCCCGAGAAGGTCCGGATTTGACGCGCGAAGTCCGTATCGTAGTCGGTCAGATACCGCGGCAACACCATCGTATTCCAATGCCCGGACACATCGACGCCATCCAAGACCAAGTTGTCGCTGGTCTGGATACGTTCCGCATCGATCAGTGATTTCTCGTGAATAGCCATGTCAACCGTCTCTCCTGATTGCGCTCAATGCAGCACCTTCTTTACACGCGATTCCGTGCGCCGCGCCGCGTCAATTCCCAAAATCTTTTTGACCACCTCAAGGGGATCGCTCTTGCCCCCGAAGTCGGCATTCAAAAGTCCCATGCCGCTCGACAAGGCCCGCATATAGTCCGCGTAGGCATGCGCGAGAAACATGTCGACGATGAACTCCGGGTCCCGATACATCCCATTCTCAGCCATACGCTCGGCAAGCCACCTGCGCCCCGCCTCGTACACCCCCGGGTCGCCCCCGAGCGGTACCTTATCCAGGGTGTCGCCACCCTTAACGAACTCCCGCAAGGCCCCCGTATGCGTCGCCTGATCCCACACCCAACGGCTCATGAGCGGATAACGCGTAGGGTCCCGGAAATGCAGCATCTCGGCGCCCACGTCCAGCAACGCACGACGGACCTTGCGCTCACCCTTCTGTCCGTCGCTCGCCACGGCCGGTATCACCTGCGCGAAGGTCACGAGCCGTTCGCCCACGGGCTGCGTCCCGTATATGAGATCGCGAACCGCTTCCCGCGTCGCGGTGGCTCCGTAACTCTCGAACGACGGCCAGACCCGCTTGCGCGCCGTCATGACCGTCTCGAGCAGGGTCTCCAAGGTCTCTGGTACAAAATCGTCCAGGGCCTCGCGGGCGAGCGCGCGGGCAAACAGCTGATGCTTGGTCTCGAGCGCCGCAACAAAGGGCTCGATCCCGCCGCCATCCCCCAGCATCTCGACGAATTGCGCGAACTTGTGAGCGAATACGCGCCCATCGAGCTCCGCGCCGAGCGCCACAGGCTCCACGGCCTCGGCGTCGGCGCTATTCCCGCGCGCCGCCTCAGGCGCTCTTTTGAACCAGAGCATCGAGATCCGCGACAGCGCGCAGAGCGGCCGCCGTGCCTTGCGAGATCGAGTCATCGATCGTCTCGGGCGCCAGTGCGGCGCCCACCGCATAGATGCCGCGCCGAGTCGTGCCGCAGGTGTTGGTGTAATGCTCGGCCCGGTCTATAAAGCCGTGCTTCTCGAGCCCGACACCGAATACCCGTGCAATCTCCGGGTTATCCTCGTTCGGATCCATGCCAATGGCATGCACGACCAGATCCATCGGGATCACGATCGGACGCTTGACGAGCGTATCCTCACCCTTGACCAGCAGACGACCGTCCGGTGCACGCGTCACTTCCGCGATACGCGCCTTCACAAACTTCGTCTTGAACTCCTCTTGGGACTTCCAGTAGAAGCGGTCCTCATAGAGCCCGAAGGTGCGGATGTCCATGTAGTAAATGAACACGTCCGTCGTAGGCGACAACTCCTTGATCTCCATCGCCAAGTTGGTCGATACGGTGCAGCAGATCTTCGAGCACCACTCGCGCCCGATCTGCCGGTCGCGCGAACCGACGCAGAGAAGGATCGCCACACGCTCCGGCACTCGCCCATCCGAGGGACAGGCAATCTTACCGGCCGCCACCATCTGCTCGACCTGGGTTGTCGTCACCACGTCTTCGTAGGTGCCGAAGCCCCACTCGGGCTTGTTGATGGAATCGAAGTGCGTGAAGCCAGTGGCCAGAATGACGGATGCGCACTCCACGGACGTGCCGTTCGACAAGGTCGCGGTGAATTTCCCGGCCTCGCCCGCAAGCTTCGTGACCTTGGTCTCCTTGTGGATCGTCACGTTCTTCGACTCTTCGACGCGCTTTACCATCCGGCCCATTGCATCGCGAGCCCATTCGCCAGACGGCACGAGCTTAGCGTAGCCCGACAATATCGGCGTCCCACCAAGCTTCGCGGCCTTATCAACGAGAACCGCCTGCGCACCGCTCGCCGCCACCCCTGCCGCTGCTGCCAGCCCCGCTGGGCCGGCTCCAACCACCAATACCGTCTTTTGCATCGCTTACGCCTTGCCCCCCAGAGCCAACTCAGGATTGTAGAGATATTCGATATTGCCCTGCTCGACCTGCTTCAGGTACTTCTCGAAATCGCCCTTTGCCTTGTTCCAGTCGATCCCCATCTTCTCGACAAGCTCCTCACAGGGGCTTGCATGCCATTGCAGCTGGACGATCTTGAAGGGGTCTGCTCCGCACGCCAAGGCCGCAAGTTGGACGTCCGCCATGATCGGCACCTGGAAATTCTGACCATGCGCCTTGCCGATCCACTGGTTCTTATCCATCGTTGTAATACAACCCGTGTCGTTGCCGATCATGACGTCCGCATTCGCTTCCTGGCGCGCCACCTTGATCTTGCGATCCATGGTGAACGAGCGGGTAAACTCGCGCTCCGAAATGATGTGGCGGAACCCAAAACCGCAGCAGTCGTACCAGGTCGAGTAGTCGATCACCTGAGCGCCCAAGGCCTCGGCGATGGCAGTGCCGATCGCGGTACGGTTGCCATTCAAGGTTTCCGGGTCATACACAGCGTCCTCATGGACCATCTTGTAGTAATGGCAAGCTACATGCATGGTCACGCGGATGTTGGACATGTCGATCGTCTGCAGCTCCGAGGCGATGCGCTTGCGCATAACGTGCACCCACTCAGAGTAATGGACGATCTCCTCGGGGATCACAAGCTTACCGTCGACGAGGCGCCCGAGCTTTCCGAGAATCTTGGTGACCTTCTCACGCAGTTCGGACGACTCGATCAGATACTTGCGAATCTCCTTGTAATTTCCGAAGGATGTTCCGCAATGGACCAGCGGGAAGAAGTGGCCGAGCTCGAAACCATGCTGCTTGCCGGACACATAGGCCTGGTGGAAATTCCGCAGAAACACCGCGGCCAGCGACTCCACGTTCCCGATGCCTGATCCGTGATAATTCCAGGCCGTGCACGAAGTCTGGTCAGTCTCGTCCAGATAGTCTTTGCCGGGGACAAAGCCGAACTTATTCATGAACCAGAGAAGCGAGGTGGGGTATCCGGGGATATTGCCGCATTGGCCACAGGATTTATGGTGCCAGAGCTGCTTTGTCGGGATTTTCTTGTCCCAGCCAAAGAGGGTCTTTACCATCTTGGGCTCGTGCTCGTCATTGATACGATGCACGATAATCTGGCCGTCCTTCTCCAGCTCCCACATGTGGTCGCGGATATCGTCCATGCGGTCAGCGAGGTCAAGCGTGCGCCGATCGACCTGCTTACGCACCCACTCGGTGGCCTTGGCGGCGTCCGCCCCGGATAGATTCGTCTGCTGAAAGAAGGATCCGTGGCCGGCAACTCCCTGACCATCGGTGTTGTGAAACCCGGGTTTCATCGTGCCTGCGCCTGCGCCCGCCGCCTGCGCGTTGTGATTGCCGGGGCTCTGATCTGTCGGTTTCATAGGCTATCTCCTCAGGCTCTACATACGTCACGCTTTAGACCATAATCGAGGGTCGACCGAGCTCAGTCGTCCTTCTGGTCCTCTTGGGCTTCCAGCCAATCGCTGTAGTCCTCGCGCTTTTCGTCGATGAAGTCCTCGATCACGTCAAAGAGGTTTTCATCGACGATCTGCAACGCGTCCATCACGCCTGTCATCTCCCAGATGGTATACATCTCCACCGAAGTTTTGAGAGAGACCTCCCAGGCGGTATCCGTGGTCTGAAGGGTGCGCACCGGTATCGCCTTGCGCAATATCTTGAGGTCACCCTCGACCTTCTGGATGTTTGGGCCCCAGTCCGGGAAGTGATCCGGCTGAATCATGTCCGGGGACAACTGATTTCCGGTCGTAATCAGCTTCAGCATCACCCGTCCGAAAGGCCGAAGGACATCCTTGGCCGACTGCATACCATGCTTGATAGAAACTTCGCGCATGATGGCGATGAGGCCGCCGGGCGAATTCTTGAACGGGCAGCGCGCTGCACAGGTCATGCACTGCGCGCAGGCCCAGATCTTTTCCTGCATGGCATCGTAGATTTGTTCAACGTTTTCCGTCCAGAGGAGCTGGACGATCTCGCGAGGACTGAAGTCGTAGAAGTGCGCGGCGGGGCAAGTCGCGGTACAGATACCACAGTTGAGACAGCCGTTCAGTTCGTGATCGTAACGAAAATCATTACGAATATCTTCGTAAATCTCTCGCATCTCCGCGTAAGTCGCCATTACTTGCTCCTTCGACGCTTCGGAATATTAGTAATTACTAATAATTTACTCGACAAGCCCACCGAAGTCTACTCCGGAAGACCAGTGATCGGATATCCGATCAAGACCTACATGAAAAGACAGATGTCCGACTCGCCCGCAAACTCAAAGAACGTGGCGGCCCCACCCATCTCGATGCCCGGAATAAAATCGCTGGGGCTGAACCCAAAGAGATCCACCGTCATCTGGCAGCCTATCATCTTGACATCGGCCTCAGCACAGAGGTTCCGCAGATCCTCGAGACTCGCCACGCCCTTGGACTTCATCTTTTGCTTCATCATGATCGTCATCATGCTCTGCATACCCGGCAGGGCTTGCAGAAGCACCGGCATGGGCATGGGCATGGGCATGCCTGGATTGCCGAGCGAGGTAACCTTTAGGTGATCAAGGCTCTTGCGGAGGAGTTGCAAGCCGTAGAAGGTGAAAAATATCTGAACTTCGTAACCGAGGGCGGCGGCTGTAGACGCCAGGATGAAGGGCGGGTAGCCCCAATCCAACGTGCCCTTCGTAGCGATAATGGCGAGTTTCTTCGTGGTCATTGGGGGCTCCTCCTGTTGACCGTCGTCAACTATGCCTTTTTGCGGAGTACAAACGTAAATTCGCCGTTTGCCTCACCCGATTCGACAAGCTCATTTCCAGTCTGTTTGGCAAAGGCCTGGAAATCTTTGATAGCGCCCGGGTCGGTTGCTACCACCCTCAGAGTCTGGCCGCCCGTCAGGTCATTCAGCGCCTTCTTGGTGCGCAAAATGGGTAGTGGGCAGTTCAGGCCGCGGGCATCCAATTCTTTATCGAAAGTCGCCATGATTTCCTCCACATTTCATACATGAATAATCTCGGTTTCGCGACGACCCGGACGATGCCGTCCCGCGGTCCGCACCCATCCATGACCCCTACTCCCTATCGTAGACGCGCCGCCCCTGCTACGGACTTTCGGTCCGCGCGGCCGGCCGTGTGCGCCCTTCCTGCCACCCCTATTTAAGATCTGTTAGCTTGGGGAGACGATCGGCAAGCCGCTTCGCACCCACGCCATGATGCCGCCGCGCAGGTTGTAAAGCTTGTCGTGGCCTTGTTGCCGCAAATAGTGACACGCCTGCGACGACCTTCCACCGGATTGGCAATAAAAGACCACCGCTTGCTCTTTGTCAAGCGTGCCGGCGCTCACGGGTAGAAGATGAAGCGGGATGGATCGCGCGCCCGGAATGGTCCCGCGCGCCACTTCGGCGGGGGTCCGGACATCGACGAGGACGAGCTTGTCGTCGCCGTCCTGTAAGAGCCTCTGAAGGTCCATAGGATCCAGGTCCTGAAATGCGACCATATACAGACGAAACCTCTCTTATGTAACAAAGTCGTGAAATACTGATGTAGCCCGGCAGCTTGCACCGTTTTGACGCGGTATGCAAGCCTCGCGGAGGCGGTTTCGGCGTTGCTCGACCCAAGGGCCCGTGCTAGAGTCCCGCGCACGCCCTGAACCGGAGGCATAAGACCTTGAAAAAAGATGATTTCAAGCCCGACACCCGCTATACAGTCGCATGGCGGGACTATGAGGGAAAGATTCGGCCGGCCAATCTCTATGTATACCGGCTCTATGAGAACTGCATGATCGCTCGCAAGACCGACCACAGCGGATTCCTGTACAAAATCGGCTACGACCAGATCCTGAAGATCGTCAAAGAAGTCGCGGTCAGTAAAGAGTTGCAGTTCCGGATACCGGACGCCGTCTTGAAGGAATCTTCTTGGACGGATCGCACTGTTATGGAGCGCTACTCCAGCTCGCCGGCGCTGGGGAAGTAGACGGGCGGACTCTGATGGGCAAACGGCTCGGGTTTGCGCTGCTTGCCCTGATCTCCTCAAACCCGGCGGCGGCCGACCTCGGCCGTCTGCCGAATCTTGGGCACCCGTCTGCAGTCGTGATGTCGCGCGCCCAACAGGCGGCCTTCGGACGCGCCTTCCTTCTGCATGCCCGCAAGACCTTTCGGTTCGTCAAGGACCAGGATGCCCTGGCTTTCGTTCGAACCCTGGGCCGGCGGCTGGTTGCGGCGAGCTTCGATCCGCAGATCGATTTCCATTTCTACATTATCAAGAACCCGGTCGTAAACGCGTTCTCGGTTCCCGGGGGATATGTCTTCATCAATAGCGGGGCCATCATGGCTGCCCGCAACGAGGACGAGCTCGCGGCCGTCATATCGCACGAGATCTCGCACGACACTCAGCGCCACATCCCGCGGCTGATCGCCATGTCTCACAAACTTTCCTGGGCAGCGCTCGCCGGTATCCTGGCCGGCGCACTGCTCATGGGCACCTCGCAATTCGAGGGCGGGGCGGCCGCGATGTCCCTAAGTTCCGCGGGACTTGCCGACGAGACTCTGAAGCACGAGCGTGGCTACGAATCGGAAGCGGATCATTTTGGGCTGCGCACCATGGTGCGGGCCGGCTTTAACCCCCATGCTATGGCGGCGTTCTTCCGGCGACTCAAAACCTACGATCGATTCATGAGCGTCGATATCCCGGAATCCTGGCGTAACCACCCAGCGACCGATATCCGTATCGCGGAGGCCGAAAACCTGGCGGCCCGCTACCCTGACCCCCCGATTCGTGATCGTCCGGCGTTCGACCGCTTCCAGGCCGCGCTCATCGCCGAGCAGGGCAGCCCCTACACAGCCGCTGAACGAGTGGCCGAAGAATTGAGGGGCCGGCACGACCAGTCCGCCGTGCTTTACGGAAAGGCCTTGGCGGATATGCGCCTCGGACGATTCACAAAGGCCCGGCACATCCTTGGGGCACTCATCCAGGCCTCTCCGAACACCATCGCCTACCGTACGGCCCTCGCCGACCTCTGGCGGGAAACGGGCCACTTGCGGGCCGCCGTCGGCGTCCTCGAAGAGGCGCGCGCCCTCCGCCCCCAAAGCCTATGGATCGGGAGACTCACAGCCCGCGCTCTGCTCGCAGCCGGCCAAGCGGCCCGCGCCCATAGGCTTGTGAAGCAACTCCTGGATCGCGACCCCTACCGCGCCAACCTCTACCGCGCGCTCGCCCACATCTACGGACAGCGCCACGACTATCTCCATGCGCACGAGGCCCTGGCGGAAGCCCTGTTCCTGGAGGGCAACGCCAAAGGTGCTGCCCAGGAACTAAAGCTTGCCGCTCCGTTTGCGAAGAGACCCGCCGCCCGCGGGCGCCTGCAAACTCTGAAGGTCGCGTTCAAGGAAGGCTGGAGCGTCCCGCCATCGTTTCCCTGAGGTGCGGAAGCGCCGCCTCAGGGGCCACGACGGACTGCCCCGTAGCAATATTCCCTTGACGCCACTACAGATCGGTCGCTATGGTTGAAGCGGCGACGATTGTCCGACGACCGTCGCAACTATAAAAACCCCAATAAATGCTTTGAGCACTAGGAGGAAGCATGGGCACTAAGACCGCGTTACACGCGGTACGGGCAATTGCGATCGGCGCAGGCCTGCTCCTCGCGCCCCTGGCCATGGCCGCCGGCCGCGCCCCGACAGCGAAAGAATGCGCCGCACACCCCACGGACACGGCTCAAAAAGGCGGCTGCATCGTCATCAATAGAGCGCTTGGCAACTGCATGGCTTGCCATGTTATCGCGGGAACCACTATGGATGGCAACATCGGGCCTGCGCTACGTGATCTGCGAACACAGTTCCCGAATAAGCAGGCCTTGTTCGAGCAGATCTACGACCCCACTATGAATGACCCTCACACCGCGATGCCGCCCTTCGGTAAAGACCACATCCTGACCAAGACGCAGATCCGCGAGGTCGTAGATTTCCTTTGGACCCTATAAGACGCTCCTAAACCCTTTAAATAACAGGATGACGGTATGAACCTTCCACGCAGAACCTTTTTGAAACAGGCGTTCTCGGGTTCGGCCCTGGCGGTGGCAGCAGGCGCAGGCCTCTTGCGTCCGGGCCAGGCCCTGGCCCGCACTTGGCCGACCTGGCCGCAGGC
>JAJYHM010000072.1 GCA_021784755.1 Pseudomonadota bacterium
GCGGCTACCGCAATTTTACCCAATATCGCATCGCGATTCTCTTCCATTGCGGGAAGCTTGACCTTTATCCGGCGGGGCGTCCGTCATGAGGCTTTTATGAGCTACCCACACGAAACCCGGAAGAGCCTTATATCAAGGCAGGAGTGGCCCGGTGGGAGAATCCTCGACCGGCCTATGAGGCACCGATTTGACTCGGTGACCCTCGATTGTAGAGCGAGGCAGCTCCACGACGAAGCGAAGTCAGGCGGTATCCAACCCGCGTATATCAGAGTGATCGACCGTCGTTAACAGCCGCTCGTGCCTTGACTTAAAGGCTTACGAATCAAAGGAGAACAAAAGACGCTAAAAAAACCCACGCCGCTAGTTGACAGGTCAATACATATCAGGCCGGATGGCCTATGGCCTATCAAGCGGGCTGTTTGGCCTTACGGGGCTTTTCCTTGGTCCCCTGACTTTCCACATAACGACGCACGGTCTCCAACGTGGCGCCACCGACACTGCCTATGTAATAAGCCCGATGCCAAAAATACGGTTTCCCGTAAAACGGCTTCAAGTGCTCAGTAAACCGGTTCCTTGCACGTCTGGAGCTGGCGGTTTTCAGATTGTTGATCAGCGTGGAGATGTTGAGGGCGGGGTGGATCTCCACCAACAGATGCACATGATCGGCCTCGCCGCCGAACTCCAACAGGGTGCAGCGCCATGCTTCCAGTATTTCCGTAAAGGCCTCGCGCAAATAATCCAGCAACTCCGGCGTCAGCGTTTTGCGGCGATACTTGGTCACGAAAACGCTATGTAGCTTGAGAGAATATACCGCATGAGAGGAGGATTTATTGGCTTGATTGCCCATGCGACCAAAGGTAGCATTGGATCAATGCGCACGCAAACCGGCTTCCGATTTCGCTGTTATCCCACCGCCGCGCAGGCGCACATCCTGCTGCGCTGGATCGGCTGTCAGCGATTTGTCTACAACGCCAAAGTGACGGAAGACCGGTATTACCGGAAGTTCGCCGGGAAGGCGTTGGGCCTACCCGAGCCATATCCGCCGGTGGACCAGCAGTACAGCCGGTATATCCACCCCGATCTCACGCCCTGGCTCAAAGAGGTGCCGTCCCAGGTGCTGCGCAACGGCGCGGTGCGCTGGCGCCAAGCTTATGCCCGATACTTCCAGAGGCTGGGCGGACGCCCGGTGATCAGAAAGAAGAGCGGACGACAGGCCGTGTGGCTGACATCGGAACTGTTCACCTTCACACCCATTGCGGACACCAGGACCGGCGAGATTCTGGGAAATAGACTGACCGTGGGGACCAGGAAAGTTGCCGTGGGCGACATCCTGTTCAACGCGCACAAGGATTACCGCATCCCCAACTCCATTCGCATCGGTGTGGAAGCCGGGCAATGGTTTCTGTCCTTCAGCAACGAAGATTTGAGTCAGGTTCCTGATGAGGCGGAAACCGTGGAATGGCTGCGGCAGTTCTCCGAAGAGGAATTACTGGCCCGAACCTTCGGCGGCGATCGGGGCGTGGAGATCCCGCTGGCGGGCAATCATGGGGAAGCCTTCGACTTCGACCCCGTCCAGAAAGCGCGTATGGAGAAGAAGGTGCGCCAGACCAAACGCTACCAGCGCCAGATGGCCCGCCAGCGCACTCAGGCGGCCAAGGAAAAGTGTCCGGCCGGCGCGAACTATCGAAAGACCAAAAGCCGTCTCGCCAAGACGTATCAGTACGGCAAGAACGTTCGGGATGACTTCGCCCACAAGACCAGTCGGGCCATTGTGCATAATCCCGACACTTTGCTGATGGTGTACGAAGACCTGAACGTCAAAGGGATGGCGAAGAAGCCCCAGGCCAAGAAGGACGAAAATGGCCACTGGGCGAGGAATCAGGCGGCGGCCAAGGCCGGGCTCAACAAGAAAATACTCACGGCCGCCTGGGGCAAAACGGTGACTTTCACCCAATACAAGGCCGTCAAGGCCGGTAAATTGTGTATCAAGATCAACCCTTATCAAACCTCGCAGGAATGTGCCGCGTGCGGGCACATTCATCCTGACAACCGGGTTTCGCAATCCGCGTTTGTCTGCCAAGCCTGCGGGCATCAGGACCATGCCGATCACAATGCGGGGCGGGTTATCGCCAGGCGGGGTGTGCGGTTGCTGCTTTCCGGCGGGTATCTACCCAAAGAGAGTAAGCGCTGCGGAATCTTTCGGCGCAAAGCAGTAGAAGCGATAGGGCCGGTGCGGTCCGAATCTACGCCTGGGGAGTCCATCGTAAGTCGTGAGGCTGGAAACAGCCTGACGCAGGGGACGGCGAACCAGGACAATCTCTTCGTGAGGAGAGAAACCCCCGCTACAACCGCTTGTGCGGTTTAGCGGCGGGAGAGTTCATCCGTTGGCAGAGAAGCCACGCGGTTTTGTTCGTTGTATCGAGGTCGCGCCGGATGGTGAGCATGCGTGCCGCCGCCGCGTCCCGGGATGTCGCCGCGCCCAGCGACGCTGTTGGGGCTTTGATGCGGCCGCGTTGCCGGTCAGTGACCGGCCCGTCGCATCGGCCGGCGCCTCGACCATTCCGTTTTTGATTTGTCCGGGAGGTTCTTTGACCGCGTCCAATGCCCGCTCGGACAAGCTTGTTCAGGTCGAACGCGAGGCCGTGACGGCGGCGCTCCTGCAGGCGGCGGCGCATCTGGCTCAGGGTCAGGACGCTGAGGGCATCCTGCGACCGTTCTGTGACGCACTGGTAGCGGCCACCCGCCACATTCGGCTTGCCTGGATGTGGCTCGGAAGCGCGGACACTACCATTATCCGCCCGACTTACGCTGTGGGCGCTGCTCGCGAATATGCCCAGGCCCTGGTCTTGGGGGCTGACGAGGCCACGCGCCCCTTGAGCCCGGGTCTGCGCGCCTTAGCCGGTGGACGGCCCGTTATGGCCACCGTCCGATCAGACCCGGCCTTCGCGCCCTGGCGCGCCGAGGCCTTGCGTTATGGTCTCGAGGTGGCCGCGAGTTTCCCGTTCGGTGAGGCGGGTGACGGCAAACAGGGCCTTGTGGCGGTCTATGCCGACGAGCCGGATTATTTCGCGCGCTTGGGCTGGGCCCCCTTCGTCGCGTTTCAACACCTAGCCCAGGTGGCGCTGACCCAGGCGGCCCTGCGCGACCGCTTGAATACGCTCGCCTCCTTCGACAGCCTCACGGGCTTGCTGAACCGCGGCGCGATGCAGGGTGCGCTGGAGCGCCTGCATGGCGAAGCGTGTCAGGCGCACGAGACCTATGGCGTGCTGCTCCTCGATATCGATCGCTTCAAGCTTATCAATGACGGCTATGGCCATGGGGTTGGCGATACGGTGATCCAGGAAATGGCCCGCATCCTTCGGGAGGGCTTACGTGCCGAGGATCAGGCGGGGCGTTGGGGCGGGGAAGAATTCCTGTGCCTCCTGCCAGGCGCCGATTGCGCGATTACCGGGGCAATTGCCGAGCGTCTGCGCGCGGGCATTACGGCTCACTCCTTCGCGGTGAGCGCCGGACACGCCTTGCACGTGACGGTCAGCCTCGGCATGGCCTGTTTTCCCATCGACGGTGACAGCGTTCAGACGCTGCTGAATCACGCCGACATGGGGCTCTACGAGGCCAAACGTGACGGCCGCAACCGGACGGCTCGGGCGAGTGATCGGGGGCGCAGCCTGTTTTCTACCGCCCAGCAACTCGAGGCGGCGCTCACGTCGGGACAGGTGCGACCGGCGTACCAGCCGATCGTGGCGCTGGCTGATGGTCGCCTCGTGGCCAAGGAGGCCCTGGCGCGCATCATCACGCCTGAGGGCGTGCTGGAGGCCGAACATTTTATCGAGGCGGCGGATCGGTTCCAGTGGCTCCATAGACTCGATCACGACATGATCGGCCAAGTCATCGAGCACTGTGCGGTCATGCGCAATAGCCAAGACCCGCCCATCGCCTATTTCGTCAACGTCTCGACCGATCTCTTCCACCACGCCGAACGGGTGCAGGATCTCCTTCAGCGTATCACGCGTACAAGTATGCCGTGCTGCGCGGATACCGATATCGAAAAGCCTTTGGTCATCGAGATCACCGAACGGCAGTTTCTGGGCGACTTTGATGCCGTGCGCCGGACGCTTGCCCCGTTCCTCGCCTTCGGCATCCGGCTCGCACTGGATGATTTCGGCAGCGGTTACTCCTCTTTTCGTTATCTCACCGAACTCCCATTCGCCTTCGTCAAATTGGATAAGGTGCTCGTGCACAGGGTTCAGACCGCACAAGGCCGGCGCATCCTCCGCGGTCTTCAGGATCTCGCGCGCGATCTTGGGTTTCGCACGATCGCCGAAGGTGTCGAGGATAAGGTGTATGCCGATGCCTTGGCCGCCCTGGGTGTCGATTGGGCGCAGGGGCACTATTTCGCATCGCCACGATTCGAGGATACGCCCGAGTTGTCCGGGTAGGAGCCTGAAGGCCACAGTAGCTACCCACTCATTCGGGTCTGTGGACCCCTGTATCCGAGGGAGGGCTGGACGAAACGCCGTCGCATAAATGTGTCCTCACGCAAAATGGGGGATGCTTAACTCTCGAGGCGCGCAGACGACCGCCCGCGCTTTATGGGCAATTCTGGGTCGGCCAAGCAGTACCCAAGAATGGTCCGCGTCGCGCCCTAGGCGCCGCACGTCCCGTCCCGGCGGGGATGCCTGTTCCTCATGGTCCCGAATCCAGTTTGTGACCGTGTCCAGACGCCAAAGCAGTCGCCGACAGCCCGGAACCGTACCGGCGGTGGGAAGCGCCCAGGCGCATACAGAATACGGGTTCGGATAGGTCTAAAGGGTGGTATACCACATGGAGCCAGATGCTCGACCGGAATAAGCTGGTCCAGGTCACCCGTGTACACTCATTCTCTTCATGATTCATGGAAAAGGACGCCCGCGGGCCAGGAGCGGCCATCGATGCCCCGCCCGCAGACCCGTGAAGTGCCTTGTGCCGCCATGCGGCTTGCTCGGGGCGCTTGCCCCGAGCTTGCGCGCATCCCTTGACGCTAAAACTTGGCGCTCAGGGAAACCTCGAAGGATCGTGGAGCGCCGGGCTCGCCGAGAAGCTGGCCGGCCACCCCGTAGTACCCGCCGCTGCTGATGTACTCGTACGCATTGTATTGCTTGTTCAATAGGTTGTAGATGCCGACGCTGATGTTAACCCGGTGGAGATGGGCGCCCAGGTCCTCGTGGCCGACCGCGATCTTCAAGGCTGCGTTCCATATCCCGAATGCCGGAAGCTTTTGCGTAGTCGGCGCGTTAGTGTTGTTGTTGTAGATATCCTGGGCGCCGGTATATTGCCACCAGAGGCTGGGCGTATAGACGACACCACTTTGGTACATTTCGTAAAACGCCCCAATATTGGCGGTCTGCGCCGGCACGTTCGAGACCGGCAAACCGTCATAGGAGCCGCCACTTGGCGTCGTGTACTGCGAGTACCGCGCGCGCTCAAAGCTTACGTTGGCAAACAGGTGCAGCGTGTAGATGGGGTTGTCATCGGCATAGATGTTGACACCGCTGAAGCGCGACGATCCGGAGGCGAACAGGCTATAGAGATGACTTACCACCGGTATCGGTATGATCTCGTTCGTGTCGTCGAGGTTGTAGTAGTTGGCCCCGAACGCGGCGTCGTTCAGGAGCCCGTCGTGGCGCACATAACCCTTCAATCCGACCTGGTATTGCGTGGATTTCTGGGGCGCAAGCGAACTCGCCAATAGGTGGGCGTAGGTGCCGGTCGCCCCGGCGGGCGCCTTATAGGCCGTCGAGTAGTTGGCGTAGAGCGCGAGGCCCTTCCGGATCTGCCAGTTGACGCCCAGGGACGGCTCGAGTTCACTGAACGTAGTCGACGAGTTCGGGGCGTTGTTGCCGCCGGTCCCGTCGCCGTTCGTGCCGATCTGGTCTGTCACGTTGATCGGGAACGCCGACGAGGCGTTGTTGACGAAGTTCGTCTGGAAGCTCACGACGCGGATGCCGGGGGTGATGCGCACGGAGCGCAGCGGCTGGATGTCGTCCTGGATGAAGGCCGCAAGATCGGTCATGTAGAGGTAGGAGTCGTGGTAGTGGCTGGGCAGCGACATGCTGTAATTGACAGGCTGCCCGTTCACCGTCGCGTTGCTTCCGGCGTTGGGCCCGTAGGCGTACTGGGCGGGCAGGACCGGGTTGTAGAACTCGAGGAGCGAGGCGTACTTGCTGGTCAGATAGTATCCGCCGGCCGAGATGTCGTTGTAGGGGGCGCGGATGTCGAAGTAGAGCTTGTCGCCAAAGGTGTCGCTGGTCGTGTAGTAGTACTGATTGAGGACGTTGTTGTTGTTGCCGTAGTTGTCGTAATGCAAGTGTTCTCTGTGGCCATAACGGTACCACATGAGGTTATGCATGGATATGTGGCGCGATAGGCGCGACACGAATCGCGAGTAGAGCAGTTCGGTGCTGACGATGCTCTGCTTCCAGTATTCGCTGTACGGCAAGGTCGTGTAGAACCCGGTCGTCTGCTGGCTGTAGAGGGGACCCGGATTCACGGCGCCGGTGTTGGGATTGACACCGTTGACGGTGACGTTGGCGTTCGGACTTACCGGAATGGGCAAGGGCCGATAGGACTCGGTGCGGGCGTCGTAGGCGCCGAAGCTCACGTGGCCGCCGTGGAAGGTCTTGCGGAATTTGGCGTAATAGGCGTGGTTCTTGGATGGGTTGTCGAACCCGTAGCCATGGAGATAGTTACTGTCGGCCTTGGTGACGCCGCCCGCTACGACCCCCGACCAGCCGTCGCCCATCTTACCTGTCTGGACGCTGAAGTTTTCGCCGTAGGTACCGAAGCTTCCGGCAAACGCCCCTATGGTCGCGCTGGGATGGCGACTGGGCTGGATGGGGCTCAGGTTCACCGCGCCCCCGATGTTGTTGTACCAGCGGTTCACCGCATAACCCGGGCCGTAGGTCACGGACATGGCCTGTATCAAGGAAAGCTGCGGGACTTCGGAGGCCTGCCAGACCGTGTAGGCAGGGTCGATCATGGGCACGCCGTCGAAGGTCACCATCACCGTGCCGTCATTGGCGTTTCCGGCAATATTGCCCCAGCCGGTCTTCATGCCGTTGATGCTGATGCTGGACCGCGGGGCGCCGGTGACGCCTTCGGCCATGACATTAACGCCGGGCGCGACGGCAAGGGCCTGGGCCGCCCCGTTCGCCGGCCCGGCGACCGTCATCTGCTTTTTGCCGATGACCTTGATCGACTGCGTGGACTTGAAGACCTGCTTCGCGGTGGGCGTCCTGTCGAGGGTGTTCAAGGCCCGGGAGCCCGCCGAGACATGGCCGACGTTGACGTAGGAGGAGTCGGACGCCGGGGCATCGGCGCCGGCTTGCGTGGCGGCTTTGGCGCCAGCGGTCGCGAACAGGAAAGCGACTGCGAAGAGGCGCAGCGAAGGACGCGGGGCGAGGGCCTTGCGAAGGCGATGGGGCGTTACCGGCATGACGGAATCTCCTGGGTTGAGGAAAGGGGAGTGCATTGGGAATTCATTTGCCGCGAGCGCCCGTGCGTGCCGGGACGAGGGCCGTGCGCAAGGACGGTGCCGCAGTGATGGCGTAGCGGTAACCGAGCCGATGCACGGTTTCGATGCAATCGGGGACGCCGGCGTCGCGCAGGCACTTTCGCAGCCGCGAGACACAGATGGTGAGCGCGCCGGGCGTCATGGGTTGGGTGCCGGTGAGGCCGGAGCAGAGCCGCTCGGTCGTCAAGAGCTTGCCGGGGCTTCGGGTGAGCTCGTGCAAAATGCAGAATTGGCGCGGCGGCAGGGCAAGCCATTTGTCTCCGACGCGAATTTGGGCGGTCAGGGGATCGAGCCACAGGCCGTTCGGGTCGGAGGCCATCCGGTAGACCATATCCGAACGGGGGTTCATCGGACCTTGGATGATCCGCGACAGACCCCGAATCAAGGTTGGTGCATCGATCGGTGCCGGGATAAAAAGCACGGCGCCCGTCGCCAACGCCACCGCCTCGTGTTGTGGAGGGCCCACGAGGATGACGGGCAGGGTGCCCGAGGTGGCCCCGGATGCGCGCTTGCCGGCGGCCGGGATCCAATCGGTAATCACAGCGCTTGCGCCGAGTATGTGCGCGGCGCGGTCGATGTGGCGCAGACGCGGAACGCGGTGGCAGGTCCAGCCGATGCTCGTGATGGCATGCACGCACGGCAGGGCCAGGTGATTGGCGACGCACAAGAGGACGGCGGGGGGCCTGGGCTGCTTGCCCCATTTCTTTTGCACGGCCGCCGCCACGAGCTTGATGCGGCAAATGGCCGTATGGATGAGAAGCGGTAGAAGACACATGCCCCAAAACCTTTGTCGGTGGTGCCCTGAATGCATTGAGAAAAGGCCCTGCCGGCCGCGCGTTTGCGATCCCGGCGGCCTCTTGTGGGCGGAAGTGTATGAGCGGGTGATGACGGCTCGGTGAAAAAATCCTTTCAATGGGGCCGCGATGGGGCCCGGCACGCCCGAGCGCGTGTCGTAGCCCACGGGGTGACTGGGTGACGGGCCGGCGGCGGCGAGGCAGACCCTCAGTCGAACGCCGGCAGGGGCGGCCTCCTGCCAAACCAGAAGCGGGTCTTTCTTAAGGACCGATCCCAGTCGGTTCGGGTACACCGTCTTCGGTGCCGAACGTGAGGTACCAGTGGCCGGCATCGAGGACCAGCCGGCTAGAGGCCGGAAGGCGGTAACCCTTGTGGGCGGTGAAGGCGATGGGACCTACCGGGAATTTCTTCGTTCCGACGAGGAGCCTGTGGCCCAGAACTTCCCCGGTCTGGGTGGAGACTGCGGGCTCGAAGGCGAACAGTTCCGAGGTCAGCCACAGGGATTGGAGGCCGTGCTTCTTGCGGATCTTCGGGCGCCCGGCGAGGCTTTTGAAGAAGCGCTGGTATGCCTGGGCCCAGCGCACCGCGCCGTTGCGCGGCACTTGCGAGGGCACCTCCCGCAGCCACGGGGTTTCCGGGCCGATGAATTGCCGGTAGGCCTGATCCACCGGCCGCTGCACGACCGCGCAAGGCCGGCGCATCCTCCGCGGTCTTCAGGATCTCGCGCGCGATCTTGGGTTTCGCACGATCGCCGAGGGTGTCTGGGATAAGGCGTGTGCCGACGCCTTGGCCGCCCTTGGGGTCGATTGGGCGCAGGGCCACTATTTCGCATCGCCGCGATTCGAGGATACGCCTGAGTTGTCCGGGTAAGAGCCTGAAGACCGCAGCAACGCCACCCACTCGTTCGGGTCTGTGGACCCCTGTCCGGCCCGCAGGGCGGCGATGCGCGTCAGTGCCTCCTGGGCCCGGGGAGAGACGGTGAACTTAGGGTCCGCGAGGATACGATCCAGGAGCGCCAAATTGATGGTGTGGTCGGCGAGCAAAGGAGAACAAAAGAGGGAAGAAAAAACCACGCCGCCCGTTGACAGGTCGAAACACATCATGTCGGCGACCGTGCATCTTGAGGGCGAACTGGTCGTGCGGCACAATCTCCCGTGCGCCACGCAGACACTCATCAAGAAGCTTGGCTAATGGATGTGGACGAGCGCGAACATACCGCTGGTATCGGCTCCGCGTGAAATTCGATGCCCGGTGCCGCCGTTGCCCCGCAGGTCCCGACGCGAGGACAGAGAGTGGCTATGAGATTGGGGAGTGGCTCGCGAGATATCGCCTTGACCGCCGAAATCGGGCGCCATTCAGACACTCCAGCAGCCGCTAGCTCTCGGGGGTCATGTTTGCTAGTACTGCAGTTACTACCCCGGTGGTTCTGCTGTCGGGCGCAGGGCCTCTTCGGAGGCCCTAGCTTTTTTGGGGTACATCGCATGGGCACAGGTCCCTACCGCACCGTCGTCTACGTGGACGGAGTCAATTTTTGAAAGGAGGTGGCGCGCTAAAAGGTTGCGAAAGATACGACACGGTGTGATGGCAAACAGGTTAGACCGTGACCCGCCAAGCCTGCATGATAGTTCGGGCGAAAAGCCCATAGGAGAAATGAGGCGTGGATCAGCAGATTCCATCTGCTGATCGTCGAGGCGTACCGCCGCGGCGAAGAACGGGGCGGCAGCATCGACTGGGAGGACCTGGATCGGGCCGACCAGGCGGCGCTTCAGGCATCTGGGGCAAGTCCGGAGACGGATCGTCCCGAGCCAAGTCCGCGCTGCTCGCGGCTTGCCGTCGTCATGGAAGGCGGCATCGTGCAAGCGGTGATTGCCGAAAGGTACCGCATGAAAGAATTCATCCAACTGCCGGTAGAACGCCGCCGGCTGGTCTGTACGGAAGCCGGTGCACGACTGAACCTGTTCGAGATTGCCGTCGAAAAGGATTTCTGGGTGTGCTGGACCTTGCGCAAGCTGTTCGAGTTACCCGAATGGGGCGAACACCTGTCGTTCAAAGGCGGTACGTCACTGTCAAAGTGCTGGAACCTCATCGAACGCTTTTCCGAAGATATCGATATCGTCATCGACCGGGGTGTCCTGGGCTTTGGGGGAGACAGTGCGCCGGAATCGGCGCCCAGTAAGAAACAGACGACAAAGCGCATCAAGGCGCTGAAAGAAGCCAGTCAGCAGGCGATCACGGAGAACATACAGCCAGCACTTATCGAGGCGATCTCATTGGAACTGCCTGGGGATCTCGAATGGGCGCTCGAGCCCGATCCCGACGATCCCGATCGGCAGACCTTGCTGTTGGTCTATCCGACGGCCTCCCGGAGCAGGCCGCCTATCTCCGCCGTGCCGTCAAGATCGAGATGGGCGCCCGCTCGGTACGGACCCTTGCAAAATGCTGCCGTGCAAGCACGAGGACTGCTCCGTATCATAACTTCGGTCTTTATCCCTTTATAGTATACCGCGCGTGCGCCCTTGATCCCGAAGCGCTCAAGGGCATCAACGAAACGCGTTGATGGTGGGTGGCACTGCTTAAGGGTCCACGTGGATATCGATGTGCTGGCCGAAATGTCTAAGAACGGTGCGCGCCAGCAAGCAGAGACCCTAGAACACCGGCCAACCAAAGGTGGTGGTGCGCTTGCGCGGGGAGGGGTAGTAAGAGGTGGAGGTGTGCGGAGAACTCGGCTTGTGCGGCAAGAGCGAGGTCGCGGTGTGGCTATCTATTGGATACCGACCACTACGAGCGCAGTTGCTTCGCGCCAAGCGGTATTGCTTCCAGTGGCGAGCAGCAGTGGAGCCTGGAAGGAGATCAAGCGCAAAATCCGCGCCGAGATAATGACGAAGACAATGGCGCCACTCTCCACGGAACAGTCATGCTTTCGTTCGAAGCATGGGAGAACGGAATAATTTCGGCAAAGATTGTCGATATCTGCGGAACCGAGTCGCTGAAAGTCATGACCGTGGGAGACTGATCATGCACGTTACGCGTGTGGAGCTAACGAATTGGCGTAATTTCCGGGACGTGAGCGTAGGCCTAGGGCCCCGCACCTACCTGATAGGTGCGAACGCGTCTGGGAAATCGAATTTCTTGGATGTGTTCCGCTTTTTGCGCACGCTCGCGGCATCCGAAGGTGGGGGCTTGCAGCGGGCACTTAAAGACCGTGGTGGACTAACCAAGTTACGCAGCCTGCATGCGCGGAAGGACCCCAAGGTACGCATCGCATTGGAGGTCACCGATGAAACGGAAAACGGTGCCCCCATCACCTGGTCTTATATTTTGTCACTGAAGTCTGAAGGCAAGGGGCAACAACGAGTCATGGTCAGTGAAGAGCGCGTCACTAAGAATGGCGAAACCCTGCTTGAGCGCCCAGATAAAAGCGATCGCAGCGATCACGAGCGACTGACGCAAACGCATCTGGAGCAGATCGGCGCCAACTCCAGATTTCGCCCCCTCGCCGAATTCTTCGCTTCTGTGACCTATCTACACTTGGTTCCGCAACTACTCAAGCATGGCGATGAGATTAGCGGCCGCGTACTGGAACACGATCCCTTTGGGCAGGGACTGTTACAACGCATTGCCAAGACGCCAACGAAGACGCGCGATGCACGGCTAAGACGCATCAAGCAAGCGCTCACAAAAGCGGTGCCGTTATTTTCCGATCTGCGGTTCGATCAGGACCAAGTATCGGGGCTATGGCATCTTGAGGCCAACTTTGCTCATTGGCGCGTACATGGCGCTTGGCAGCGAGAGGATCAATTCTCCGACGGCACGTTGCGTCTAATTGGTTTGCTTTGGGCCTTGCAGGATGGCGATGGCCCGCTGCTTCTGGAGGAGCCAGAGCTCTCCCTCAACGACGCCATCGTTGCAAAAATTCCGTTGATGATAGACCGTGTACTGCGCGATCGCAAAAAGCGCGCCTCGTCCCGGCAGGTGTTGGTTAGCACCCACAGCGAGACGTTGCTGCAAGATGCTTCAGGGGGCGTCCTGCTGCTTATTCAACCCGGCAATAACGGCTCCACCGTTCGGCAACCAAACGAGGAGGAGAATGCCCAGATGGAGCATGGTCTGACACCGACCGAAGTCTTGTTGCCCAAGACGCGCCCAGAGGGAATTGAACAGCCGGACTTGTTTGCATGAAACGGGTGTTGGTTGTCGGAGAGGATGCGCTGAGCTGCGCCCTTGGAGAGCGCTTGGTTGGTTCGGCCATGCCTGGATGGTCGCTTGTGCCACCGATAAACACAAAAGGCGTCACAAAGTTGATTAGCGGTCTTCCGCGGTATATCGAGCAGGCGCGTTATGTGCGGCCTGTTGTGTGCGTAGCAGACACAGACGGGAGTTGCGTAAAAACTCTTCTCGCGAGATGGGTGCAGACCCCACCACCAACTGCCTTCCACCTGCGCTTGGCGGTTACGGAAGCGGAGAGCTGGGTACTTGCCGACCGCGATGGCTTTGCACGGTATTTCAGGGTGTCGCTCAACAGAGTTCCCAGTCGCACGGACGACATTCAGGATCCCAGCGCCTTCTTTTGCAAATTATTTCGAGATCGCGCGTGCGACAATACCGAGACGAGATGATTTCCTCGACGGACCCCAATAAGCCCGGAACAGGTTATAACGTCCACTTGTGCGCCTTCATGCGCGATGCGTGGTGCGCCGATCCGGCAAGCGCCGCCTCATCTAGTCTGACAAGATCCCTCACGCGCCTCGTTTCTTTTGCTGGGAGCTATGAATAGAGTTCGAAATCTGCTGTCCGAGTGATGTCGCCGATACCACAGCGTCCGAAGGTGGTGGTCTTTTGTCGGTCGTTTATCGCGTAGTTGCAGGAGAATAAGATCGCCTCTGCGGAGGTGCCAGAAAGGGGCCGTCACAGTAGGTTATCTGTCACGGTTTGTTCTGCGGCTTGAGGTTGCACGGGGTGGTATCAGTCGCATCGTTTCGGTCCTGTTCAGATTCGAATACCATGATCTGAGTTACCACAAAAAAGTAGGGTACAGGTTGTTGTTGATCCGTGCATTCGACGTGGCTCTCGTCGCTACTCGTTCGTTCCCGCCTTTTGCTTTCAGTCACGCGGGAGGCAATTGCCGGGATTGCCTCGCTCTAGGTAATTCGCGCCCCGGTCCGCCCGCTTTGCCGCATTCGATCTCATGGGCTTAGGCAGGGACCGTCATGCCCGCACTGCTGCCCTGTGCCCGTTTGACCTGACGCTTCACCTGGGGGGCGCCAGGCACGCTTCGATCGCATATCCCCGTTCCCGCAGTGTCCCGTAAGCGGTACTGCCTTGCGGCGTGTCTGCAGCTCGATCACGACGAAGGCGGCGACCGATGCCTTTTAGGTTACCGCATACCCAGCGGGTGAGATCGCGTACGGCTTTTGGTTCCGGTCCCGGGAGCCAAGCCGCGTTGAACTCGCCGGCCTGGTGCACCCGTGCAAGTTGTTCACTATGCCGGCGGTCGGTCTTGACCCGAGCCTTGCCCGGCGTCCAGCGCATTGGATCAAAATCGTATGGCTTGTGGATTGTCTTGCTCCCGTTGCCCAGAAAACGTGTGGACAAGCCTGTGGATGATTGGCTCTCATCCCCCACGCCGCGCAGAGCTCGGAAGCCGCAGCCGGAGCTGTGAGGTCGCACGCTGCGACCTTTGTTGGATTGCCTGTTTTGCAAACAGCACGCGAGCCGTTGTGGGCCACGTGTGTGCGAAAAGGGGGCAGGGTTGCGCTTGGGATCCGCGGCATCAAGGGGCGCGATTTTCAGCAGTTTGGTCGCTGTTCACAGCAGTTTAGACATCATGTGTTGACCTGCCCGGCCTCAAGCGACGTGGATTAAGCTTGAGGTCGGGTAAACCACCATCAGCTCAGAGCCACAATTGAGGGGGCAGGTCATGACAAAGTTTAGCAAGTACGTAGGGCTAGATACACACAAGGACACGATCGCCGTCGCCATTGCCGAGGCCGGCCAAAGTAAGCCCCGTTATTACGGGGAGATCGCCAACACCCCGGAGGCGGTGGCAAAGCTCGTGAAGAAGCTAAGCCCCCAGGGGGAAGTCCTGTCGTTCTGCTACGAGGCCGGCCCCTGCGGCTATGGCATCCACCGGCAGCTGACCCATCTGGGTCACGACTGCGTGGTCGTCGCCCCCTCACTCATTCCCACCAAACCGGGCGATCGGGTGAAGACCGACCGCCGGGACAGCGAATCGCTCGCCCGCTTGCATCGCGCCGGCGAGCTCACCGCCGTCTGGATCCCGGGACCCGAGCAAGAGGCGGTACGCGACCTCACCCGCGCCCGGGAAGACACCAAGGCCCTCGAGCGCCAGGCGAAGCAACGTCTCAGCGCCTTTCTCCTGCGCCATGGCCGCCTCTATGCCTCAGGAAAGACCAAGTGGACCGAGGCCCATACACGCTGGCTTACCACCCTCAAGTTCGAGGCCCCGGTCCAGCAGATCGTCTTCCAGGAATACGTGGACACCGTGGCGCATCTCACCGGTCGGGTGGCGGCCCTGGAAGAGGAGATGGTGCGCGTCCTGGATCATTTCTCGCTCGCCCCTGTGGTGCGCGCCTTGATGGCGTTGCGCGGCGTTCAGCTCATCACGGCCCTCACCGTGGTGGCCGAGATCGGGGATCTCACCCGGTTCGATTCCCCACGCCAACTCATGAGCTATCTGGGGCTCGTGCCCTCCGAATCCTCTAGTGGCGCCACCACCCGCCGCGGCGGCATTACCAAGACCGGCAATGGGCACGTCCGGCGGGTGCTCACCGAGGCCGCCTGGTGCTACCGCTTCCCGGCGCGCAAGACCGCGCATCTGCAGCGACGGGCCAAGAACACCAGCGATCCCGTGCAGGCCATTGCCTGGAAGGCCCAAAAGCGGCTCTGCGGCCGCTATCAGCACCTGCTGCGGGCCGGCAAGATCAAGGTGCGGGTGTGCACGGCCATTGCCCGTGAGCTGACGGGCTTCCTGTGGGCCATCGCCTGCGCGGTCCAGACGGAGGCCCAGTAACCCACTTTATGACATAAGCGTTCGAGCCCACTATACATGTCATTGCGGTTGGTAAACTCTTAGCCATTCACTATGAGACGTGAGTCTTTAGATCAAGGCAGGAGTGGCCCGGTGGGAGAATCCTCGACCGGCCTATGAGGCACCGATTTGACTCGGTGACCCTCGATTGTAGAGCGAGGCAGCTCCACGACGAAGCGAAGTCAGGCGGTATCCAACCCGCGTATATCAGAGTGATCGACCGTCGTTAACAGCCGCTCGTGCCTTGACTTAAAGGCTTACGAATCAAAGGAGAACAAAAGACGCAAGAAAAACTACATTGCTAGTGGACAGGTCAAAACATATCAGGGACTTGACCGATTCTTGTCTTATCATGGCGCCTCATCTACGGGGGGTTACATATGAAGGTCGCCTATATCTTTACCACTCAAGGCCATACAGTTTCCTATAAGCTTGGCAAGATGATCCTGCCTCAGCTCGAGGCGAATGCCCATGGCGTGGACGTCGTGGGCATGTTTTTCTTCGAGGACAACAACTACGTTCTGGTGCGGGGTAACCCCTTGGGCGAACGTCTGGCAGCGGTTGCCCGCGCGCAAGGGATGTTGTTGATGGGCTGTGATCAGTGTTGCTATGAGCGCGGGATTGCCGAATCCCTGGTGGAGGGCGCGGTGATCGGCTGCTTCCCCAACCTCTACAACGCATTGGCCTCGCACGCACCGGATCACGTGATCAGCCTCTAAAAGGGCGCTCGAGACATAAGCGCTATGCCCCGATCATGCTGGAGCGCTGCGGGCCCTTCGGCGTCGGTGGATACCTTTTGGGCTTAGCGGTGCTGGCGGCGCGGCGGCGCCTCGACACCTGTCTGCGGATTGCCGCCGAGACTTTTTATGAGGGCCAACACCCCCTCGATGCGGGTATCGGGGTCGGCCCATTCCGCCTGCACCCGCAGGCCATGGGGCCCGTCCAAGCGGTATTGCTTGGGCGATGATTGCATGAGCGCGATCAGTTGCCCCGGGTCCAGCGCCGGATTGGGCGTGAATTGGATGCGCGCGCCCTTGGGGCCTGCGTCGATACGCGTGATGCCTAAGGGACGCGCAAGCCGCCTCAGGCGCGCGAGTCGAAAGAGGCGCGTGGCAGCCTTCGGGGGTGTGCCAAAGCGATCGGTGAGCTCGCCCGCCAGGTCGTCGAGCTCCTCGCCGGAGGCGGTGGCGATGCGCTTGTAGAACACGAGGCGCAGGTGCGGGTCCGGGCAATAGTCCTCGGGGAGCAGAGCCGGCACGTGTAGTTCGATGTCGGTTTGGCGGGTGAAGAGGGCCGCCTCTCCTGCGCCCTCGTGCCCGGCTTTCAAGGTGGCGACCGCGCGTTCCAGGAGCTCGCTGTAGAGGCCGAAGCCTATTTCGTTGATCTGGCCGCTCTGCGATTCGCCGAGGAGTTCGCCCGCGCCGCGGATCTCCAGGTCGTGGGAGGCGAGCGCGAAGCCCACGCCCAGATCTTCGAGGGAGGCGATCGCATCCAGGCGCTTGCGGGCATCGGCGGTCAGGGCCGCCGGGTCCGGGGTCAGGAGGTAGGCGTAGGCGCGATGGTGCGAGCGGCCGACGCGCCCGCGTAGCTGGTGGAGCTGGGCAAGCCCGAAGCGGTCGGCGCGCTCGATGATGATGGTATTGGCAGTCGGGACGTCGATACCGGTTTCTATGATGGTGCTGCAGAGCAGGATGTGGAAGCGCTGGTGATAGAAGTCGAGCATCACACGTTCCAGTTCGCGCTCCGGCATCTGTCCGTGGGCCACGCGGATGTCGACTTCCGGCAAAAGCGCCTTCAGTTCCTGTTCCCGTCGCGCCATGGAGCGGACGTCGTTGTGTAGGAAGTAGACCTGGCCTCCGCGGCGCATCTCACGCAGACAGGCCTCGCGGATCAAGGCCGTGTCCCACGGCGTCACGAAGGTCTTGATCGACAGGCGATCCTGAGGGGGTGTGCCGATCAAGGAAACGTCGCGCAATCCCGCGAGCGCCATGTTCAGGGTGCGCGGTAGTGGTGTCGCAGTCAGGGTGAGGATGTCGACATGGGCGCGTAGCGCCTTCATGCGTTCCTTCTGGCGGACCCCGAAGCGGTGTTCCTCGTCGACGATGACGAGGCCCAAGGCCTTGAAGCGCACGTCTTCTTGCAGGAGCCTGTGGGTCCCTATGGCGATGTCGACGTGGCCGGCCTCGAGGCGTTTCAGGGCCTGCTCGATTTCTTGGCGGCTGCGAAACCGGGACAGGATCTCGATCTCCACCGGGATGTCAGCGAAGCGGTCGCGGAAGTTCTGATAGTGCTGCTGGGCGAGCAGAGTGGTGGGTACGAGGACCGCCACCTGCTTGTGGTCCTGGACTGCGAGGAAGGCGGCGCGCATGGCGACCTCGGTCTTGCCAAAGCCCACGTCGCCGCACACCAGGCGATCCATGGGGCGCGGGCTTTCCATATCGGTCAAGACCTCGGCTATGACGCGCGTCTGGTCGGGCGTTTCTTCGAACGGGAAGGCATCGGCGAAGCGCGTGTACTCGAGGCCCCGGGCCGCGAAGGCGTATCCGGGCTTGGCCGCGCGCCGCGCGTAGATCTCGAGGAGTTCGGCCGCCGCATCACGGGCCTTCTCTTCGGCGCGGCGCTTGGCCTTGTCCCAGGCCTCGTTGCCGAGCTTGTGCAAGGGGGCGCGGTCCGGGTCGGTGCCGGTATAGCGTCCAAGAAGATGGAGGTCCGTGACGGGCACATAGAGCTTGTCGCCGCCGGCGTATTCGAGCGCCAGAAACTCGTTTTCAATGTCCGAGACCGAGAGCTTCACAAGCCCGAGATAGCGGCCCACGCCGTGGTCTTCGTGCACCACCGCATCTCCGGCTTTAAGCTCGCCTAGCCCCTTCAGGAGGGCCTGCTGGTCGCGGACCTTGACGCGCCGCCGTCGCTGTTGCACGCGTTCGCCATAGAGCTGCGATTCGACAATGACGCTCAAGGAGGGGTCGTCGAGTTCCAGGCCGCGGTCGAGCGGCGCGGACATGAGACCAAGCGGCGCGTCGTCCTGGATGAAGGCCTGCCACGAATCGAAGGGGCGCGGGTGGTGTCCGTGGGCGCCAAGGGTGTCACGCAAGGCCTCGCGTCGACCGGCAGTCTCGGCCACGAGTAGCGTGCGCCGGCTATTCGTGTCGAGCGCCGCGAGCAGGGCGGCATAGGGTTCGGGTGTGCGCGTCTCTTGGGGTAGGAAGGGCGGTTCGCGGGTAGCGAAGCGTCGTACCACCCCGTCACCTTCGTCGGCGAGTGAGATGGCCGAGAAAGGTGCCAGGCGCTCATTCAGCTTTGCCGCGGTGAGAAACAGCCGCTCGGGTGGGAGGAGCGGCCGCTCTATGTGACCGCGGGTCGCCTCGTAGCGTTCCGCCGTTTCTTTCTCAAAGTGCTCGGTCTGCGCTTGCGCGCCTTCCATGAATACCAGGATCGCGTGGGCCGGCAGATAATCGACGAAAGTCGCGGTCTCGGAAAAAAAGAGCGGCAGGTAGTATTCGATGCCGGCCGGGCTTCGGCCTTCACTCACTTCGCGATAAATGAGGCTCGCGCGCGGGTCGCCCGCGAATGCCACGCGGTAGTTCGACCGGAAGGTCTGGATGGCGTCGCCCGTGAGCGGATGTTCGCGCGCCGGCAGCACGCGGATTTCAGGGAGTGTCGTCTGCGAGCGCTGCGTCTCCGGGTCGAAGGTGCGAATCGACTCGATGGTGTCGTCGAAGAGGTCGATGCGGTAGGCCGTATCGGCCCCCATCGGAAACAGATCCACGAGCCCTCCGCGAATAGCGAACTCGCCGGCCTCCATGACCTGGCCCACCGCGTGGTAGGCGGCTTGTACGAGGCGTTCGCGGAAGCGGTCTATATCGAGCTTGTCGCCGATGCGCAACAGGAAGCTGTGGCCGAGGAGGTGCGACGAGGGCGGCAGGATATGCATGAGCGTGGCTGCCGCCGTGAGCACGATGCCATGGGCCAGATGCGGGAGGGCCGCCAGCGTCGCCAGCCGTTCGGACACGATGTCCGGGTGCGGCGAGAAGCGGTCGTAGGGCAGGCACTCCCAGTCGGGAAAGGTGAGGACCGGCGGATCGTGCGGGTCCCGGTAGAACGCGATCTCGTCTTCGAGCCGCTCGCGTGAGCGCACGTCTTGCGTGACGACGATGAGGAGGCGGCCGCTCTCGGCAAGCCGCGCGAGCGCAAGCCCGCGGGCGCTTGCGTGGAGTCCCACCCAATGCTCCCGTCCGGACGGCGCCGGCGGATTCAGAGGGGAATAGACTGCGTTCGATTCGGGGGCGGACGTCACCATAGGGCCGGCATTGTAATCCAAAGCGCGGTGTGATGAGGAGCGTTGTCGTGGCGGTGCGCTCGCGCATCGCCCGTTGGGGACTCTGTTTGGGGTGCGGCGGGGTGTGTGCGCCGACATCCGCGTACCATGACTCTTGGGTGATAGTCCCGGCGCCGAGTCGGGGGCGTGCGGGTCAAAACGGAGGCTTTGTGCGCTTTCGTTGTCCGTCTTCAGGTCTTCAGGGCATAATGGGGGCCCATGGCGCGGGTGTACCGATGACACGAGAGCAAGTTGAGGTCGCAGGGGTCGAGATGGCGATGCGAGGCACGAGCGAAGGCCGGGTGCGAGCGCCGATCGCCGAGGCCCCAGCCGTAGGGGCGTGTGTTCTTTCGAAATTTGGTCCGCGAAGGGTGTATGAAAAAAGGTGACTTCAAGGTCGGGCAGGATGTCTTTTACCCCACCGCCGGTGTCGGGGTCATAGAGGGCATGGAGGAAGTGGTTTTCGGGGTCGAGCATGAGCTCTGCTACGTCATACGGATCCCCGAGAACCGCGTCACGATCAAGGTGCCGAAGACCCGTGCTGTGAGCAATGGCCTGCGTCCGCTCTTGCATGGCAAGGGCGTGAAGGAGCTTCTCGCGGTCTTAGCCGACAAAAGTAGCGTGCGGCCGGCGGGTCCCTGGGCCGAGCACTACAAGGATCTCGAACGGCGCATTCAGTCCGGCGGGGTCCTGCAGGTGGGTTCGGCGGTGCGCGATCTGCTGCGCCTGAAGGCCGAGGCCGGCCTGTCGTTCGAAGAGGCACGCCTCTTGGAGTTGGCTGACGGTTATCTCACCCGAGAACTCGCCGTAGCCCAGGGCGTGAGTCTCGAGGCTGCGCGTGAGGTCATCCGCGGATCGGTGGGACTGGGAACCTAGGGCAGGTGTCATCTCCTCGCGTTTTTGTCGTCGTGCCGGCCGCTGGCCGCGGTATGCGATTCGGGGCCTCGCGCCCGAAGCAATACCTTCCGCTTGCAGGCGCCACAGTCATCGCCCAGACCTTGCGACGACTCGATTGCCTGTGCGCGCGCGCCATCGCGGTGGGCCTTGCCCCCGACGATTCCTATTGGGCGGCCGTGCGGCCGACGCTCACCACGCCGCTTCTGACCTTCGTAGGCGGTGGCGAGCGCGTCCTCACGGTCCTGAACGGACTCGCGGCCCTGGGGGGCGAGGCGGCCTCGGGCGATCTCGTGTTTGTGCATGACGCTGCGCGCCCTTGTGTCCGCGAAGCCGATTTGCGGCGTCTCCACGAGGCGGCGCTCGAGTCGCCCGACGGCGCGCTCCTGGCGCGTCCCGTGGCTGATACCGTCAAGCGCGGCGATGCGCGGCGCGAGGTGATCGCCACCGTCGATCGCCGCGACCTCTGGCTTGCCCAGACGCCACAGGTCTTCCGGTTCGAGCGGCTCTATGCGGCGCTGTCGGCGGCGGTGGCGGCCAACGAACTTGTGACCGACGAGGCGGCCGCCGTCGAGCGCCTGGGCGGCCACCCCCGGCTCGTGGCCGGCAGCCACGACAACCTCAAGATCACGATGCCCGAGGACCTAGCCCTCGCGGAGATCTATCTGGCGCAACAAGATTCTCGGAGCGGATGACGATATGCGGATAGGGCAGGGATTCGATGCGCACGGGCTGGTCGAGGGTCGGCCGCTGATTCTAGGGGGCGTGACGATCCCGCACCCCCGCGGTCTCGGCGGTCATTCCGACGCTGATGTGCTGACCCACGCGGTGACGAGCGCCTGTCTCGGGGCGGCCGCCTTGGGCGATCTGGGTCGGCATTTCCCGGCCAAGGATGCCCGTTACCGGAATTGCGACAGCCGCATGTTGCTGCGTACCGTGGTCGCCATGATCAAGGAACGGGGGCTATTCGTAGTCAACATGGATGCCACGATCGTGGCCGAGGCTCCGCGTCTTGCTCCGTTCGTCGGGCAGATGGTCGAGCACCTCGCCGCCGACCTCGAGGTCGCATTGGACTGCGTGAACGTCAAGGCGACGACCACCGAGGGGATGGGCTATACCGGACGCGCCGAGGGCATGAGCGCGCATGCCGTCGTGCTTTTGGATCGGCGGCGAGCGCCCTAAATCTGGCGTTTCAGGAGTACGGTGACGGCGCCGGTGCCGCCTTGTTCGGGGCGCGCCGAGCAGAACGCGAGGACGGCGTTCGTCTGCCGGAGCCAGCGATTCACATACCCTTTCAGGACCGGTAGACGGGCCTCCGAACCCAGGCCCTTGCCATGGATGATGCGCACACAGCGCAGGCCCTGGCGGGTGGCCTCGTGCAGGAAGCCCGCGAAGGCGCCACGCGCCTGCTCGACTGTGAGGCCATGCAGGTCGAGTTCGCCTTCGAGGACGTAATGCCCGCGTTTCATGCGTTGCATGGTGTCCTTGTCGATCCCGGGACGCCGAAAGAGCAACTCCTCGCCGGTCGCGAGGTCGATATCGTGGGGCGTGAACGAGAGCATCTCGGCCAAGACTGCCTGGGCATCGCGTCGCGACTGCCAGGGGATCGGGCGCAGGCGCGGACGAAACGGCGTGACCCGATCCTGGGCGAGCTTGCGCACATCCTTCATGGCCCGCGCGAATTGCGATTTGGGATCGTCAGGATTGTCCGCCATGCGCGGGATTCCCTTCGAGCGTTCCCAGGTAGCGTTCGGCGTCGAGGGCGGCCATGCAGCCACTGCCAGCCGACGTCACGGCCTGGCGGTAGATAAAATCCTGGACATCTCCGGCGGCGAAAACCCCGCGGACGCTGGTGGCCGTCAGTTGACCCTCGGTTCGGCCGGTCTTGATGTAGCCCTTGACCATGTCGAGCTGCCCCTCGAAGAGGCCGGTATTCGGTGCGTGCCCGATGGCCACGAATACGCCATGGACGGGGATGGACTTCTCGCCGTCCGGCGTCTTGATGCGCACCCCGGTCACGCCGTTCTTGTCGCCTACGATCTCCTCGATGTCGGCGTTCCATTCGATGCGGACGTTGCCATCTCGGGTCTTGGCGAGTAGCTGATCGATCAGGATGGCCTCGGCCTTGAACCGATCCCGGCGGTGCACGACTATGACCTCGGAGGCGATGGCCGAAAGGTACAGGGCCTCCTCCACGGCCGTGTTGCCGCCACCGATCACCGCCACGGGCTTCCCTTTGTAGAAGAAGCCGTCGCAGGTGGCGCAGGCCGATACCCCTTTCCCTCGATAGCGCTCCTCGGAGGGTAGCCCTAGGTACTTGGCCGACGCGCCGGTGGCGATGATGAGGGCGTCGCAGGTGTACTCGCCGGCATCGCCCTTAAGGACGAAGGGGTGGCCGCTCACGTCGGCCTTGTGGATATGGTCGAAAATGATCTCGGTCTGGAAGCGCTCGGCATGGCGTCTCATGCGGTCCATCAGGTCCGGACCTTGCAGGCCCTCGACGTCGCCTGGCCAGTTATCGACATCGGTCGTGGTCATGAGCTGACCGCCCTGCTCGAGGCCTGTGATCAGAAGCGGGCGCAGGTTCGCGCGCGCAGCGTAGACCGCGGCCGTATAGCCGGCGGGACCGGATCCGAGAATGAGGAGACGGGCGTGACGCGGTGCTGCCATAACGGGCCTCGCAGGGTGCAATGATCAGGTATTATAGGCCCAATCCTGCCCCTTTTGTCGGCCTGGATCAACGCGCCGTGGCGGGCTCGTCCAAAGCCCGTTAGACTGGCAAGGATCGGAGGATCGTATGCGCATAGGGATACCACGGGAAGTGAAGCCATGGGAAGCGCGGGTCGCGTTGGTGCCGCACGCGGTGGCGGTCCTGGTCCAGGAGGGGCATGAGATCTTCTTTGAGGCGGGGGCGGGTTGCGGCAGTGGTTTCGGTGATGAGGAGTATGCGGTGCACGGTGCGCGCATCGTCCCCGACGCCGAGACGCTCTTCCGGTCGGCGCAACTGATCGTGAAGGTCAAGGAACCGATCAGTGAGGAGTGGCACCTGTTCCGGTCCGATCACATCTTGTTTTCCTATCTGCACCTCGCCGCCAACCGCCCATTGACCGAGGCCCTTCAAGGGCTTGGCCTCACCGCCGTGGCCTTCGAGACCGTCGTCCAGGATGGCCACCTCCCGCTGCTTGCGCCTATGAGCGATATCGCCGGACGGCTTGCAATCCAGATCGGGGCGCAACTCCTGCACGCTGGGGCGGGCGGCCGCGGCATCCTCTTGGGTGGCCTGCCCGGGGCCGAGCGTGGCCATGTGGTTGTGGTGGGCGCCGGAGAAGCGGGAGGCAATGCCGTGCGCGTGGCCGCCGCGCTCGGTGCGCGGGTTACCGTATTCGATCGCTTACGCTCCCGTTTGAGCGCCATGATGGCGGTAGGCCCCAATGTGACAGCCTTGCCGGCCTACGAGGAGACGATCGCGGCGGCGGCGCGCGAGGCCGATCTGCTCATAGGCGCCGTACTCGTGGCAGGCGCCCGTGCCCCGCGCGTTGTGACCCGCTCGATGGTGCGTGGGATGCGGCGGGGCTCTGTCATCGTTGATATCGCGATCGACCAGGGCGGATGTGTGGAGACGATACGTCCGACCGATTACGGGCATCCGGCCTATGTCGAAGAGGGTGTCATCCATTTTGGTGTGACCAATATGCCGGGTGCCGTACCGCGTACCGCATCGCAGGCGCTCTCCGCGGTGCTGCTCCCTTATGTGCAGATCTTAGCCGCACACGGGGTCGACGATGCGCGGCTCGCCGGCGGTCTCAATGTGCGCGAGGGCCGCATCGTCCACGATGCGGTCGCGTCCGCCATGTCATCATGAGGTGCCAGGTGTCGGCCGGGCGTGGCGTGGAGACTTCACTCGCATGAGTCAGGCACGGTTTAAGCGCGAGCGGGCGGCGCTTGCGCCCGCGGCGTCGCGCCTCGTGCGTGAGGCCTTGCTGTTTGTGGTATTGGCGCTCGCTCTTTATATGGCGCTCGCGCTCGCGACCTTCCATGGCGACGATCCCGGGTGGTCGCACACAGGCGGCACCGCAGTGCGTAACGCGGGCGGACTTGTCGGCGCATGGCTCTCGGATAGTCTGCTCGCGCTGCTTGGTGTGCCCTCCTATGTGATTCCGGTCCTCGTCGCCTGGGGCGGCGTGCGTCTTTTGCGCCCGCGCGCCGCGGCCCCTGGACATTCATTGAAGGTGGCGGCGTTTGGCGTGGCGCTTGCCTTCGTCGGCGCCTGTGGTTTGGCGGGTCTGGATTTCCACGGACCGCTCTTCCTGCCATTTCGCGCCGGCGGCCTCTTGGGCGGAGTCGTGTCGACCGCCCTCTCGCGCATCATAGATCCGGTGGGGGCGACCCTCTTCCTGCTCGCCGTGTTTCTGGCGGGTTTTACCCTTGCGACCGGCATCTCTTGGTTCGGAGTCATGGATCGCGTCGGGGATGCGGCCTTTGGCGTGGTATTCGGGATCAGGGCGCGCCTCGGGGCTTTGGCGGATCGTTGGCGAGGCAGGCGCGCACGTCACGAACGCGAGGAGACGGTACTGAGGGGCCGTAAGGCCTTGAAGCGGCCCGCGCCGCCGCGCATCGAGCCCGCCGTGGGGGCGCCCGAGGAGCCGCCGGTCGCGCGCAGCCGCCAGACGAGCTTTCTCGCATCTACCGATTCGGCATTGCCTTCGCTGTCTCTGCTCGACATGCCCTCGGGAGAGAAGGCGAGCTTTTCCGAGGAGTCGCTGCACGCCATGTCGCGTCTCCTCGAAAAGAAGCTACTCGACTTTCATATCGAAGTTAAGGTGGAGGCGGTGCACCCGGGTCCTGTCATCACGCGCTTCGAGATCGAGCCCGCCCCCGGCATCAAGGCCAGCCAGATTACGGGGTTGCAGCGGGATCTGGCCCGCGCCTTGTCGGTAGTGAGTGTGCGTGTGGTCGAGAACATACCGGGTAAGACCTATATCGGGATCGAGGTGCCCAACGAGCGGCGCGAAGTGGTGCGCTTGCGCGAGATCCTCTCATCCAGCGCCTATGAGGCGGTCGCCTCGCCGCTTGCGCTCGCGCTCGGAAAGGACATAAGCGGCCAGCCTGTCGTGACGGATCTGGCGCGTATGCCGCACCTCCTGATCGCGGGCACCACCGGGTCTGGGAAGTCCGTGTGTCTGAACGCCGTGATCTTGAGTTTCGTCTATAAGGCGACGCCCGCCGACGTGCGGCTCATCCTGATTGATCCCAAGATGCTCGAGCTCGCCGTCTATGACGGGCTACCGCACCTCCTGGCGCCTGTGGTCACGGACATGAAGCAGGCCGCGCAGGCCTTGCGGTGGTGTATAGGCGAGATGGATCGCCGTTACCGGGCCATGGCCTCCCTCGGCGTGCGCAATCTTGCCGGCTACAACAAGCGCTATGACGACGCGCACGCACGTGGCGAGATATTGAACGATCCCCTGGCGCCCGAGGGGGAGGTGCGGGAGATGGGCCGGCTCCCCTATGTGGTCATCGTCATTGATGAGTTGGCGGATCTTATGATGGTGGTCGGTAAGAAGGTCGAGGAGCTGATCGCGCGCCTTGCGCAGAAGGCGCGTGCGGCGGGACTACATCTCGTACTCGCCACGCAGAGGCCGTCGGTCGACGTCATTACCGGGCTCATCAAGGCCAATATTCCGGCGCGCATTGCCTTTCAGGTATCTGCCAAGGTCGATTCGCGCACGGTCTTGGATCAGATGGGGGCGGAACAATTGCTGGGCCACGGCGATATGCTGTTCTTGCAGGCGGGGACCGGGTTTCCGCATCGCGTCCACGGCGCCTTTGTGGCCGATGCCGAGGTGCATAAAGTGGTCTCGGCCCTGAAAAAGACCGGCACGCCTGTGTATGACGAGCGCATATTCGCCCCCGAAGAGGGTGGCGAAGGTAGCGTGGAAGGCGGAACGGAAGACGGTGAGGCCGACGAATTGTATGATGAGGCCTTGCGTATCGTGACCGAGAGCCGACGCGCCTCGGTGTCCGGTGTGCAGCGGCGCCTGCGCATAGGATATAACCGGGCTGCGCGGCTTATTGAACAGATGGAGCGTTCGGGCGTGGTCGGTCCGCTCCAATCGAACGGCAGCCGCGAGGTGCTCGCGCCGCCCCCACCGGAGGATTGATTCATGGGCCGCAACTTCTTATCGGTCGCCTTGTGGCTCGCGGCCCTGGTCCCGTCACAGGTCTTTGCCGCCGATCTTGCGCGATTCTTCGCCACCGTCCATACCCTGCATGGACAATTCACGCAGACCGTGCGCGACCACCGCGGACGGGTGGTGAGCCATGGCCAAGGGCAGCTTTGGCTTGAGCGTCCGGGGCGATTCCGTTGGGATTATTCGGCGCCCTACCGGGAGCAGATCATAGGACATGGGCATAGTGTGTGGTTGTATGATCCTGGGCTTGCGCAGGCTACGCGCTACAGTGCGAGCGCCGCGCTTGGCCGCACGCCTGCGCTCCTGCTGGCGGGCGATGGTCATCTTAAGAACTTCTTTTCGGTGCGAACGCTCGCAAGCCGCGGTGGATTGCGGTGGATAAGCCTTAAGCCGCATGGCCGCGGCCAAGGCTTCCGCTGGATTCGGATCGGCTACCACGGGGCGCGCATCCGGCGCATCATCGTGGAGGACGCCATGGATCAGACGACCGACATCCGCTTGCGCGGTCTGCACTGGAACATGCGACTTCCAAGTTCCACCTTCCGGTTCCGGCCGCCACCGCACACGGCCATCGTCTACCAATAGTGCATACTCCCCTGGCGGAACGCCTGCGCCCCCGGACTCTTGCCGAGTTCGTGGGACAGGAGTCGCTGTTGGCGGCTGATGCGCCGCTGCGTGTAGCCTATCAACGCGGCCACCCTTATCCCATGATTCTTTATGGGCCGCCAGGAAGCGGCAAGACCACGCTCGCGCGTCTGCTGGCGCAGGCCTCGGGCGAGGAGTTCGTCGCCTTGAGCGCGCTTTCGAGCGGTGTGCGGGAATTGAAGGATTTGGAGGAGCGCGGGCGGCAGGCGCGCGAAAAGGGTCGCGGCCTCATCGTCTTCGTAGACGAGATTCACCGCTACACGCGTGCCCAGCAGGATGCGCTGCTGCGACCCTTGGAGGAGGGCAGCGTGGTCCTGATCGGGGCGACGACCGAGAACCCGGCCTTTGCGCTCACGGCCGCCATCCTCTCGCGTCTGCGACTCCATGTTCTAGAGCCTCTCACCGAGCAGGATTTGAACGCGCTCCTGCATCGGGCCCTGGAGGCGCCAGAGGGCCTGGCGAGTGCCTTCACGGCGTCGGACGAGGCGCTCGCCTTCGTAGCGGAACTGGCCGACGGCGATGGGCGCCGGGCGCTCACCCTGCTTGAGATGGCAGCGGAGCTTGTGGAGGAGGCGGGCACCGGGCTCATTGAGGAGCCACACGTGCGCCGAGCGGCCGGCACACGTTATCGGCGCTTCGATAAAGGTGGAGATCTCTTTTATGACCAGATCTCCGCTCTGCACAAGGCAGTGCGTGGCTCGAGCCCCGATGGCGCCTTGTATTGGCTCGCGCGGCTGCTTGATGGGGGTTGCGACCCGCGCTACGTCGCCCGGAGGTTGGTGCGCGCCGCGAGCGAGGATATCGGTAACGCCGATCCGCGCGCACTCACCATCGCCCTGGATGCCTGGCAGGCCTTCGATCGCCTCGGGCGTCCCGAGGGGGATCTCGCGCTTGCGCACGCCACGGCGTATCTGGCTTCGGCACCCAAGAGTAACGCCGTCTATCGGGCCTTCCAGGCCGCCCTGCGCGATGTGCAAACCCACGGGACGCAACCGGTTCCAGTGCATCTGCGCAACGCCCCGACCAAGCTTGCCCGAAGCTTGGGCCACGGCCGCGATTACCGCTACCCCCACGACGAACCCGAGGCCTATGCGGCTGGTGTCTCCTATTTTCCCGACGGCATGAAACCTGCGGTCTACTACGAACCCACCGACCGTGGTCTAGAGGGTCGCATCAAGGAGCGTTTCATGCGGCTGCGTACCCGCGACCGCGAAGAGGGCGGGTCGTAGGGGCATATAGCGAAGGCGACCGGAGCCTTGCCGGCCGCCTCCTTTAGACGCCTTACGTTATAACGGTTTTTTCCGGACGAGATGCAGGGAACTGCCTTCTCTGTGCGCGCCGCGACGAGGTGGTGCGGCCCGCTGGATAGATGTCTAACAGACCGAAGTCGGATTGTCTCTAGGCGGCCGCTGCCGCTAAATGGCACCAGCTGAGCCGTTACAGGGACGTAACATGATTCGTATCTTCAGGCATTATCTGCCCAAGGGTCTCCTGATTCTTGGCCTTTCCGAGACATTGGTTCTGTGGGGTGCGCTTTATCTCGGCGCGCAGGTTCGCTACGGTGAGCTCGCCGAGCGGACGCATTTGAGTGCGACGTCTGGCAAGGCACTTCTGTTCGTTCTCGTGATGATGACCGTCATGACCGCGCTTGGTCTCTACCAGCGCGAACTGAAGGAGGGTCAGTGGGGTTACTTCCCGCGCTTGGTCGTAAGCCTCTCCCTGGGCTTCCTCGTGTGCTGTGTCCTGTTGCCGGTGCTCCCCTCGCTTGTCCTGCCACCCGCCGTGCTTGCCTCTGTGGTGCTCGTGGCCTTGTGCGGGACAATGCTTACCCGAATCCTCTATTTGGCGGTGGCCAACCATACGGCCATCAACCGCCAGGTTCTCGTGCTGGGTACGGGTCGCCGGGCGCGCGCCGTCCATGCTCTTGCCAAAGGGGGGGCCGGGCGGCCCGGGTTTCAGATCGTGGGGTTCGTTCCGTGCGGCGAGCACGAGGATATGGATGGTCCACTGGTCTTGCGCGGCGGCCAGTCCATAGCAACCATCGCCAGGAACAATCGTGTCACGGAGATCGTAGTCGGGAGCCGCGACCGTAGGCTCACACTGCCGGTCAATGAGTTGCTCGAGTGCAAGCTCGCAGGGACACGCGTCATGGATCTCACCACCTTCTTTGAGCGCGAGAGTGGGCGCATCGAGCTTGAGTCGCTCAATACGAGCTGGCTCGTTTTTGCTGATGGCTTTGAGCAAGGCCTCTTCAAGGCGTGGGTAAAGCGCGCCTTTGACATGGCAGTGAGCGCGGTCCTGCTCCTTGTGTGCATGCCCATCATGGTGATCACGGCGATCCTGATCAAGATCGAGGACCATGGTCCGGTGTTTTATCGGCAGGATCGCGTGGGGCAGGGGGGGCACGTTTTCTCCCTGCTCAAGTTCCGCAGTATGCGCGTCAACGCTGAGAAAGATGGGGCACCGCAGTGGGCCCGCCAGAACGACGCCCGCGTGACGCGGCTTGGGGCATTCATACGCAAGGCCCGGATCGACGAACTGCCCCAGGCCTTCAATGTCCTGCGTGGAGATATGAGCTTCGTGGGGCCACGCCCCGAGCGCCCGTTCTTCGTGGACCAACTTAGGCGGGACATTCCCTACTACGGCTATCGCCACGCCATAAAACCCGGCATCACGGGTTGGGCCCAGGTGCGCTATCCCTATGGCGCGTCCGTCGAAGACGCCATAGAGAAGCTCAAGTATGACCTCTATTACGTAAAAAACAACACGCTGTTTCTGGACCTGATTATTCTTTTTCAGACGGTTCAGGTCGTTATCTTTCAAGACGGCGCACGCTAGTAAACCGTAAGTATCACGGGTGGACCTTGGTCGGATATAAGGGATGAGCCCGTAGCGATAATGTTGAGTTGCTCTTACAAGGAACAGGCACCCAAGGATGGAACAGATGAAGCTAAAGTTATTAGTCGCCACTTTCGCGCTGGCCGGGTTAAGCGCTTGCGCGCAGACCCCGATGGCCACGGGCGGTGGGGCGCCGCGCGCGGCCACGCTCGCTCGCGCCACCATTCCCCATTACCGTCTGGCCGTAGCAGACATCATCGAGATCTCCGTTTGGCATAACAAGCGTTTGTCCGAGACCGTTCCTGTGCGGCCGGATGGTCGCATATCTATGCCGCTGATCGGTGCGGTACCCGTGGCCGGACATACCGCATCCAATGTCGCGCAGACGATCAAGTCCAAGCTCGCGTACTACGTCCGGGACCCGCAGGTGACGGTGATTGTGAAGCGCGTCGTTCAGGACAGCTACGAGGACATGGTGCGCGTCACGGGGGCCGTTCAGCATCCCGCGTCGCTCCATTACGAGCCGGGCATGACGGTGCTCGATGCGGTATTGGATGCCGGCGGTATCAACTCCTTCGCAGCGGCCAATGACACCGAGATCCATCGGGTTGTTGGCCATTCCGAGCGCGTCATTCACGTAAATCTCGGCAACATACTGAGCGAGGGGCGGCTCGGCACCAACTACCGTCTGCGCCCGGGGGATATCGTCACGGTCCCTGAGCGCCTCCTCTAAGTCATCCGCATCTGAAATAAGGACAACGTATGAGACTGACATTCGAGCAAAACGCTCAGATTCTCGGCAAGGAGGCGTTCTCGCACCGCCGCTTCGTTGCCGGAACATTCATCGCGGTGACGGCGCTCGCGACCGTGGCGGGGTTGTTGTGGCCCAGGACCTATCAGTCCACATCGCTCATTCTCGTCAACAATAAACGCCTCATAACGCCGCTTATCAAAGGTGCCGCTTATCAGCCGGATGTGGGGCAGCAGCGGGCCAAGATCGCGCAAGATCTCATAACGAGCCACGAAGTCCTCATGCCCGCCCTGGCTAAGGCGGGCCTGTTCAACAAATCCATGTCACCGCGCAAGAAGGCCGTGATCCTGAAGAGCATGCGCGGCCAAGCATCGGTCATGGACCTTGGCAAGAATCTCATAAGTGTCTCGTTCAAGGATTCTGACCCCGCGCGTGCCCACCGTGTAACTGCGGCAGTCGTTGCCCAGTTCATCGCGCAAGACCAAACGGCGGCTCTGAACCAGTCGCAAGGGGCCTACACTTTCCTGAACAATGAGGTCGCCTTGTATCGCCATAGGCTGGCGAGCGAGGCCGCCGAGATCAAGAAGTTGAAAGCGAACACCATGGAGGCCAACCATACGTTTGCACGCTACGAGCGGCGGCGCATTGCCCATTTGCGCATGGCCTACGACAAGAGTCGTATCGAGCTCAAGGAAGATCAAGGGCGGGTGCGTGTTTTGGAACAGGAGCTCACAGGCCAGGGCCATAGCAACTCGATTCTCGCCCAAGAGGGTGTCGACCGCTCGCGGCTCATCGCGGACGAGGCTCAGCTGCAGAAGCTGAGACTCTACTACCGACGCACCTATCCAGGCATCCGGGCCCTGAACTCCGAGATCGCAGGCTTGCGCACGAAGCTTGTGCGTCTTACGGCGCGCGAGAAGGCCTTGCACCCTGGCCAGCAGTCGTTCGCCTTCGCTGTGGGTTCGGGACAGTTCTTCCGCAAGTTGGAGCACGACCTGGACCAAACTCAGACCCGGGTCGCCACACTGCAGGCGGAGACCGCCGAGTCACAGGCTTTGTTGCAGACGCAGTTGAAGGCCCTGCATAACGCCCAAGGCTCATCCGCGGTATCCACGCTCTTGCGCAACTACGAGGTGAACCAGAAAACGCTGGACGGTCTCCTGAAACGCCGTGAACAGGCTCGTGTGTCTTTGAACCTAGACGAGGCCCGGCAGGCGCTTTCGTTCCGGGTCTACCAGCCGGCCACGCGACCCGTTAACGCCATAGGGCCGCCGTTCGCCCTCTTCGTGATCGGTGGCATCGTTCTTGGTCTTCTGCTCCCGTTCGGTCTGCTCTACGGCCGCAACCAGATGGATGCACGGGTCCGCGCTGAGGCCGTTATTCCGGAGACCCTAAACCTGCCACTACTCGCCGTCGTGCCGCATCTCTATGCGCCCACCGAAGCGCTATCGGCCCGACGTAGTGTTCATTGGCTCGGCGTCCTCGTATTTAGCGTCCTTTTTATCGCAGTCAGTATCGTCCTTTCAGGTAGAACACTATGAGCAAAGTCGAAAAAGCGTTGCAAAAGGCCCGGGCCATGGACGAACTCGCCCAGCCGGTGCCCACCGTCGCCTCGGTCGCCGCGCAGGAAAAGCCGCTTGTACTAGGTGGCAAGGAATTGTCGGCCTACACGACACAGATCCCCAGGATGACCCAGAAGTTTCAGATGGAGAAATCCGATCTGAATGAGGCCAAGATCATCTACCAAGACATGGAGGACACCCGAGTGGTGGAATCGTTCCGGCACATGCGGACCCACATCTTGCAGAACGCAGGTCCCAAGAACTGTGTGATCCTTGTGGCCTCCGTCGTCCCAGATGGCGGTGCGAGCTTCGTGGCGCTGAATCTGGCCGCTTCGTTCGCGTTCGACGAGACCAAGACGGCGCTTTTGATCGATTGTCGGTTGCGCGATCCGCAACAAGATCGCCTTGTCGCGGGCGACATTCATTATGGATTGACAGATTACCTTGAGGCCGAGGACGTCGACGTGGGCCAAATCATCCACGAGGGCGGGCTGCCGCGTTTCCGACTGATTCCGGCAGGCCGTCGGAGTGATGCCGGGACTGAGCACCTCGACTCGCGGCGTATGCGGGATCTCATTAGTCACTTGCGGGATCGCTATCCTGATCGCTACATCGTGCTCGACGCGGCATCGCCTGCCGAGTCCGCGGACGCGGCTGTGCTTGCGGAGATTGCGGACTTTGTTCTGCTTGTCGTGCCCTACGGGAAGGCGACAGAATCGCAGATCTGGGGCGCTGCCAAGGGAATCGACGAGCAGAAGTTTCTCGGTGTCGTGTTTAACGACGAGCCGCAGCCACGTCGCATCATCTGGAATTAAGAGCGTGCGTAAAATCAATCGATCGGCCCGCATCGCCAGGATGCTGGGCATGGGGTCCTGCGCCCTTATGGTTCTGTCCGTGAGGGCTGAGGCAGCCCATATCGAATATGGGCTCGGGTACAACGGGATCTATACGAACAACATCTTTAGGTCGCCGACGTATAAGAAAAACGAGTACATCAATCTTTTTCGTGGACTGTTTTCCTATCAAAAACATGGTAGACGTCTCGATACGCATTTGGATTTGGAGGCGATAGGGCGGGTATTCACCCTGGGGAGGTACCAAAACGATGTCCTTTTTGGGGTGAACTCCCTCACCCATTACATCGTCGTGCCGAAGGCGTTCAGCTTGTCGGAAAGGGACATATTCACGCAGGCGCCAATCGACCCGCGCTTCGTGATGGCGCCGACGAACCTGCAGAACACGAATGCCTTCTCGGCGGGCCCCAATTTCTCGTGGTATGTGAACCCGATTGACGCGTTCAAGATCGATCTGCGCTACAGGAATTTCTATTACCAGAAAGAGCCATCGACTATCCCGCCGACCTACTCGACCAGCAATTATCGCTGGGTGGCAGAGACCCGCTTCGTGCACGCCTTTTCGCGTCGCACCAAGGCGTCCATAAACTACGTGCCCGAGGTAGTGCGCTACCAAAATACCCTGGTGAACCCGGATTATAGGCGCCAGGATGTTTTCCTGGGGGTGGATACGCGCCTTGGAGATCTCGGGCTTACGGCGCAGGGTGGGCGCACGCGTATTGAGCAGACGGGACAGCCGCAAGCCTTGCAGGGGACCTTGGCGCGCATCGCCCTCACCGATTCACTGGGGCCGCGGTCCAGGGTTACGGCCTCGGCGGACCGGAGTTATGGAGACGCTGGGCGCTATTCGCTTCTGGAGGCGCCGGCACAGAATCTCATCCTGCCGGTGGCCATCAACCCAGGGCAGATCATAGGCGGCGGCCTCTACTATGGGCGCATGGCGAATCTCGCCTATGAGTACCGACGCCCCTATGGGGTCGACCGGATCAGCGCATTCTGGCAGCACCTTCACTACTTGACGGCGACCTTGAGCCAACAACTCGAAGGCGGTGTGTTCAATCTCGGTTACGATTTTTCGGACCGTCTTACGGACTCGATATTTGGTGACTACGTCAAGATTCACTATTTCAACTTCAATGCGGATACGCGTGACTTCGGTGGTGGCATGCGCGTGCGCTATCGCCTATCGCCGGATCTCAGTGTGAGCCTTGAGGGTATGTATGACCGCGGTATCAGTACGGATCCCGTGTTGTCGTACAACGAGTGGAGGGCGATCGTGGGCATATCGTATATGACCAACCCAAGCCGCATGCGGACGGATCCATTCGTCCACTACACAAACGCCATTTTCTACTAGCCATGTATCTCGACCACTTTCACCTGAAAGAGCATCCGTTCCAAATCACACCGGATTCGGACTTCCTATATATGAGCGCGGCGCACTCGCGGGCCAAAGCTTATATGGACTACAGTATTCGTAATCGCGATGGATTCGTCATCATAACGGGCGAGGTGGGGGCCGGTAAGACGACGCTCATACGCAAGCTCTTGTCGGAGTTCGACGACAGCGTGTTGGTGGCGAAGATATTCCAGACCCAGCTGGACGAGACGCAATTCCTCCAGGCGGTACTCGTGGAGTTTGGCCTGAACCCCTTCAACGCCGGCAAGGTCGAGCTCATGGATATGTTGTCGTCCTTTCTGGTCGAGAGCTTTCTTAAACGAAAGCAGCTCATCCTCATCGTGGATGAGGCCCAGAACCTGAATCGGCGGGTATTGGAGGAGATTCGGATGCTCTCGGGTCTCGAGACCGAAAAACAGAAGATCCTGCACGTCATCCTGGTGGGCCAACCCGAACTCAACGAAACGCTGGATGCGCCAGGTCTTGAGCAATTGACCCAAAGGGTGCGCCTGCGATTCCATATCGCCGCGCTCACCGAGGCGGAATCCGCCGACTACATCTACCACAGATTGCGCGTGGCAGGCGCGGTAGATCCGGAGGCGCTTTTCGCGCGCGAGGCCATACCGCCTATCTACGAGTACACAGGTGGTATACCGCGTCTTATTAACACCTTGTGTGACACGGCACTCACCTGCGCCTTCGCGGACGATAGTCAATGCGTGAGCGAAGAGACAGTTAAGTCGGCCATTTTGGAGCTGCAGTGGAAGCCTTTCAATGCGCGGTCGCGTCAGAGTCTGCGACCATCGCCCTCGCCATTCGGCGACGCGGAGTCGGTGAACCATCGCGATATCGGGGATCTGGCGCGCGCGGTGGCCGCCATGGAACCGCGGCTAGACGGGATTGAATCTCTGTTGAAGAGCATGGTGACGGTTCTTCAGGCGCGCAATCGCATATCCGTGCGCGTAAGTCAGAGCCAGATCACGCAGTTTTTGCAGCAAATCAGCGCAGAGATTGGAAAGCTTCAGACCAACCACGACGCCTAGAGGGACCACCTATGTGCGGAATCGCGGGAATAGTCGCTTTTTCAGGAGGCAAGCCGCCTGCGGCGCGGGAGGTCGAGGCGATGGTGGCGCGCATCCACCATCGCGGACCGGACGGGCGGGGATGTTATGTGGATGGCCACTGCTGCTTGGGGCATGCGCGGCTCAGTATTATCGATTTGGCCGGCGGTACTCAACCTTTGGCAAACGAGGACCGCAGCGTATGGGTGACCTTCAATGGAGAGATATTCAACTATATCGAGCTTAGGAGGTTTCTCAAAAAGCGCGGGCACGCGTTTTCCACGCAAAGCGATACGGAGGTCATCGTGCACCTCTACGAGGAGTACGGTGAAGATTTTGCGCGCCACCTAAATGGCCAGTTTGCGATCGCTTTGTGGGACGTAAGACGGAGGAAGTTGGTGCTGGCGCGAGATCGGGTCGGGATACGGCCGCTTTTTTTCCACAAAGCGCGTGACCGGGTCTATTTCGGGTCTGAGGTGAAGGCCCTTTTTTCCTGCCCGGAGATCCCGCGGAATTTGGATTGGCGGGGTGTTGCACGGGTTTTCACGTATTGGGGGGCGCCCGCGCCTGGCACTGTCTTTGCGGGTATCGAGAGCGTCGCCCCTGGATCTATCGTCACCTTCGCCGAGGACGGCCACCGGGAGCAGCGCCAGTACTGGGATTGGGAGTTTCCGGACCGTGGAAACCGCGATGCACGGGAATTTGGGGAATGCCTCGGCGGATTGGATGAAGCCCTGCGAGCGGCGGTGACGCGCCAGGTGCGGTCAGACGTGCCTGTAGGCGCCTATATAAGTGGCGGGATCGATTCGGCGATGATCGTGTCTTATATGGCGGGCATCCTGGAGGGGCCCCTGCCCACTTTTTCTCTGCGCTTTGCCGATCAGGAGTTTGATGAGGGCACCTACCAGAAGGCGGTGGCGTGCTGCTTCGGCACACGGCATACCGAGATCACGGTAAGCAGAGCGGATATCGGCCAGGCATTTGCCCGCGCCGTGTGGCACGCCGAAAGCCCCATCCTGCGAACGGCGCCTGTGCCGATGATGTTGTTGTCGCAGCGGGTGCGCGAGGCAGGGATCAAAGTCATCTTGACGGGTGAAGGGGCAGACGAGGTGCTCGCCGGCTACGACATCTTTCGCGAGGCCCGCGTGCGCCGCTTCTGGGCGCGTCATCCCACTTCACGCATGCGCCCGGCGCTCCTTGGGCGTCTCTATCCCTATTTGAACGCGAACCCCACGGCATCCCAGGCTTACGCTCAAAAGTTCTTTGGGCAGGATCTCGATTCCGCGGAACATCCCGGCTTCGGGCATTGGCCGCGCTGGCAGACCACCCAGCGGGCCCTGCAATTCCTGCACCCAGACCTTCGCGTCGAGGTCGGCTTTGACTACAAGTCGGAAGGTGGGCCGCGTTTACCAACTCGCCATGAGTCCTGGGACAAACTGTGCGTCGACCAGTATGTCGAGGCGCACACGCTTTTATCGGGCTATCTCTTGAGTTCACAGGGCGACCGGGTGGCTCTTGCCAACAGTGTAGAGACGCGCGTGCCATTCCTGGACAACAAGGTGATTGAGTACGCGAACGGTCTGCCGGCGCGCTACAAGCTTATGGGCCTCAAGGAGAAATACATTCTGAAGCGCTTGGGTCGCGGGCGCATACCGGACGCCGTGTGTGATAGGCCGAAGCAGCCCTATAGGGCCCCGGACAGCGCGAGCTTCTTTCATCGCGGTGTGCCTGACGAAGGTGTGGCGCGGGCATTTGAAAAAAGGCGACTGCTAGAAGTCGGATATTTCGATGTTGAGGCTGCTGGTAAGCTCTTTGATAAGTGCCGTCGTGGCAGGGCAATAGGGTTTGCGGACAACATGGCATTTGTCGGAATCTATTCGACCATGCTTCTCCACGAGCAATTCGTGGAACGCGACGGATCGGAACATTGTGCGACGGATGTGTTGCCCAAGGTTGTGGCCGGTTGATGAGGGGAGTGGGAATGCTTTTGCAGGATGCGTTCTTAGAATGGGCTGCCGAGCACCCAGACGCCGAGGCCTTGGTGTGCGCAGGCGAACGACTCAGTTATCGTGATATCGACGAGCGCAGCGACGCCCTGGCGGCGACCTTGATCGCGCGGGGCGTAGTCCGGGGCGACCGCGTCGTTGTGTTCATGGACAACTCCTGCGCGGCCGTGATCGCGATCTACGCGGCCTTGAAGGCCGGAGCGGCGATGGTGCCGGTGAATCCGCTCACCAAGTCCGAAAAGCTGGCCTTCATCCTTGAGGATGCGCAGGCCAAGGCTTTTTTAAGCGATCACCATCTTTGGCCGGCGTATGGTTTGGCTCTGCAGACCTATACGCCGTCTGTGATCATCGTCAATGGTGCCGACGACCGTGATCGGCAGTGGGGGGCAGTCGCCTGGGCTGTGGCGACGGCATCCGCGGTCTGCCCAGCGGTGCCCATTATCGATCAGGATCTTGCCGCCATCATCTACACGTCGGGCTCCACGGGCTCACCCAAGGGGGTGATGCTTACGCACTTGAATATGGTGAGCGCCGCGCGTTCAGTATCGTCTTACCTTGGCCTGATCGCCTCCGACCGCATTCTCTGTTGCCTGCCATTGGCCTTTGACTACGGTCTCTATCAGGTCCTTATGGGGTTGACGGTAGGGGCCTGCGTGGTCCTCGAGCGATCCTTCGCCTTTCCGGCGGCGGTTGTGAAGGTGGTTGCGGAGGAGCGCGTGACGGTGTTTCCGGGCGTGCCCACGGCCTTCTCGATATTGTTGAACCACGAAGGCATCCTCGATGCGCACGATTGTTCGCATGTGCGCATCATAACCAACACAGCCGCGAGCCTTCCACCTAGGCATATCGAGCGACTGAAAGCCCGGTTCCCACAGGCGCGGATATTCTCTATGTACGGTTTGACAGAATGTAAGCGGGTGACCTACCTGCCACCGGAGGAGTTAGAGCGGCGGCCCACGAGTGTCGGTCGCGGCATGCCCAATGAAGAGGTTTACCTCGTCGATCCCGAAGGGCACAGGCTGCCGCCCGGTTCGGTCGGCGAGCTTGTGGTCCGCGGGAGTCACGTTATGCGCGGTTACTGGCGACGGCCCGAGGAAACCGCGCAACGTCTGAAGCCCGGTCTTTACCTGGGGGAGATGGTCCTGTACTCAGGGGATATATTCCGTATGGATGCGGACGGCTACCTGTATTTCGTTGGGCGCTCGGATGACATCATAAAAAGCCGTGGCGAGAAAGTGAGCCCCAAGGAGATCGAGAACGTTCTGTACGGCATACCGGCGATTTTGGAGGCGGCGGTCATCGGCGTGGACGATGAAGTCCTAGGCCAGGCTGTCCATGCCTTCGTCGTCGTCGATGCCAAAGCCGCGATCACGGATCGGGATGTCGTGCGGCATTGCAACGAACACCTAGAGAGTTACATGGTTCCGAGGGTCGTTCACATCGTGTCGGCGTTGCCTAAGACGGACACGGGGAAGATACGAAAGACGGGTCTTGCCTCGCTGGCCCGCGAAAGAATAGGTGAAGCGACGAACGGCATGGCAGGCCTAAAGCAACCCCTTAAGGAAGAGCGGGAGTACATTCGATGAAAAACGTAAGGGATCACGTCAAGGAGTACATCTCCGAGAATTTTCTGATGGGCCTAAAGGATTCGGCCATCACCGACGATGCGTCGTTTCTGGATCTCGGGATAATTGACTCCACTGGGGTGATAGAGCTCATTGCATTTCTCGAGGAAAGCTATGGGATACGGGTCGATGATGCGGAGATGGTGCCAGATAACCTGGATAGCCTGGACGCCATCGATCGATTCATAGCCCGCAAGACCTTTGCGCGGGCCTCGTCGATGACAGCGTAGGAGCAGCACAGTGGAATTGGCTAAAGAGCTCACCGGTACATCGCTGCTTGCCATCGACTACGATCGGTCGATAGAGGATATCTCACGGCAGTTCAAGGAGACCGTAGTCAGATTTCGCCGTCGCGGCGCGGTAGTGGCCGTGTCAGGGGGCGTCGATAGCGCAGTGTGCTGTGCGCTTGCGGTGCGGGCTTTGGGTGCGCAGCGGGTAATGGCCTTGCTGCTTCCCGAGCGGGAGTCGTCTGGGGATTCGGAGCGTCTTGCCATGCAGGTGGTGGAGATGCTGGGCGTGCCCTACGAAAGAAAGGATATCAGCGAGGCCTTGGAGGCGCTCGGTTGTTATGAGCGACGTGACGCCGCGATCCGTTCAGTCGTCCCCGAATACGGACAGGGCTGGCGCAATAAGCTCGTGATTGCGGGGGGGTTGTCTGGCCAGTTTAACCACTTCTATCTGATTGCCGCGGGACCAAGCGGCCAGCGCGTTGAGAAGCGTCTGGGTCTCAAGGAATATCTGGAGATAGTCGCGGCCACAAATTTCAAGCAAAGGACCCGCAAAAACGTGGAGTATTACCACGCCGACCGCCTCAACTATGTCGTCGTTGGAACCCCGAACAAGCTGGAGTACGACCAGGGGTTCTTCGTCAAAAATGGCGACGGCGCGGCCGATATCAAGCCAATAGCCCACCTCTTCAAGACCCAGGTTTATGGGATCGCTCGTCACATGGGTTTGCCGCACGAGATTATTGCATCGGCGCCGACAAGTGACACGTATAGTCTCCCGCAGGAACAGGAAGATTTTTACTTCGCTCTGCCTTACGCAAAGCTGGACGTAGCTCTCGCCTATCTCGATGCCGGCCGTACCGCGGCCGAACTCGCCGCAGCCCTTGGGACTGATGAGTTGTCAGCCAAGCGCATCTATGCCGATATCGCCGCTAAGCGCCGAACGACTCGTTACTTACACGAAGCCCCGGTCCTCATCAAGGGGTAGCGAGGATACTATGCGATACCAGGTGAAGGCCGTGATTGTGTGGGTAGCCCACCTCTTCACATGGCCCTTTTGGATCCCTGCGATCGTGGCCTACCGGGGATTCGGGTCGGAGCGGCTTTTTGATGCCTCAGCGAAGCTCTTGAGCCTTTGGCCGGGACGGATTGGACAGTTTCTGCGTGCGTCTTTTTACATGTGCACGCTGAAGGCCTGCCATTACGATATTGCGGTCGGTTTCGGGTCATTCTTTTCGCATCCGGAGGCTGAGGTCGGAATGTGTGTTGGCATAGGAAGTTTTAGTATTATTGGAACAGCGCGTCTCGATGACGGTGTCATGGTGGCAAGCCGGGTGTCTGTGCTGAGCGGTAAGTATCAGCATGGCGGCGGTAGGCGGGGGCGCGATTTTCGAGGAAACGAGCTCAGATTGGAGCCGGTCCGGGTGGGTGAGGGGTCTTGGCTTGGCGAGGGTTCACTCGTCATGGCGGACATCGGTCGTCGATGCATCGTATCGGCCGGGAGTGTCGTGACCAAGCCCATGCCGGACGACTCGACGGCCGTGGGGAACCCGGCACGATTCCTGCGCTACGCCGATAAGCCTGAGGCTGCGGCGGGATAAATCAGCTGTTTGAGCCCATGGATGGGCGGAGAAAGGTATGGATAGTAGACGGGCGGGATGCCTTAAGGGTCACAGGCGGGCGACAAGCCATCGCACGGAAGCGAGGATTGCGTGACACTTCGCGAGATCATGCGTTACGCCGGCACCTTGTACGGGGCGAGTGTCGCGGCCTCGATCGTGACCTTTGGGGTGACGGTCCTCATTAGCCGCGATATCTCGCGCGCGGATCTTGGGGTGTACGGCCTGTTCCAGGCCTACTTTCTCTTTGGGGCCTATGTCTCGAGCTTCGGATTCGCGCCTGCGACCGTAAGATGGGTTGCAAGTGGCAAGGTGGATGATGGCGAGTTTCTGGCGTTCATCTCCTTGCGGCTGCTCGGAATATCCGTGTTGCTGTACGCGGCGGCGGCTGTGGCCTACCTCTTGTCATTCAAGATCCTGGCCGCGGCTTTGTTTGCCCTTCCCGCTTATCAGATCTTCAATGTCGGCTTGAGTGCGGCTCGCGCCCGCCTATGGAGGCGGCGCGAGGCGACGTTGCTCATGTTCGCATCGCTCGCGACCTCCGCCTGGATATTCGCCCTGTTGACGACGAACCATGGCTATTGGGGCCCCATAGCAGGTCAGGTCTTGGGAGCCTACACGACAGCTTTCGTGATGGTGGGCTACATGCTTATGCGGGGGATGCCGCGGCTGCGCTCGCCGGGCGCTTGGCGGCGGGCGTTTTGGGGTACCGCGCTCCCGGTGTTTCTGGGCTCGTCCGTTTTTGCCATGGGCGAGCTCGCCGATAGGCTTGTTATACGCCATGTCGTGGGCTTGCGGGCGTTGGGTGTCTACGTGTTGGCACTTACCTTATTCAATCTCCTGAACAAGCCTGTCCACATGCTATCGCGGGTATTGTTGTCGCATTTTTCCCAGGCCGGTGACGGCAAGGGCGGCGCCAAGGCGCCGGAGATCGTGCGCATCAATTTAGCCGTGCTTCCGCTGATGGGGCTTGCCGCGGCCGCCATCCTGCCGTGGGTCATGCCGCTGGTGCTGAACCGAAATTACAACGGGGCGTTTCCCGTGTTTGCAGTCTTGACCGCTGTCATCCTGGTCAAGGCCATCGAGCTTGTGCAATCGAGTGTCGCTCTGGCTCGGGATTCCGCCATGAGCAATCTTCGCGCCCAAATAGTGGCGCTCGTAGCCTACGCCGTGCCTGTGTTCTTTTTGGCCCGTAGCTTTGGCCTGATTGGTGTCGCGTGGGCCGTGGTCCTGCGCTGGACTGTACTCGCTGTAGTCCAGAGGTTCGACATGAAACGCCAGGGCGTCGAAGTACCGCCATTTCATCTGTTGGTGCGCGCGGGCGGGGCTTATCTCGTGGCGCTCGCTTTTTTCCCGGTTGCACCATGGTTTATGGGGATCGCATACCTGGGGCTTGGAACGGCGCTACGGATCTGGTCCGCACCCCGTTCGTGGCGCCCGGCCATGCGCCGGATCTAGACCTGAATCGATAAGGAGGGACAGACAATGCTGATGCCGCAGATGGCGCGAACGAAATCCGGACCGGGCGGCCCGTCGCGTGCCTGGGATGCAGGCCGCATTATAGAGACGCCGCTTGCTAATCGGCTCACGCTGGCCTCGATGTTCGTATTTTTGGCGAAAATCGGGAATCTTCCGTATCTCGGACATTACGAGATCGGTAAAGTCTTGATTGGGCTTTCGGTGTTGGCCCTGCTTTTTGAGGGCGGTGGCTGGAAGGAGGGTGTGCTGAGTCACCCCGTTATGCGGTCATACCTGGGGCTCTTTACCGTCGCTCTCTTGACCATTCCTATAGCCGTGTGGCCAGGCGGCAGCGCGCGCTTTCTGTTTGGCAATTATCTGAAGGACATGGTTCTTGTGATCCTGTTGATCGTGACCACGAGGACCGCGCGGGATGTGCGCCGCTTAATGTGGACGGTCATCATCAATACCTTGATATTAGACGCGATCTTGCTGCATTACGGCGATCAGAACATCACCATCGTGCATCTCGGAAAGAATGAAATCGCTATGACCTCGGTGATCGCGTTCGGGATGCTGTTGGGTCTGCCAACCACCGGTATAGGCAAGATCTTTAAGTTGGCCGCAGGCATGATGCTGATTGTTGGCATATTCATGAGCGTCTCGCGCGGAAGCTATTTGGGTGTCGCGGCGGTTCTCATGCTCTACATGTTCTTGCGGTTTGGGCGGCGCGCAGGCCTAGCCGTCGTGGGGTCGGTGGTGATCGCGTTATCGCTGCTCGTGGGTGCTTACGAGTTCGGCCCTCCCAAGGTGCATCATGCGATCAGTACGCTTATACACATCAAGAAGGACTACAACCTGACGGCGCGCACCGGGCGCATAGCGATCTGGAAGCGTGGTCTCAAGATTGTCAAGGACCACCCCCTGGGGGTCGGCATGCGTAACTTCCCGATCGCCGAGGGCCACCTGGTCGAGGATGTGATCGGGGAGCGGTGGATGGATGCGCATAACGCACTCCTCGAAGTGACGGCCGAGCTCGGGATACTGGGTGGCGTAGTGTTCTTGATTCTGCTGAAGCGTGGCATGCAAACCGCTAATAGGCTCCGTAAGAATCCAGAGACAGAGGAAATGGCGCGCGTCGGGCTTTCTCTGGTGTTGGCTCTATTCGGGTATTTCGTGACCGCCGCATTCCTGTCCGAGGCTTATGCGGTGATCTTGTATATCCAGATGGCGGCCATCATATCCGCCGACCGTGTGTACAGCTACGCGATGATGATGAGGAAAGGCAATGTCGTATCTCAGCCGAGTGCGTAGGCGCGAAGGGCGCGTGGCGGACGCATTGTATCGCGGTTACAAGGCAATCCAGCGGGTGAATGTGCCAGAGATCCCGTTTCTCTACGGGCTATTGGCGAAGGAACGGATAGCGCGTCGGCATGTCGGCGGTTGGCTCAAGCGGAAACTGTACGATGAGCCTCTGTTTCGCCGGCAATGCCGCTCGTGCGGTCGGGGTCTGTGTCTGTTTGATGGCGTGCCGTCGATTTTTGGTGGGCTGTCCGTCGAGATCGGCGACGATGTGGTTATGCACGGGACCTCCACCTTGGTCGGCGCCAAGGTGTTCGATCACCCGCGTCTCGCCATAGGCGATAGGAGTCATTGCGGATCGTACTTCTCGGCTTCGGTCGGTGCGGACATCATCATAGGCTCGGATGTACTGATCGCCAACAGGGTGTCTTTGTTCGCCTACGATGGCCACCCCCGGGATCCGGTCGCGAGGGCGGCGGGATCGCCTGCCGAGGCCGCGAGCAGTCGGCCTATAGTCATCGAGGATGGGGCGTGGATTTGCATGGGGTCCATCATTCTGAAAGGTGTGACGATCGGGATGAATGCGATTGTCGCGGCGGGCTCGGTGGTGGTGGAGAACGTTCCGCCCAACAGCGTGGTGGGCGGCAACCCCGCGCGCGTGCTCGCAGGCCTGCCCGGCCGCCCGCGGCAGGCGCAATCAGGGCGAGTCTGATATGAGCGTTCCGATACTGGCGCGTTACCCACGGATAGCTACCGTGCCGCGTATCGTCGTGCTGATATCGACGCGCATCGTGGGGGGTCCTGCGAAAGGGCTTTTGCAGGTCATCCCGGAGTTGCGCAGGCGCGGTCGCTTCGACGTGGTGTTGTGCACATTCGCCGGTCGCCGGGAGCCGGAGTCCCCTTTTGTGCTCGCGGCGCGAGAACACGGAATCCGCGTCAAGGTTTTGCGGCAGAGACATCATTGGGATCTCGGTCCACTTAACGAGTTGCGCGAACTTGTCGATCCGCCGGGGACGATCATTCAGACCCACGGCTACAAGGAGGCGGTGTTCGGGCTTGCAATACAAAGGCTCTCTAGGCGGCCATGGATTGCCTTCCTGCATGGCACCACCGAGGAGAATCTTAAAGTGCGATTCTATCATCGCCTGGATCGGGGACTGATCAAACATGCAGACGCCATAGTCTCGGTTTCGCGGGAGCTCGCCGAGCGGAGGGTTCGGCCGCGCCATAGGGGCAAACTTACGATCATCGAGAACGCAGTCGAGAGACCTTCCCAAGAAGCGCTTGTTCCACGACGGACTCTGCGGCAGAAATGGCAGACGAAGGGATGGGTGATTGGCTGCGTAGGAAGGCTGAGTCATGAGAAGGGTCAGGCGCAGCTCTTAGAGGCGGCGGGCAAGCTCTTAAGGCAGGGGGCGCATTTTACGCTGGTCATGGTCGGAGATGGCCCGGACCGCGATCTTTTGCAGGAGAAGGCGCAGACCGAAGGAGTAGGCGCGCACGTGCGGTTCCTTGGGTATATGTCGCGTACAGACGAGATCTACGCCAATATCGATATGTTGGTGTTGCCGTCGCATCAAGAGGGCATGCCCAATGTCATATTGGAGGCCATGCAGTGGCGGTTGCCAATTGTGTCGACCGCGGTGGGGGCGGTTCCGGAGATGCTCGTAAACGGGGTATCCGGTTTGCTGGTGCAGCCCCGGGACCCGATAGCCCTGGCCCGGGCGATCGCAGCCTTTATGGGGGATCCAGAGAAGGCGGCGCGTATGGGGCGCAAGGCTTATGAGGCGCTCTATCCGCGCTTCTCGCCCGAGCGGCGCGCTGAACGATTCGAGACCCTTTATTATCGTGTTTTGGAGGCGGGATGAGTGTGGTCTTTTGGGCCGCCCTGGGATTCACGGTCTATACGTACGCGGGTTATCCATCGATATTATGGGTGTGGGCGAGACTCAAGCGCCCCCCGACAAACCACCTATGGGGCAACGCCCTTCCCAAGGTGGCGGTCGTGATCCCGGCATATAACGAAGAGTCCGTCATTGCCGACAAGTTGCGCATGGTGCTCGCCTCGCGCTACCCCCGCGATCTTCTGCGGGTGCTTGTGGTGTCCGATGGTTCCGCGGACGGAACGCTCTCCGCCGCTCAGTCGGTTTCGGATCCCCGTCTCACGGTGATAGGAAAGACCATGCGGTCGGGCAAGATGGCGACCGTCAATTACGCCATGAGTCTCGTGTCAGAGCCGATAGTCATCATGACCGATGCTGGCGAACAGTTCGAGGAAGAGACCGTTGCACGTCTTGTGGCGCGCTTTGCGGATCCGTCCATGGGCGCGGTCTCCGGGGAGCTTGGGCTTGTGGCCATGGATACGGGATTTAGCCGCAGTCTGGGGGCCTATTGGCGCTATGAGAAGGCTATCCGCGCCCTCGAGGCCATGGTGGGCTCGGTGGTGGGGGTGACGGGACCCGTTTACGCCATGCGACGCGCCCTGTTTCGGCCCATGCCGACCGACACCATCCTGGACGATCTCGCGATTCCGCTCGAAATCATAAAGCAGGGCTATAGGGTAGGTTACGAACGCAGCGCCTTGGCGTTCGAGAGGGCGACACAGCAAAGCCGGCAAGAGTTTGTGCGTAAACGTCGCACGCTCGCCGGAAACTATCAGGCCATAGGACGCTACTGGCGCCTTTTGTTGCCAGGGAGTCCGGTCGCGTGGCAGTTTTGGTCGCACAAGGTGTTCCGGTTACTCGTGCCTTATGCTCTCGCCACTATGCTCTTGACAACAGCCGCTCTGCCCGCGCTTTTGCGCGCTATCGCATTTGCCGCCCAAGGTCTCTTTTATGGACTTGCGCTGACGGCGGTGTTCGTGCGTCGCTCCGAGCGGCCTTGGCTCAATATTCCGTACACTTTCTGTGTGTTGAACTGGGCGGCTATTGCCGGTTCCTACCATTATCTCGCCGGCCGCATGTCGGTGCAGTGGGAGAAGGTCAAGTGATGGGTCGGGAGCGGTGTTTGTTCATAGCCGCGGGTCCGGACTGGGGCCGGCACCCCTGCAGCCTTTCCCATATTATGGACGTCGTGGTGCGTGAGCACGCGGTGATTTGGATCAATAGCATAGCTCAGCGCGCCCCGCGTCTGTCGCGCCAGGATCTCATACGTGCCGTGCATAAGGCGATGGCATCGATTCGATCGACCAGTCGGCCCGCAAGCGATGGGCCGCTCGTGATCCATCCGCGGGCCGTCCCTTACCACAAGTACGCACCCGTTCGATCGGTCAACGGCTGGCTCATCGCACGCCAGTTAAAGCCACTGCTTGCGCGTTTTGCGGACCACAAGGTGGTATTGGTGGCCACCAACCCAGCGGCGGTGGCGCTTGCCAACAGCCTGCGGCCTGACGCCACCATCTATTTTTGTATGGATGAATACGCGCGCATGCAGGATTCGGATAGGCGCCTGATCGAGGTGTGCGAGCCATTGATGCTCTCGCGCGCGGATGCCACCGTGGTGACGGCGCGCACCCTTGTAGAGAGCAAGACATGGCGCGGCAAGATACCCGTCTACCTGCCCCAAGGCGTCGATGTCGCGCATTTCCAAAAACGTGCGCAGCCGCAAGCCGCGCTCGCGGCCTTGCCGCGTCCGATCATAGGATTTCAGGGCATTATCGGCAAGCGCGTCGACATCGAGTTGCTCGAGAAGATCGCGCGCGCCTTCCCGTGGGCATCGCTGGTCCTTGCTGGCAAGGAGGAGGTGGATATCACCCGCTTAAAGCGCCTCCCCAATGTGCATGCCCTGGGGCCTATCCTCTATGCCGCTCTACCCTCCGTCATACAGGTCTTCGACGTGGGCCTTGTGGCCTACCGCAACGATGCCCATGTGGCCTGCGTGAACCCCCTGAAGCTGCTGGAATATTTGGCCTTGGGTCAGGAGGTCGTGTCGGTCTACCTTCCGGAGCTCGTGGCGCACAGTGAATATGTGCGCTGGGCACGCAGCCACGAGGAATACTTGGCTGTTTTGGGTGAGGTGCTGGCTCGCCATCCATTCGATCCCGCGGACAAGGGTCGACGGGCGGCCTATGCGGCGTCGCACTCCTGGAAGGTCCGTGCCCGCGACTTTCTTGCCCTTTGCGACCATCTGTTGGCTAAGCCGCGTTCCGCCACTCCCATCCTAGACGGCGCTGTAGACCATCGCCAAAGGACATCCGTATGACCGTGGTTTTCATGCATCACGATGTAATCGACGCGTCCAAGGCCCAGAGGTCGGGATTCTACGGAGCCGGCGCCGAGGTCTATAAGGTGACGCTTGCCCGGTTTCGGGAACAGATTGCGGGGCTTGCTGCCGCGTTTCCCGGCAAAAGCCCGGCGCTCGAGCCGGGCGCGCCCTTTGCGCTCACGTTCGACGACGGAGGGGCGTCGGCTACCGAAGTGGTGGCCGAAGTGCTGGCCGAGCGTGGATGGAAGGCCCACTTTTTTGTGGTGACGGGTGTGCTTGGCATGCGGGGTTTCGTGTCGGTCTCGGGGCTGCGGATGTTGGTCGGGCAAGGTCATACGGTAGGAACGCACACGGTGACCCATCCCCGTCGTCTTCAGGTGCTGCCCTATGCCCATATCGTGCGTGAATGGCAGGATAGCCGCGAGCGCCTCTCGGATCTGCTCGGGCAGTCAGTGCATTGCGGTTCGGTGCCTGGTGGATACTGTAGCCGGGCGGTGCGCCGGGCGGCGGCCCACGCCGGCCTGTCTTTACTGCTGACCTCGGAGCCCACGATCCGACGTTACGAGAGTGATGGGGTGGCGGTGCGGGGTCGATTCGCGGTGTCGGGCCGTGATCCGGCGGAAAGTGCGGTACGGCTCGCGCAGCGGGCCTACGCAAGAGGCATGAGGGCGTTGCGCTGGCAGGCCTTAGGCGTCGCCAAGAACGCCCTCGGACCCGTTTATCCAGCAGTGCGCGAAGGCCTCTTGCGGTTACGCGCTTAAACAGGGACGACCAAAAGTATGAAGCGACAAGACCTAGTAGTCGAGGTCATCTATGCGCCGCTCGTGGGCGGATCGGAGATGCTGGCCTTCAATCTGTGTAGGGAGTGGCAGACAAGCGGTATCAAGGCGCGCATCTGCTGTCTTTACGAACGATCCGGTGCCTTGACGAGCTCCTTTGATGAGGCCGGGATCCCCTATGATCTCCTGGATATCGGTGGGCATGGGCTTCTTGGCCGCTGGATGCGCACGACCCGGTATTTTCTGCGCGTGCGGCCCCGCGCGATTCATGTGCACCATCTGGGGTCGCTCGTGAACGTCCTGCTCCCCGCCTATGTGGCGGGATGCTTCAATATTGTTTATACCGAACACTCCGCTTATGCGATCGCCCGGACGCGATGGATGCAGCGCGCGCTGCCCATCGTCAGTCGGCTCGTGACGCGGTTTACGTGCGTGTCGCGCAATCTCGCGGATTTTTTTACGACGCTTGGCGTGCCGAAGGATCGGCTTATGACCATTTATAACGGTGTGGATATTGAGCGCTATAAGCCAGGTACGCCGCGCCCCGAGGTATGTCCGGTTGTGCGTATAGGCGCGGTAGGCAGGCTTGTCGGTGAAAAGGATTACCCGACACTGCTTTCGGCGCTTGCCATTCTCAAAGAAAAGAATGTGCGCTTCTTCGCCGAAATCGCGGGCGACGGCCCGCTTGCCGAGGGGCTCAAGGAGCGGGCCCAGGCTTTGGGTTTGCGCGATGTTCTCGCGTTCCGCGGGTCATGCAGCAACGTGCCGGCATTCCTGCGCGATCTTGACATCTATGTTTTGAGCTCGCGCCACGAAGGCTTGCCCATCGCGGTGCTAGAGGCTATGGCAACCGCGTTGCCGGTGGTGGCGACACGCATCACCGCCATTCCCGAAATCATAGAGGACGGGCGGACCGGGGTGTTGGTTCCCCCCGGGGATCCGCTGGCCATGGCCGAGGCCCTGGCCGCTTTGGCCGCTGACGGCGCTCGTCGACGCCGCCTTGGGGATGCAGCGCGCGAGATTGTGCGACTTCAGTATACGATCGCTGGCACCAGTCGTTCCTACGCCGTGGAGCTTGGCATGCGGGTGCGGAGGAAGATAGGATGAGGAGGGTAGTCCTGGCGGGCTGTTTGTTCTGGACGGCCATGGCGCAAGCGCATTTGGCCGTTTGGTCGAGTCATAGCACCCACAAGATTCGCCCGGACGCGCATGCGGCTTCGCGCTCGGCCATCCGCCTGTTTGCCGCGCATGGGGAATACGCGGCCATGCAGATATCCGTGAGGGCCGATCACCCCATCAAGGTATTGCGTATCGTGCCAAGCGCGCTCGAGGATCGGCAATCGGTCATCGGCCGCTGGCAGATGACGGTCTATCGCGAGGCCTTCATAAGGACGATGCACCCGACTAATGTCGTCGCACCTGTAGGCTTATGGCCGGACGCCCTCATTCCGACCGTCGACAACTACTACCATGAACGCCGCAATGCGCTACCGTGGAGGGTTCCAGGACGATTTACGCAAAGTTTTTGGATCGATATCTATGTGCCGCGCACGGTAGGGTCCGGGCGCTATAGCGGGACTGTTGCTGTGACAGTCCGCGCCCATGGACGCAATGAGGTGCGTGTGCTGCGCGTACGGCTGCGCGTTTTGCCGTTCGCCATCCCTGCAACATCCTCGCTACCATCGAGCTTCGGCTTCGACGGAGCGCCGCTGTCGCTCGTATTTCGTGGGCGGTACGGGGCGCTTACGAACGCACAACTGATGCATCTCACGCAACTGTTCGATACCGCCGCGCTTAAGGACCGTATCGCCCTGGGCGGCGGATCCGGAATACCGGCACCGATGCATTGGAAGCACGGTCATCTCTTCGTCAATTGGCAAGAATACGATGAGGAGGTGGGGCCGTTCATGACCGGTTGCAAGGCGGCTCACGGAGCGCGGTGGCGTGAGACGGACGTTCGGTGGCTTACCCACGTCTTCTATCACAAAATGCCGCGGCGCGAGCAGATCGCGTATTTCCGCGCATGGGCCCGGCACTTCCGGCGCGAGCATTGGCATGTGGGGCTCTATGCGCTCGGATTGGACGAGCCGCACTCGCCAAAGCAGTTTGCGCTGGCCAATCGCCGCGCAGCCGTCATACGTCGTGCGACGCATGTGGTTTTACCCATGGTAACGAGCGCGAGCATCGATAAACTCAATGGCAAGAATTTTGGGATACTCTGCCCTGTCATAAACGACGTGGAGGGCCTAAACGACGTGGATAAGCGTGGGATGCTCGGTCGTTATGCGCGCAAGTATCACCTAAAGATCTGGTGGTATCAGTCGTGCATGAGTCACGGCTGCTGGATCGTGGGCCGGAGGAGCAGTCTCGGTTGGCCGAGCTACATGATAGACCAACCCGCGATTTACAATCGTATCATGCCGTGGTTAACATGGAAGTATGATATGGATGGCGAGCTATATTACGACACAGACATAGGATTCAGCATGGGTCATAAAGATCCATGGACGGATCAATACCATTTTGGGGGAAACGGTGATGGGACGCTCTTTTATCCGGGCCGCCCGTCGGTCATAGGCGGCAAGCGCGATATCCCCATCCAAAGCATCCGTCTCATGATGATCCGCGCAGGCTATCAGGACTACGAATATCTGCACATGGCATCACAGCTCTATGGGCGGGGTGCAGTTTTGCAGGTCATAGGCCACGCCATCCGTTCTACACACAGCTGGACCAAGCGACCGGCGGTCTTGCGTGCTCTCAAATGGAAGCTCGCCACCATGATTGTGCGGGGGCTGCATGAGAAACCCGTTCACTGAGCGGCCCAAAAAACGCCGGAAGCTTTGCGCGCAACACACGCCCAATTTTGTCGTAGCCCGTGTCGGGGCAAGCGGTCTATGGTACGGATGAAGGGGTGTGGCGAGCGGGGGAGAGATACGAAAGGGCCGCGCGGCCCAGTCGGCCGCGCCTTCGCCTTACGAGGATTTATTGCCCTTGGATCCACCATGATGCGTGGTCGGCGCCTCGCCGGTCTCGTCCTCGCCGCGCTTTACTTGCGGTTCGGCCTTGTGGCCTTCCGAGTACTCTTCGTCGCCCTGACGCACCCGCGTCTCCCATCCACCATGGGAGCTCTCGCCACCTTTGCGTCCTATCGCGGCCATATGCTCGCGATTCTGGCTCACCGCCTCGCCGCCTTTGCGTCCCGCCTCGCGCGCCTCCTCGGGCGTGAACTCGTGAGCGGTCCCCTTCTCGTGCGCCGCTTTGCCGCCCTTGCTGGCAATCTCGCGTTGCTTGCCGGCATCCATTGCCGCGAAGCCCCGCTTACTTTTTCGCTCGTTCGGCATGAAATCTGTCTCCTTGTCGTCTGAATTGATACACGAAATGGACCCCCTGCGGGAGGCGAATAACGATGGAGGCAGTCTAGGAGATGCGCTTTAGGCCGTCATCGGACAAAGGCCCGATATTGTGTAATCTGCTGGAGAAAACCACAAATTAATGGTTGGGAAATACTACTACGGACACGAATCGAACGAAGAACGTCAAAATAACGAGCCCATGGCAGAGGCATGGTCGCGTTTTGGACGGTCTCGGGGCAAAAAAAACCTCCGGACTAAGGGGGGAGGAAGCCGGAGGTCGTAAAAGCCTTAATAGGTTTAAGGCGCCGCTCAGGGAGGAGGACGAGCGGATGCATCATTATTTGATAAACAGACCGAACTCAGCATCGGACGAAGGTCGGAGCCCCGGCACTGGCCTGCGACGGGGTCGGGGTCCAGAGCTCAGAGGGAAACGGGATGGCGGATCCGAGCCGCCAGGGCAGGGCGGCCGCCCAGGCGAGGCGGCTGCGGTGGATCAGGTCCCGCAGCGCCCGAGCGGGGCGCGGTAGCCTAGGAGGTGTCCAAGGCCCGTGCGTAAGGGGGTGGCGGGTACAAGGCCCAGTAGGGTGCGCAGGCGCGCGACATCGGCGCAGGAGCGGCGTATGTCGCCGGGTCGGTCTGGGCGGAATTCCCGGACGATGCGGCGCCCAGCCAGGCTCTCGAACGCGTCGATGAGCGCGAGCAAGTCTTGTTCGATGCCGGTGCCGACGTTTATGACGGCGCAGGAGAGGTCCTGGCGTCCCAGGGCACGTACGAGGGTTTCGATCAAGTCATCGATATAAACGAAGTCGCGCGTCTGGCGCCCGTCGCCATAGACCACGAAGGGGGCGCCTGTTGCCAGTCGGTCGGCAAAGAGGCTAATGACCCCAGAATATGGCGAACTCGCATCCTGCCTTGGGCCGTAGATGTTGAAGAAACGAAAGACGGTGGCGTTCAGGTTCCGGGTGCGGGCGAAATACGAGAGGTAATGCTCGCCGGCGAGTTTGTCGGCGGCGTAGGGGGAAAGCGGCATAGAGGTCGCGGTCTCGGAGACCGGCGCCGGCGCCTCGTCGCCGTATATGGCGGCGGAACTGGCATAAAGCACGCGGGCGACCTGGCAGGATGCCGCGGCCATCAGACAATTCAAAGTCCCGCCAAGATTGGTGGCGTGGGTCCCAAGAGGGTCATGCATGCTTGCCTGCACCGACGCCACTGCGGCGAGATGCACGATGGCATCCATGCCGCGCGCTGCGCATGCTAGCGCCTCCCCGTCGCGAACGTCGGCGACGAGTAGGTGCGCGGTGGACGCAGGCCCCCGAAGGTTTTCTCGCTTGCCAGAGGAGAGATTGTCGAAAAGCGTGACCGTGTGCCCGTCTACGACGAGGCGGTCGGCGAGGTGGGAACCTATGAATCCCGCGCCCCCTGTTATCAAGACCTTCATGACTACACCTTTTTGGGCCGTACGGCCCGAAATTTCAGAAAGACGGCGCTTATGGTGGGGGTGCACGGTTTAGCACGCTATCCAGCTTTCGGCTTATTGCCGCCAAGGCCCGTGCCCAGTAGCGTGGCGGCCTGAAGCGTTCGTTATTGTGGGTAATTCGTTGGGAGATTTCATGGATGAACAGGGACGTTCTATGAGCACAGTGGCAGTGGTGGGCTTGGGCTATGTCGGTTTGCCTCTGGCGGTGGCCTTCGGAAAAAAGTGTCGGACGATAGGCTTTGATCTCGACGAGAAGAAGGTCGACAGTTATCGACATTATTGCGATCCGACAGGTGAAGTGACAAGCGACGAACTGCGTGAGGCGCGCCATCTGTCGGTGACCACCGACCCGAGCGCTTTGGCGGAGGCCGATTTTATCGTGGTTGCAGTCCCGACGCCGATCGACGCCGCGCATCAGCCTGACTTCGGACCGCTCGTGCGCTCGAGCCGCACGGTGGGTGATCACTTGAAGAAGGGGGCAGTGGTCGTGTACGAGTCCACGGTTTACCCGGGTGCTACGGAGGAGATCTGTGTCCCAATTCTCGAGCGGCGCTCCGGACTCAGCTTTCGGCGCGATTTTCACGTCGGCTACTCGCCTGAACGGATCAATCCGGGCGACCGCGAGCATACGCTCACACGCATCACCAAGATTGTCGCAGGCGACGACGCTGAGACCTTGGGGAAGGTGGCGGCCCTGTATGGATCGATTATCGAGGCGGGCGTCTACCGGGCCTCGTCGATCAAGGTGGCCGAGGCGGCCAAGGTAATCGAAAACACGCAGCGGGACCTCAATATCGCACTCATGAACGAGCTGTCGATCTTGTTCCACAAGCTTGATCTCGATACCGGGGAGGTCTTGGCGGCCGCCGGCACCAAGTGGAATTTCCTGCCCTTCCGTCCGGGGCTTGTGGGTGGCCATTGTATTGGCGTCGATCCCTACTATCTGACCCACAAGGCCGATAAGGTGGGCTACCACCCGCAGGTCATCCTCGCGGGGCGGCGCATCAACGACGGCATGGGCAAATATGTGGCCGAGGAGACTATCAAGCAGATGATACGCGCAGGCAGCGCCGTGAAGGGCGCGCGCGTCAATGTGCTGGGGCTCACCTTCAAGGAGAACTGCCCGGATCTGCGCAATTCCCGTGTCATAGACGTCATCAATGAGTTGCGGTCCTACGGCGTCGAAGTCTTCGTGCACGATCCGGTGCCGGAGCAGGAGGAGGCCCGGGAAGAGTACGGGATCACGCTCTTGCCATGGGAGGGCCTGCCGGTGGCCGACGCCATGGTCGTGGCGGTGGCCCATAAGGACTTCCTGGCGCGCGATTCTGAGTCCTTGGCGGCTAAGATCAAGCCGGGTGGGGTATTTTCTGATGTGAAGTCGCAGTTCGACGTCCAGTCGCTTACGGCATGTGGTTTGACGGTCTGGCGGCTATAACGACACGCACGGTACAATGCTGCTGTATGACACAAGGATGATGACATGCATATTTTGATTACCGGCGCAGCCGGTTTTATCGGCTCGACACTGGCTCACAGACTGCTTGCGCGCGGCGACACCGTGACGGGGGTCGATAACCTGAACGATTATTACTCGGTGGACCTGAAAAAGGCGCGGCTTGCCCGTCTACAGGCCCTGCCGGGTTTTACCTTCAAATATCTGGACATCGCGGATCGCAAGGCCATGTCCGAGCTTTTTTTGGCTGAGCATTTCGATGCGGTCATGAATCTTGCCGCACAGGCCGGGGTTCGACACTCTCTGAAGGATCCGCATGCCTATGTGGATGCCAACCTTGTGGGCTTCGTGAACCTCCTCGAGGGCGCTCGTCATACTGAGGTCGGCCACTTCGTTTACGCATCGTCGAGTTCGGTGTATGGATCCAACAGCCAGCAGCCCTTTTCGGAGCACGACTCGGTGGGCCATCCGGTCTCCCTCTATGCGGCCAGCAAACGCGCCAACGAGCTCATGGCGCATAGTTATGCCCATCTGTTTCGTTTGCCGTGCACGGGCCTGCGCTTCTTTACCGTGTACGGGCCTTGGGGCCGGCCGGATATGGCGCTCTTCCTGTTTACGAAGGGGATACTCGAAGGCACGCCCATCAAGGTGTTCAATCACGGCAAGATGGTACGCGACTTCACCTACATCGATGATATTGTCGAGGGTGTCGTGCGGGTGATCGACAAGCCCGCGCAGCCCTCCCAAGACTGGTCGCCGTCGAACCCCGATCCAGCCACGAGCAATGCGCCCTTCCGGCTCTACAATATCGGGAACAACCAGCCCGTTGAACTCATGCATTACATCCGGGTACTTGAGGAGTGTCTTGGCCGCAAGGCCCAGATCGAGATGTTGCCGATGCAGCCAGGCGATGTGCCCTCTACGATCGCAAGTGTCGACGACCTGTCCGCCGACCTGGGCTTCCGGCCGGCCACCTCGGTCGAGACTGGTATCGCCCGGTTCGTGGAGTGGTATCTGGAGTATAGGCACGCGCCGGCCGCCAAGCTGGGCGAGCCGGCGTAGGGGTGCGCCCCGCGTCATGCCAATCCGGCCCCGGCGCGCCCGGGGAGCAGGGGCCTCCCCGCCTATCGAGACATGTGGACCCTCTCCTTTCTGCGTGGTCGAAAAGGTCCCTCCTCCGAGGGGTGGGGACGCCGCGCCCCGTGTGTCTGGAGTCCGTCCTTGCGGCTTGCGCTTATGGAGAGGTATAGGGGAGCGCGGTCCTTGTGCCTGTCCGCAGAAGCCGCTTAGGTGATCGCAGCGGCGAGCAGGGCGCGGTAGCGGCGTGCCAGTTCGTTCGTGCCGCCAAGCAGCGTGAAGGCGGCCACCAGGGCCCGGCGTCCGGCATCCTCTTTGAAGCGCCGATCGGTGCGCACGATGGTGAGCCATTGCTCCAAGGCCTGTTCGTGGTGCCCGGCGAGGAGGTAGCGGGCCCCGAGGGCGAGCCGGGCGCCCATGTCACCCGGATGGGCATGAATCTTTTGCTCGAGTTCCGCCAGGGGTGGGGCATCGGCCGCCATGCGGACGAATTCGAGGCGCGCGAGTAGGGCGTTGATCTCCGTATCGCCCAGGGCGCGCGCCGATAGGCCCTTTAGTACCGTTTCCCCTTCGGCGATTTGGCCTTGTTCGCACAGCAGTCGGCCGAGGTGGGCCGTCAGGCGGTCGTTCGCCGGGTCAGCTTCGCGCGCCGCCCTGAGGCGCGCGATGGCCCCCTCGGGGTCGCCCGCGCCTTCGAGATCCAAAGCGGCGCGCAAGAGTGCGTCGGAGGGGCGATCGATGTGGGCATCGAGCAACTCGCGGATCGTACGCTCGGGTTGCGCGCCCACGAACTGGGCTACCTCCGCGCCGTTCTTAAAGAGCTTGACGGTCGGCAGGCCGCGTACGCCGAAGCGGCCCGACAAGCGTTGTTCTTCGTCGCTATTGACCTTGGCAAGAAAAAACCGGCCCTGGTACTCTTCGGCAAGTTTGGCGAGGAGGGGCATGAGCGTGCGGCACGGGCCGCACCATTCCGCCCAAAAATCGACCAGTACGGGCACCTTGTGTGAGCGCGCCAAAACGACTTGGTCGAAATCATTCTCGGTGACGTCGGTGATAAAAGGCGACGCGGCCATGCAATTCCCCCTCCGAAGGTCTCAGTTGGGGGCGATATGCGGTCGGACGGGACAAATATCAAGCGAGGCAGAGAATGGCGCTCCCTAGGGGACTCGAACCCCTGTTACCGGCGTGAGAGGCCAGCGTCCTAGGCCACTAGACGAAGGGAGCAGCGCGCAGCGGCTCTTGGGCGCCGCAAAGCAGTGCTATTATACAGCCCTCGTTTCAAATTGAAACAAACCTGAGCTTGGGAGGGACCTTTTTCCATTGACTGACATAAGTAAGGCACCGACGATCGTAGATGCCGCATCCTGCGGCTTAGCGCCAGGGGGGATCAGTTCGCATGCGCGGCAGGTCATAGAGCGGCTGAAGGACGCAGGTTACACCGCGTATCTGGTTGGCGGCTGCGTACGCGACCTTATCCTGGGAAAGGAGCCTAAGGATTTCGATGTGGTGACGCAGGCGCGGCCCGAGGAGATCCGCCAGGTGTTCCGCAACGCACGCCTGATCGGGCGGCGTTTTCGTCTGGCCCACGTCCACTTCGGGCGCGAGATCGTCGAGGTCGCCACCTATCGGGCGGCGCCCTCGGACGGCCCCGAGGACGATGGTGGCAACGTCTTTGGGACCCTGGAAGAGGACGCCTTCCGGCGCGACTTTACAGTCAACGCCCTCTATTACGATCCGGACGAGGGTCTCATCACCGATTACGTGAACGGTCTTAGCGACCTAGCGCAGGCGCAGTTGCGGGTGATAGGGGACCCCGAGGCGCGCTTCCGCGAGGATCCCGTGCGCATGCTGCGGGCGGTCCGGTTCGCAGCCAAGCTGCGATTGCGTCTGACTGAGGACGGACGACGGCTGTTGCCGGCCTTGGGGCCGCTCCTGCAAGATGTGGCCCCGGCGCGGCTCTTCGAGGAGGTGTTGAAGCTTTTTCACACCGGCAATGCGCTCGCGACCTACGAAGCGCTCTGTGAGCACCGTTTGTTCGAGGTGTTGTTCCCGGGTGTGGCCGCGGTGCTAGGCCCACACGCCGACCCTGACTCGCTTCTTGCGCGTGCGCTTGCCAACAGCGATCTGCGTATTGCCGAAGATAAGCCCGTAACCCCGGCATTTCTCTTCGCGGCCTTGCTATGGGAGGCGGTCCAAGAGGAGGCGGTGCATAGCATTGCCGAAGGAGCGCCACCGGCCGAGGCTTGGATGCAGGCCGCCGAACACGTATTGCGCGAACAGCTGCGTATCGTGACCATCCCCAAGCGTTTCAGCGTGCCGATGCGCGAGATCTGGAGCCTGCAGTCGCGGTTTGAGCGGCGTGCCGGACGCCATGCCTTCCGGTTCCTGGAGAGTAAGCGGTTCCGGGCAGCCTACGATTTCCTAGGGCTCAGGGCCGCTGCGGGCGAGGCGCAGGAGTCGCTGTTCGATTGGTGGACACGTTTTCAGGAGGCCGCCGCAAGCGAGCGCGAAGCCATGGTAGCGGCCTTGGATGGGCAAGCCGAGAAGCGGCCTCGCAGGCGACGCAGGCGGCGTGCGGCAGGCGGCTGAGGCGGTCGTAGGCCTGGGGGCGAACGAGGGCGATACCGTAGCGACGCTCTCAGCCGCGCGGCGGGCCTTGGCGGAGCTGCCCGCCACCTGCCTTGCGGTGGCGTCTTCCCTGTATCGGACCGCGCCTATCGGCTGGACGGACCAGCCGGACTTTTTGAACGCCGTGTGCCTCTTGCGGACTGCGCTTGCGCCCGAGGTGTTGGCGGAGACGCTCTTTGATCTCGAGCGGACGCTTGGGCGGGTGCGTGCGGGTGTGCGTAACGGGCCGCGCGTGATCGACGTCGATCTTCTCTATTACGAAGGCGTCACGCGCGACGGACCGACCTTGACCTTGCCGCACCCTCGCCTGCACGAACGCGCTTTCGTGTTGTATCCTTGGGTGGAGATCATGCCGGGTTTTCGCATCCCCGGGCTTGGGGCCTTGGACGATCTCCGCCGGGCCGTGCAAAACCAGAGGGCGGAGAGGCTTGCGATAAAGTGGTAAGGAGGCTTGCGTGAAGGAACGGGCGCCGGTGCCGGCATCTTTGTCTGTCGGATCGTTTCTTGTGATCGAGGGACCGATAGGGGTTGGGAAGACGAGTCTCGCCCGCCGCCTGTCCTTGCATCTCGGTCTCGAAGGGTTGTTCGAGGAGCCGGAGCAGAACCCGTTCCTGGCGCGTTTCTACGAGAACCGGCAGGCCTTCGCGCTCGCCACCCAGCTCTTTTTCCTCTTCCAGCGCCGTCGATTGCTTGATGATCTGGCGCAGGGCGATTTTCTGCGCGCGGGCGTCGTGGCGGATTTTTTGTGGGCCAAGGATCGGGTGTTCGCGGGCATCACGCTGGATAACGACGAGTGGCGCCTCTATGAGCAGATCACCTCGTCTTTGCCGGAGCCCGTCCAGACGCCGGACTTGGTCGTGTTTCTCCAGGCGCCGGTGGATGTCTTGATGGAGCGCATACGCAAGCGCGGGCGCGCCTATGAGCACATCGATCGCGCCTATCTCGCCTCCTTGGCCGAGGCCTACACCGATTTCTTTCATCGCTACCAGGACTCGCCGCTGCTTATGGTCAACGCCGCCGAGGCCAATTTCGTCGAGAGCGACGAGGATCTCGCGGCGCTTGTGGAGTCGATCCGCGGCATTCACAACGGTCGGCATTTCTTCAATCCTTTGGCGTCGGGTACCGGCACATGAGTAGTGCTTTTTCGGAGATCGTCACAGCGCCGCGCCTTATGGCGATGAAGAAGGAGGGCCTCAGGATCGCGGCCATGACTGCCTATGACGCGAGCTTCGCGCGCGCCATGGACGAATCCGGCATGGATGTGGTCTTGGTGGGCGATTCACTCGGGAACGTGGTACAGGGGCGCAAGAGTACGGTCCCGGTGACGCTCGAGGACATGATCTACCATACACGCTGCGTGGCGCGCGGGATCAGCCGGGCGCTGCTCATGGCCGACATGCCGTTTTTGAGCTTTCAGGGCTCGGCCGACCAAGCCTTGCGCGACGCTGGGGCCCTGATGCGCGCCGGTGCGCACATGGTGAAGGGCGAGGGCGGGGGGCCGTTTACGGCCAACGCCGCCTACCTCACCGCGCGCGGCGTCCCCGTATGCGGGCATATCGGTCTGACCCCCCAATTCGTGCATAGCCTGGGCGGCTACCGGGTGCAGGGACGCGGTACCCAGGCCGCACGCCTGCTCGCCGAGGCCCAGGAGCTGGCCGAGGCGGGGGTCTCGGCCCTGCTCCTGGAGGCGGTGCCCGCACAGCTGGCTGCCAAGATCACGGCGAAGGTAGCCGTGCCCACGATCGGCATAGGCGCGGGCCCCTCGTGCGACGGGCAGGTGCTGGTCATGCACGATGCCTTAGGGCTGGGCGCGCGCCGCCCCCGCTTCGTGCGCGATTTCTTGGCCGGACAGGGTGGCGTCAAGGCGGCCTTCGCGGCCTACATAGAGGCCGTGCGCGCCGGCCGTTTTCCCACACCCGACGAAAGCTACGGCGAATGATCACGATACGCACGCTTGCGGAGCTCGTCACGCAGCGGGCTTCGTGGCCGGAGGATGTCGGGTTCGTTCCGACCATGGGCGGCCTCCATGAGGGACATATGGCGCTTATACGCCGTGCCCGTGAGGACCACGATGTGGTGGTGGCGAGTGTGTATGTGAATCCCCTGCAGTTTGGGCCCCAGGAGGACTTTGCCGCCTATCCGCGCACTGAGGACGCCGATTGCGCCAAGCTCGCTCAGGCATCGGCGGATGCCGTATTACTGCCAAGCGATGCCGTGATCTATCCCCGTGGGCGGGAGCGACAGACCCAGGTGCATGTGCCGGGCCTCTCGGAGGACCTGTGCGGCCGCCGCCGGCCCGGGCATTTCAAGGGGGTAACGACGGTGGTGGCGCGGCTCTTGGGTCTCGTGCGGCCGCGGGCCTGCTACATGGGGAAGAAGGATTATCAGCAGTGGCGGATTGTGATGCGCATGGTGGAGGATCTGGGGCTTGCGACCACGATCGTTGGGGTCGACACCGTGCGTGAAAACGATGGGCTAGCTCTCAGCACGCGCAATACCTACCTTACGCCTGCCGAGCGGTCCCGCGCGCCCGGCCTCTACGAGACTTTGACCGAGGGGGCGGGGCAGGTGGTCGCGGGCGCCGTGCTGACCGATGTCGAGGCCGCCTGTATGGGGCGTCTGAAGGCCTTGGGGTTTGCGCCCGACTATGTGGCCGTGCGTTGCGCGGACGACCTAAGCGTGCCCTCGGCGACCGACTCCGATCTCGTGATATTGGCGGCCGCGCACCTCGGGCGCACCCGCCTCATCGATAACCGGGAATTCCGCAGGTAAGGCGGCCCGACAGTGGGCATTGGCAGCGCCGCCCGAAAACCGGATAATAGCCGCATGCAAAGAACCATGCTTCATGCCAAATTGCACCGCGTGCGCGTGACTCAGGTCGAAATCGACTACGAAGGGTCCGTCGCCATTGACGCCGTGTTGCTGCATGCGGCCGGTATTCGCGAGTACGAGCGCATCGACGTATTCAATGTGCGCAACGGCGAGCGCTTCAGCACCTACGCCATTCGCGGCGAACCTGGCTCCGGTCTCATATCGGTGAATGGCGCGGCCGCCCACAAGGCGAGCGTCAACGATCTCATCATTATCTGCGCCTTCGGTGTCTATGAGGAGCGCGAGGCCCGCAAGATGAAGCCGCGTCTCATCTATGTCGATGCGTCCAATCGCATCGTACGCAGCAGTCACGCCATTCCCATGCAAGCCGCCGGCTGAGCCGGTCGTTGGCGCCAATTTCCGTAGTGTCGGTGCCACTTACAGGCCGCAGGCGCACGCGGCCTGCGGTGCCAAACCCCGATCGTTCCCCGGTCACACGAGACCCGGTCTCCCGGGCGTGTGGGGGCTGCGGCATGGGCCCGGTGGGGGGACGCACGCTCCCCCAGGGGCCCCTGCGCAGACGCCTTACATGAGGTCGATCGGCTCGCCGTGTTCGAGCGGCGTCTTATGCGGATCATCTTTCTTGGCCGCCGACAGGAGGCCCGCCACGATATTGATTACAAGCAGGGTGATCATGACCGGCGCGAAGCCGTGCAGGAAGGCCTCCGTCCGCAGCGCAACCGGCAGATCCTTGAAGATGGTCACTTTATGCCCATGATCGAGGATGTATTGATGCTCGAGAGACGTGAAGATCACGCCCGAGATGTCGACGCCAAAAATGAGCCCAAGCGCCCGCATCATGTTCAGGATGCCGCCTGCGACACCGAGGCGCTCCTTCGGAACGGAGCCCATGATGGCCGAGTTGTTGGGTGGGGTGAAAAGACCCATGCCGATGCCAAGCACGACAAGTTCGCCGATCAGGATCGCCATATTGGGGGAGCGTCCTGTGAAGATCAGGAGCGCAGAGGCAAGCGCGCATACACCCATGCCCCACATGGTCATGATTCGGGAGCCGTATTTGTCGGATATGTGGCCGGCGAACGGGGCCACGATCGCCATGGCAAGCGGGATGGGTGTCAGGATCGAGCCCGTCACCACCGGGTTGTAGCCCGCGATCTTTTCGAGATAGAAGGGCATCAAAAAGAGGACGGCGAACAGCACATAATAGGACAAAAGCCCGGTGAGATTGCCGGCCCAGAAGGCGTAGCGCTTGAACAGCGTGAGATCGATCATCGGGTGCTCAACGCGGGTCTCGGTGACGAGGAAGGCCGCGAGCAGGACGGCGCCCAGAATAAAGTAGGTGAGGATGATAGGCGCGGTCCAGCCAATGTGCTCGCCCTCGTTGACGGCAAGCACCAGAAAGGCCAGCCCGGTCGCGAAGAGGGTGGTGCCGAGGTAGTCGATCTTCTCGCGCTTGCCCGAACGTTCAGCGGCCGGCAGACAGTAGAGGGCGGCGAAGGTGCCCAAGATGCCGATGGGCACGTTGACGTAGAAGATCGCCCGCCAGCTGACCACCGAGATCAGGATGCCGCCGACGAAGGGGCCGATCGACATGGCGACCGCCTGCACCGCACCCTGAATGCCGATCGCGCGTCCTCGCTCCTTGGCCGGGAAGGCGGCGGTAATGAGCGCCACGGAGTTGGCTTGCAGGAGGCCTGCGCCGATGGCTTGCAAGATGCGCGCGCCGATCAGGAAACCGGCCGAGGAGGCCAGTCCGCAGAAGGCGGAGCCGACCGTGAAGACCACGAAGCCTGTGTTGTACATCTTGGTGCGGCCGAAGATGTCGGCGAGCCGCCCAAAGAGCGGAAGGAAGATCGTGAGGGTAAGCATATAGGCCATCGCTACCCACTCGATGACCGCCATGTTGACCTTGAAGTCGCCTTGCAGGGTCGGTAGGGCGACATTCACGATGCTCACGTCCAGGGCCGACATGGAGGCCCCGATCAGAACCGTGACAAGAATGAACCAACGCCATTGTGGATGCGAGCTGAAATAGGGGTGGGGAAACCGAGATTCCACGTAATGGTCCTCTCAAAGTCAGGGCCGTAGGCCACCTTCGGTACGCTTTGCAGCGAACCATACCTTACGCCCGAGTGTAGTCAACGGAATTGTGTCCGCCTTCATGCTCAGGCTACTCGTCGTCCCTTGTCGGATGGTGTCTCGAACATTAAGGGTTCGAAGGGATCGCAAAAAGGCGCCGATTGGGGTCCGTAGTATACGCGCGGTGTGGGGACGGCGCTACCGATTTTCAGTATAAACTGATATACCGAAAGGGAGGGGTCGGGGCGGCCGTATAGGCGTCCATCGCACGTTTGTTTACCTCCCTGTCGTACCGGATCTGGATGTGTCGAAAGTGCCGGTTCTGGGTGCGTCTGCACTCGAGTTGCGGACTTGTTGCCCCTGGACGTTTGCGCCGCCGGTAGGGTGGGGATCGCGATGCTCCGCGGTCAGAAGGACCCCTGGAGATGCCGCTTTCCGTCACCGAGTCCACGTCACCGATAAGGCCGCATTCCAGGCGTTTTATCCGCGTCACCACTGCGCCACGGACCGTCATATCGGCCAAGGTATCAAACCAGTCGGAAGGAGCGCGACCAACGCGGCGGGCGTATAGCCGTGGGGCGATTACGCGCAGCCTCATAGAGGAGGCCCAGACGTGCATCAAATGACACAGGGAGAAGTGATACCTGAGACACTCGCGGGCTTGACAAACACAACACATCTGTTATGATTTGCCCATGAACTCTAAGCAGATGAAGAAATGGCTAGAGTCGCAGGGGGCGACATTCCTGCCCGGTAAAGGCTCACATCTGAAAGTGTTTTTGAACGGCAAGCAATCCACCCTCCCCATGCACGGGACCACTGAGCTTGGCAAGGGACTAGAAGCCGCGATCAAACGGCAGCTTGGTTTGAAGTGAAGGAGAGAATCATGTTTGACTACCCCGTGACCTTAACCCCTGATGACGGCACCGTGCTGGTCACTTTTGCCGATGTGCCGGAGGCGATCACCTTCGGCGCCGATGAGGATGAAGCCCTCCTGAACGCCATTGACGCACTGGAAACGGGCTTGTCGTTCTATGTGGAGGCCCGCAAACCTCTACCTGCCGCAAGCGGACCCGCGCCCGGACAGAAGACTGTGCAGCCATCGGCGCTGGAATGCGCCAAGCTGGGCGTATACCAGGCGATGACCGATCAAGGAATCAAAAAGGCGGAACTCGCCCGGCGCCTGGGATGGCATATGCCGCAAGTTGATCGCCTATTCGACCTGCGTCACGCCTCAAGGCTCGACCAGATCGAAGCGGCCGCGAACGCGCTCGGCAAACACATTCAGGTCCGGGTGGCCTGACGGGGTGCCGAGGTTTACGGGCGACGACACCATGACTTGAGATTGGTCTTCAGGGGCAGGTCTTATCAGTACGGCCGGCCATCCTTATGAGCCAGCTGCCATGCGCCCTTGGTGAGTCGGGCTTTTAGGTCATCATGCGGGTAAGATGCCTCGTCACCTTCCGTACGGTCACCGGCCTCAAGGTAGATGACAGGTTTGCCGGAACGATTGACCAACTGGTGCGCGACGCCGTCACCCGCCTTGAAACCCACGCAATCCCCCGGTTTGAGCGCAAATTCCTCCTCACCCAGCACTAGGATCGGAGTGCCCTTCACGACATACACGAACTCGTCTTGTTTCGAATGATGGTGTGGCAGCGCGGAGATGGCCCCGGGCGCAAGCTCGGTCAGATTGACGCCGAAATTCGTGAGACCGAAATGGTCGCCGAGTCTCCGTTTCGTCCGGCCCGCAACCCGCGAGGCGAAAGGGTGGGGGTAAATCGTATTCTTGTCGGGCAGCGGGATCGAGACTGCGGCCACCGGTACTGATTTCATGCCGTTTCCTCCGCGCCACAGGGAGGGCGCCTTGCAGGCCGCATCGACGGCCGTCGCCGGTTTGCGAGCGCGCGAGCCTGTCTTAGCCTTACAGACCCGCTCGATGGGCCGTTCGGCCCACAATGAGGCTTGGGAGTCGAGTCGGGGTGCATGCCCCATATGCGCCCACCCACCGACCCCCTTAAAATACGCACACTTGCGATGACGCATCATCAATACGACGTTACGAAAAGTCCAAAAGGAGCCTCGACGATTATCGAGCGCTCCCGCCTCCTGCGTCAAGGCGCGCGAATGACGCCACCTGCGCGCACCTACTCGGGCCAGGCATCAAAGATGGGATAGAGGTAAAGCGCCTCCGGCAGAGCGTCGCGACCGTGGTCAGGCGCTCCATCTGATCTTTTGTCGAAGGTGCTGACGTCCGACGCAGACGAGCTGGAGGCGGTAATGATCCGGAGGAAATGGACGCAAATATTCCCATGGCGCAACTCTATGTCGGCGGTTTAGCCTAGCTTGCCGTGTCTTGGTGCGGTCCGAACTCAGGGCCGTGGCCCGGCTACCCCAACATCCCTACCAGGTCTTCCGCTCGGAGGTGGGCATAGCGTTTGAGCATCTGCAGGGTCTTGCGCCTCTGTGATGGCGGCCACCGGCGCTATCTGGTCCAATTCCGGCGCCGTTACTACAATCCGCACGCCCTCTCCGAAGTTTTACTTCGGGCGGACATATGGGGCATAACACAGGGAAGAAGGGGGTGTTGCCTTAACAGCTTGATTTTATTGGTGCCGGGAGAGGGGGTCGAACCCACACGGTATCTCTACCACCGGATTTTGAGTCCGGCGCGTCTGCCAGTTCCGCCATCCCGGCGCTCGCGCAGTATAACGGGTTTTGCTCACGAGACAACAGGA
>JAJYHM010000065.1 GCA_021784755.1 Pseudomonadota bacterium
CTCGGGTGGTCGGATTGTCGGCGCCACCTTCCTCGGCTTCTTCAATCCACGCGCCGCGTGCGGTTTGGCGATACCCCATTGGCGATGAAGCGCGCCAAACGTTCCCGTGTTTCCTTTCCTGCCATTCGGCATGTACGGCTTGAGATCGGCCTGGACCTGCTCGCAGGCACTATGTCTGAGCAAGTGGTTACAAGGTTTTGTGGTGTATCTGAAATACAACAGGGGCCAATACTCAGATCACTCTCCTGGAGCGACAGATAACTGGGAAATAAGAGGGGCGCCCACCACGGCGAGACGCCTTTTTATGTCGGGCGCATATCGGGAGCGCTCGGCAGGTGAGACCCCTTCCTGGGCAAAAACCGCATCCCAACCTTTGACGGCGCCCGCAACCTGCGCCCGAATCGCGCCCGCCTGCTCAGAGGAGAGCCCGCAAACAGCGCCCAGGTCTGCAAGGGCGGTTCGCGATGGCCGCGGTCCGTGAGTCCCAAAACCCAGAATATGCTCTCCCCTCTGAAAAACGTCCGGTGCCAGATCGAAGGCGGGCGCCAGACGGAATCCCTGTCCATCATGTTGCATCAAGATGTTCTTCAGGTGGTCATCCGTGTGACCCAACAGGGCATGGAAGACGATGCGCCGGTAAATGGCTGGCCGATCGATGTTGGGGGCGCTACTGACTCGCCCAATGACCTCGGCAAGCCGACCATAAGTCTCAAAGTAATACCCATCGACGCCCATCAGGCTCTGTAAGGAGATTTGGTGATAACGGCCGCCTTGGGGACTCACATCAAATCGTCGGGACAGGAGAACCGGGCGCGAACCGCACAGCACTACCCGTGTCTCGGCGGTCTCTATACCGGCCTGGCGCGCCAAGGCCAGGCTGGCGGCCTCCACGCGCACCATGTCCACGCCAACCGGGTCTTTCGCGGACGGAAACTTGGCAAGATAGAGGGCAGCGCCATCCCGAACCAGCGCCTTCGGCCTTGCCCCACCCGGCGAGCTGCCGGCCCGCAGCAAAGCCCGGATCGCGAGGTCGGAGGGCAAGGCGCCCGATTGCTCATAGTCCGCGACAGCCTGAACCAGCGACTCGAGATCGCGAAGCGCCACTGACGGGTCCGTGCGACGCGGCGAACGACGCGCGCTAAAGGACAGCGCCCCCATGCCCTCCCCGCCCATAACCAACAGCAGATCGGGGACGCGGCTCTCCGTCGCGCTCAACTGGTGCCGGCGAATTAGCAGGGCGCGGCCCCACTCGTCCGGCAGGGCGTCTTCAAAGACCCCCTGGACGCCAGAGCGCGGGCGGCGCGCCTCGAACACCTCTGGCGACAAGGGTAAATGGATGGGGTCCAAGGGGAAGGCTCCGGCGTTTGCAAGATAGCCTTCCTCGTACCGAAAGGCGCCGGTCAGGGTGCCATGAACGGGATCCGGCCCCCGCACGCGCAAGGTGCCCGCCCGCAGGAATCGCCCATGGGGATCCTGTGTCCACACGAAAATCTGCTGGATGCCCGTCATTGCGGCCATGAACGCCTCTTGCGAACACGCTGCCGGTCAAGCCCTTCGGAAAAGAGCGACGGCTCAAGCGCGGTATCAAGGTCCGGTAGAACCCGAAACAGCGCAAAGGCGCGGACCCACAGCCCGATAGAGGTCGTAGGATGGCCGCCTTCCATGCGCCGATAGGCGGAAACGGAGATCCCCAACCGCTCCGCGGTTTGGGCCTGAGTCTCCTGTCGCTCGATCCGGCGCGCGCGCAGGCCATCACCCCACCGCTTCAGGGACTCCTTTTCGGACAGGGTTAAATCGGCCTTAAAAGTCTTCACAAGAACAATTATAGCGCACATCCAGCCGCTGACGGGATGGCGTCCACCCCATCTGTTATGCCCTTCTCTGCTTAAGGCTCTCCCGTCCTCAATATCCCGACATCTTTCAGGGGCTTTCAAGAAACAGAGCCGGAAAGAGCGTGTGACAAGCCCAACATAAGATAGGCCGATGTTCCTCTGTTAAGTGGGAAGTTCTGACACTCACCCACGACAAAGGAAACCGGCCTATGGTTTGGATTGTATCGGGTATCGCCACGCTTCACCAACATCGGGAAACGCTGGGCCGAGGCTCCTGCGAGCGAATGTCATCAGGGCTTGTGTCGACGGACGCATCAGAGGCCGGATATACTTATGCAGTCCCAGCAATTCTCAATGTGACAACGGCCCGTAAGTACTCGATGGCATGGGCGCGCGCCGATAAGCACCTAACGCCCGGCTAGGCGTCCTCAAATACCCTCGTCCTGACGCCGTCACCGGGTGTTCCGGGCTCTTCCGCCATATCGGCCGGGCTTCTACGCTTCACATTGAGAATTGCTGATGCAGTCCGATCCTAATTCCAAAAGCGAATACGTGCTTGCAATGTAGGGGGTGTCCATATATCAGTTTAGTGAGTGGAATTTCAGATAGGAGATTGCCGCTTTGCGATGCGAGAGTCGAGCGGCGGGGAGTCAGTAAATCTCGTCAAGCTCGCTGCGGCTGATGCGGTTGTGGTTGACCAACAAGGTGCGAACCGTCAGCTCGGATACACCGAAATGATTCGCAACATCCTGCTGGCTTTCCATCGAGTAGTCGCTATTCAGCATATCATCCACGGCTTGGAAAGGACTAAGAAGTTCAGCGGCAAACGCCCGCTGAACCTTCTGCCGGTATGTCGCTGAGCGCGTCGCAGGACGCATCGGCTCATCGGTGGTATAAACAACGTAGTCACCAAGCAAGCGCGCCAATTCGAAACGTCGACCAGTCTTCCACTTGGAGCGAAGCAACACATGGCTTTGCTCGCTTCCCTCGGTTAGCACCAAGGAAAGGTCGATCTCGGGTGCCATCGCCGCCGGGGAGTCATCCAACAAAGTGGCCGGCGCACCATAGAGGTCTGCAAGCAAACGATTGGGAATGGCCTCATTGGGATCAAGCGACAAGCGTGCGCGCAGCGCTTGAGCGGCATCGACCCCGACTTTCCACGCCGGTATTGCCCGCACACTGAAAGCCGTGCCTGAATCCAGTCGAGCCCGATCCCTAGGCCGGGCACTGACCCCTTCGTTGCGCGCAAGCTCGACCAACCTGCCAATATCCGGCACATCCTGTCCAGGAGCACGATTGGCGGCGATTTCCTCGAGAGCATCGCGTCCGGTCAGCGCGGCCCCGTTCAACAGGCCCTGGAGCGAGATCTCATCCATTTCGCCGGGGTCTTCCCCCAGCAATGCCTCTAGCTTTCTCTGCTGGCTCAAAACGGCATCCCGCCGCTCCTCCAAAACCGCTTGCCATATATCAGCCAAGTTGCTCTTGGCGACCTGGCAATCCTCCAAGCGACGCAGAACCGTCTCGATGAAAACATCCACCTCGGTTTCGAAGTCTGAAGCGGGTATGACACTTACCACATCGTTGATATACCGATAGGGCGTGCGCGCTCGTTCCGGTGTGGGCTTGGAAGCCAGGGTAATATTTTGCCCGTCCGACAGAATTTGAATGTTCGGCCAAATATAGCCGTTGCCGATGCTCGCCATCACATGCGACAGCTCCCATTCGGTGGCTGATTTGCGCGGCTCCCAGCGCAAGCGCCACCAGTTCCAGGCCAGCCACTCGGCAAGATGATACGCCGAGAGGAAAGGAGCTTCCCGAACGCTACGCAACAGGCGATCGTGCCCCGCAGTCAGGCAGACGCCATAGGCGCTGATGCCGAGCGCAGCGAAACCCGCGCGTTCTTCCGGCGAACCGGACTCCAGCAGCGCCCAATCGGCTTTTATTGACCAGCGTTTTGACATCGCTCTTCCCAAACAGACCTGACGTACACATGCATGGCATCTTCATCTTCCAGCGGATACCCGTGGTACTCTCCGGTACCGTTGGAATCGGTCTTGGCTTCGAACACTTCACCGCGACTGGAGACGCTCCAGATGAATTTTGGAAATCCATCCCCACGAATTTTACTGAATAGCCCGCAGCGGATACCGTTTGCCACCAGTGATATTGCCTCGTCCAGTGGAATCACCCGCCCCAGGTCACAAAGTGACTTCGTGGGACGCGGATTTGTGCGCAGCAATCCATAGTTAGCCGGATTGCGTTTGTGATGACCGCTACCGACATAGCGTGCCAACTTCGCGAGCCTTAGCTTCACCTGATCGTTCGCGCAATCAGCAGGCGCGATACGGCGTTTTGGGTTGTTTCCGGGTCGGCTCACGGCAACGCTCCAGTCCACACAGCCAGGGTCCCGCCTTTTGCCGCGTACAAAACCACGATGTCAAAGGGCGCTTTCAACAGTGTCTCTCGTCCAAGTAGCGGAGATGGTCGTCCTGATCGACGCCACGGCCGCGCAAGGCCCCCTCAGGGAACGCGTGACCGGAGGCAGCTCCGGGGAGCCGCCCTGTCGGCCGGCCTCTTCAGTCAATGGCGCGAAGTAATCGGCAACCATTCGGGACAGAGGCTTGCCGAGAGGACGCGCACGCGCCTTGGCCCGTCTTATCCACATCTCATCCAATGGCAGCGTAAGCCTGGTCTGCATCCGGAGATGCTCCGCGACGTGCATGTGCAGACATTATTGTACGGCTCCCGGCACGACGTCAAAGCCCGACGCTGCGGAACACGGCCATATCGCATCGGGCCCGGTGGCGACCGAGACAAGGGCTCGCGCCGCACTACTTGGGTTTTCAGAGGGGCGACGCGTCTTTACGAGCGCGCTCATGTATGTATAAGATGGGGCACAAAAAAACCCCGGGCGCAAGGGAGAGGGCCCGGGGATAAACGAGACCCTGGGCCTAGCGGCCCAGGTTACCCACTCAGGGAGGAGAAGCGGGTAAAGGACTTATCGTCCCGTACCAGTAGACTATGGGCCCCGGAAAAAGTTCCTAGTGGGCCTCATCCCAGTTTTTGCCCACCCCGCACTCGGCGATGAGCGGCACCGACAGGGTCGCCGCCTGCTCCATGCGCGCCACCACGGCCTCCTTCACGACCGGGATCTCCGCCTCCGGGACCTCGAACACGAGCTCGTCATGAACCTGCATGATCATGCGGGCGGCAAGCCCTTCCTCCGTCAAGTAGGCGTCTACCGCCAGCATGGCCCTCTTGATGAGATCGGCGGCCGTGCCCTGCAGGGGGGCGTTGATGGCCGTGCGTTCGGCATATTGGCGGCGCCCCGTGTGGCTTGCCTTGATGTCCGGAACATAAAGCCTGCGCCCGAAGAGGGTCTCGACATAGCCCTGGCTGCGGGCGAGGCGCCGCATGTCCTCCATATAGCGGTGGACCCCCGGATAGCGCTGAAAGTACAGATCGACGTATTTCTGGGCGTGTCCCTGGTCGATGCGCAGCTGGCGGGCGAGCCCAAACGCGGACATCCCGTACATAAGCCCAAAATTGATGGCCTTGGCGGCGCGCCGCTGATCGTCGGAGACCGCCTCCAGGGCCACCCCGAAGACCTCGGCGGCCGTGGCCCGGTGGACGTCCCGCCCCTCCTTGAAGGCCCGCACGAGACCAGCGTCCCCTGACAGATGGGCCATGAGGCGCAGCTCGATCTGGGAGTAATCCGCCGACAGGATGCACAGACCGGGCCCCGCGACAAAGGCCTGGCGGATGCGACGACCCTCCTCAGTGCGCACCGGGATGTTCTGCAGGTTGGGGTCGCTCGAGGATAGGCGGCCTGTGGCAGCCACCGCCTGATGATAGGTCGTATGGATGCGCCCGGTACGCGGGTCCACCATGGAAGGGAGCTTGTCGGTGTAGGTACTTTTCAGTTTGCCAACCGCGCGGTAATCGAGGATGAGCTGCGGCAAGGGGTAGTCCAGGGCAAGCTCCGCGAGTACGTCCTCGGCCGTGGACGGTTGTCCTTTGGGTGTCCGCTTCTTGATGGGCAGCTTCTGTTCCGTAAAGAGAATCTCTTGAATCTGGGAGGGCGAATTCAGGTTGAAGACGTGTCCCGCCAGTCCATGGGCCTGGTTCTCGAACGTTGCGAGCTTCGCGCCGAGCTCGGCACTCTGGCGCTCGAGCATGGCGGTATCGATGGGGACGCCTGCCTCCTCGATGCGCGCCAGCACCGGACTCAAGGGACGCTCAATGGTTTCGTAGATACGCGCAAGGCCGGGTTCGGCGCGCAGCCTGTCCAAGAGCTCGGCGTGCAGAGAGAGTAGTGCGAACACCGTGTCGCCGGCCGCCGCGGCCGACTCGTCCTCGGGGATCGCGCCGAACGATCGCCGGGCGCGCCCCTCACCCATTATCGTCTCCCGCGTCGTGATCGGACGGCCCAGGTATTTTAACGCCAGGGTGGCGAGCGCGTGGCTGGCCGCGCCGCTGTCGAGAACATAGGAGGCCAGCATGACGTCGTCCCAGGCGCCGCCCAAGAACATGCCCTCGGCCATCAAAAATCGAAGTATGCGCTTGCTGTCGTGAAGAGCAAGCGGCGGCGCCCCTTTCTCGAAGATCGGGTGCAAGGCCGTGAGGATCGCGGCGAGACCGGGTCCATCGAGAAGGTCGCGAGGGACCGGCAGGACCGAAGCGCCCTGTTCGGTGCCCGCGACGACCGCCGTGATCACCCCATCCTCGTCCCAGATGTCCAAGGCGAGCAGCGACGCATGGCGCCAGGCGGCGACCTGTGCGCGCAGGGCCTCGGGGTCCGTGATCACGACCGCGGGGGGCGACGCACCCGCCTCGCCCGCGCCGAGCTCGGAGAGCCAGTTCTTGAACTCGAGCTCGGTGTACAAGCGCCGCAGGGCATCCGGGTCGGGGGATCGGGGCACGAGGTCGGAAAGCGCAAGGGGCAGGGGCACGTCGCAGCGGATGGTGACGAGCGCGCGGGCGAGCCGCAACTGGGCCTCGCCTTCGCGCAGGACCTCTCCGAGCCGGCCCGGTATCTCATGCGCGTGGGCTATGATCTCGTCGAGCGAGCCATAGGTCTCGAGCCAACGGGCGGCGGTCTTGGGGCCAGCGCCAGCGACGCCCGGTACATTGTCGACCTTGTCGCCCACGATGGCGAGATAGTCGGCAATGCGTTCGGGCGCCACCCCGAAGCGGGCGATCACGCCCTCGCGATCCAGGGCCTGGTCGGTCATGGTGTTGATGAGGGTCACGTCCGGGGTCACAAGTTGCGCCATATCCTTGTCGCCCGTGGAGATTACGACCCGCAAACCCTGCTCGCGACCGATGCGGGCCAACGTGCCAATGACATCGTCCGCCTCGACCCCCGACACGGCGAGCAGCGGCACGCCGAGCGCCTGGATCAGCGCGTGAAGTCTCGGGATTTGGACGGCGAGATCATCAGGCATGGCCGCGCGCGTCGCCTTGTAGTCCGCATAGAGCGTGTCGCGGAACGTCCCTCCGGGGGCATCGAAGACCATGGCGACCAAATTCGGCTTGTAATCAGCGCGCAATTTCCGCAGCATGTTGGCCACGCCGTACACGGCGCCGGTCGGCTCGCCATGCGTATTCCGCAAATCCGGCATGGCATGAAACGCGCGGTACAGATAGGATGAGCCGTCTACCAACAGCAAGAGTTGCCCAGGATCCCCGGTCGGTATCATGACTGCCCCAAAACCTCAAAAACCCCTGATCAAAAGAAAGCCGGCGGCCATGCAGCCCGGCACCGCGTCCCCGGAAGGCGCCCTCTCGCGAGAGGCCTGGAAGATCTTCCAGATCATGGCGGAGTTCGTCGAGGGCTTCGAGGCCTTGGCCCAAATCCGACCGTCGGTGAGCATCTTCGGTTCGGCCCGCATCGCCCCAAACCACCCCTACTTCACGCTCGCCGAGGACATCGCGCGCAAGCTATCGGACGCGGGTTTCAGCGTCGTGAGCGGCGGCGGCCCCGGCATCATGGAGGCGGCCAACAAAGGCGCGTATGCTGGCCCTTCGCCCAGTGTCGGCCTGAACATCCGCCTCCCGCACGAGCAAGCGGGCAACCCCTACCAGGACATCCGCCTGACCTTTCAGCACTTCTTCGTGCGCAAAGTCATGTTCGTCAAGTATGCCACAGCCTATGTGGTCATGCCCGGCGGCTTCGGCACGCTGGATGAGTTGATGGAGATCATGACGCTGATCCAGACCGGCAAGAGCCGGCGCATCCCGATCATTCTCGTGCATACGCCCTTCTGGTCGGGTCTCACGGAATGGTTCCGCACGGTCTTGATGCGCGATGGCGTGATCAACGCCAGCGACCTGGATCTGTTCGTGATGCTCGATAAACCCGAGGACGTCATAGACGCCATCTTCCGTTACTACGAACTGAGCGGCTTCGAGCCCTCCGAAGAGGAAAAGGAGATCCAGCTCAACCTCTGACGGGGGAGTCTGGTTTCGCATGTCGGTCTTTACGCGCATAGAGGAACAAGAGCTCGCCGCCTTTCTAGCGGCCTATCCGGTCGGCACGCTCCGGTCTTACACCGGCATAGAAAGCGGCATAGAAAACACGAACTACTTCGTGTCGACGACCGGAGGCGAGTACGTACTCACACTGTTCGAGAGGGTGGACCCCAACGATCTGCCGTTCTTCCTCCATCTGACGGCCTTTCTGGCGGAGCACGGCATCCCCTGCGCGCACCCCGTCCCCGACACGAACGGCGACTATGTGGGTACGCTCCATGGCAAAAAAGCCGCGCTTGTCATGCGGCTCTTTGGCCGCTCGGTCATGGCCCCCTCGGCGGCCCACTGCGCCGCCATAGGCGATGTGTTGGCCCGACTCCACAAGGCCGGCGCGTCCTTCAGTTTTGGGGAAGAGCGCCCGAACCCGCGGGGTCCGCGGTGGTGGCGGCAGGCGGCGGAACGATTGGCAGGCCACCTGGATGCGGAGGATGCGGCCATACTCGCCGAGGAACTGCGCTTTCAGGGCCTGTATCGGTTCTCAGACCTCCCCCGCGGCATCACCCATGCTGACCTCTTTCGCGACAATGCGCTCTTCGATGGCGAGCGCCTCACGGGTGTCATCGACTTCTACTATGCCTGCTCCGACACCTGGCTCTATGATCTGGCCATCACCATGAACGATTGGGCCAGCGAGGAGGACGGCCGGCTCGACTTTCGTCGCGCGGAGGCGCTCCTCGCGGCCTACCAGAACGTGCGTCCGCTCACGAGCATCGAGCGCGGCGCATGGCCTGCCCTATTGCGCGCCGCCGCCCTGCGCTTTTGGCTCTCGCGGCTGACCGACCTCCACTTCCCAAGGGCGGGCGAACTGACGCACACTAAAGACCCGCTCGCCTTTCGTCGCATACTGACCGCGCGCCGACGAGAGACGCCGCAATTGCGGGGGCTTTGGCGGACACGGGGCTGACGCCCCGGCGCGTTCTTCTCGGGAAGGGAGGTTCTTGCCATGGATAAGGAACTGTCGCAGGCCGGCCCGTGGATCAAGGGCGCCTACGCGCTCGTGGCCGCAAATATTCTGATGTGGGGCAGCACAACGGCCCTCTACCTCCTCATAGCCCTGATCGTCTCAGATCTGCCATTCATGGGCGGCGTGCTGCTCATCTTGTTCACGCCGGTCGTCATAGCCGGCGTCCTGCGCGAAGCGGCTCATCCGGGTGCGGCCGGCGACTACTTGAAGCGCATCCGCGACATCTTCGTGGGCATACTGCGTGACCGCACGCTGGCCTTGCCGGTCATGAGCGCCGCGACCATCCTCCTGGGGGCCTGGGTCTTCTTGACCGTGCTCGCCATGATTTGCGGGATCGATGGCCCATCGCTTGGCCAGATGTTCGCTCATCGGGACCTGCTCGGGCGCCTCTTTACCGGCGTCCTTTTGCTGCTCTTCTGGGGGCTGCAGGTGGCGCTCGTGGTCACCATGCTGTATGTACTCGCCGCCATCGTGCTGGGCGCGGCGCGCCCCGTGGAAGCCCTCGAATACGCCTTGGCGCTCTGGAGCGAACGACCGTTTGGGCTCACGACGCTCGGCACCACCTTCGTGCTGCCGCTCATCGTCGCCTTCTATTTGGGGCCCTGGATCCGCACCCTGGTCGCTCTCGTCACGCTGGTACCGCTCACTCTCGCCGTCTATCTAAGCTATGGCGCGCTCAAGACGCCAGCGCCCGGCTATGAGGCCCCTTTGGCGCGCAAGGGTTTGTAGGCGCACACATGATTCCCGCCGACCCGCTCCGCCTCATAGAGGGCCTCGTGGGCGTTGTCCAGGAAGCGCTCGAGGTCCTGGCCGCGGCCGAACTCGGCCACGCCTGCGCTCAAGGTGACCGTGACCTCCTCGCCCTTTATGGTGATCGGGGCGGCCGCCACCGCCACGCGCAGGCGCTCGGCGACCAGCTGCGCCTGTTCGGCGTGGGTTTGGGGCAAGACGACGAGAAATTCGCGATCCTGATAGCGGCCGAGACGATCAGGGAGCCGCAAGGCCTCCGCCAGCACGGCGGCTGCGCCCTCGAGGATCGCACTCTCGGCCTCTGACCCCAGACGCTCGGTCAAGGCCTCAGCGCCATCAATCCTGAGGCTCGCAAGCGACAGGGGGGTCCCGTAGCGCTGGGATTGCGCCATGGCCTCTATAAGGCTCGATGTGATGCCGCGACGGTTCAAAGCGCGCGTAAGCTCGTCCACGAGGCCTGTCGGGGGCGCCAAGCTATCGGCGCCCGCCGGGCGCTTGACGTTCACGATGCGCGCGGCGAGCACGTAGACTGCGACCGCAAGCCCCGCTGCCTGGAGAATGGCGAACAGGGGCGACAAATCGGGCCAGACCACACTGAACCCTATGGCCACGGCGCCGGCCCCAAGGGCGAGCGCCCCCGTCACGGCCAGGAAGGGCTTACGCCTAAGCCGGCCCTGCTTTGTCAAAAAAAAGAACGGATTCACGCCGCATCCCGGGGTCGAGAGTTCATGCAGAAACTATAGGCGCCGAATGGCCCGCTTTCCAACTCGTCCTTAAAGTATTTTTAGGCCAGCGTAGGCGAGCACCAACCACTTGACGCCGCTCGCCGCAAAGCGCACCTGCACACGGGCCTGCGCTCCATGGCCCTCGCAGTCGACGATGACCCCTTCGCCGAAGACCGAATGCGCGACGCGCCCGCCCACACAAGGCGCATCCAGGGAGATAGGCGACGAAGCCTGCGCCGCGCCGCCCGCCCGGGGCCGCACGTGGTCCAGGAGGTGATCGGGGATCTCCGTCAGGAAACGCGACGGTGGCGAGTATCGGTCCTCGCCGTGGATGCGCCGGGTCTCCGCATAACTCAAGGTGAGTTCACGCATGGCGCGGGTGATGCCGACGTAGCAGAGCCTGCGTTCCTCCTCGAGGCGCGCCTCGTCGTAGAGTGAGCGCTCGTGCGGAAACAGGCCTTCCTCGAGACCGGTCAGAAACACGACTGGAAATTCGAGGCCCTTGGCGGCGTGCAAAGTCATAAGCTGGACTGAGTCTTGCCCCTCGCCCGCCTGCCCCTCGCCCGCCTCGAGGGCGGCATGCGCCAGAAACTCGATCACGGGCGGGCCCTCGCGCTCTTCGGCGATAAAGAAACGCGCCGCCGACACGAGCTCCTCTAGATTCTCGCTGCGGGCCTCGCCACGCTCGCGACCCTCTTCGCGGTAGAAATCGAGCAGGCCGGTCTCCTTGATGATGGCCTCTATGGCCCCATCCAGGGCCACCGTAGCCGTCTGCGCGGCGAGCCGCTCGACTAAGGCCACGAAGCCGCGCACGGCCGACGCCGCCCGCCCGCTCAGGGTCCCGGCCGCCAGAAGCGCGAGGGACGCCGTCCACAGCGAGACCCGCTCGCTCCGGGCGTGGCCGCGCAAGACCTCTATCGTCCGCGCCCCTATGCCGCGCGCCGGAACGTTTACCACACGCTCGAAAGCCGTATCGTCATGGACGTTCAGGGCCAGTCGCAGGTAGGCCAGGGCGTCCTTGACCTCGGCGCGATCAAAGAAGCGCAGACCCCCGTAGACGCGATAGGGTATACCCGCGCGAACCAGCAGTTCCTCGAACAGCCGCGACTGGGCGTTGGAGCGGTACAAGATCGCCACATCGCGCGGCCGCGTATCTTCGGGCAAGAGTCGGCGAATGCGTTCGACAACGAATTGCGCCTCGTCGACACCGCTATAGGCGGCGTAGAGCGCCACCGGACTCCCGTCGCGGCCGGCGGTCCATAAGGTCTTGCCGAGACGCTGGGCGTTGTGGGAAATAACGGCGTTGGCCGCCTCGAGGATGCGGCCCGTGGAGCGATAGTTCTGCTCCAGACGGATCGTGCGCGTGCCGGGGTAGTCGCGCTCGAAACGCAGGATATTCTCGATCTCAGCCCCGCGCCAACCGTAAATGGATTGGTCGTCGTCGCCCACCACAAAGAGGTGGCCGGCCGCCCCGAACAGCCGCAGCCATTCATACTGAACGACATTGGTGTCCTGGAACTCGTCGACCAGGATATGCCGGAATCGCCGCTGGTAATGGTCGCGCACCGCGGGGTGACCGCGCATCACCTCGAGCGTGGCGAGCAAGAGCTCCGCGAAATCGACGAGGCCCTGTTCGCGACAGAGCGTCTCGTAGGCCTGATAGATCTGCAGCAGCGCCCGCTGCGTCGGATCGACGCTCAAGCCCACCTTCTGGGCGCGTCGCCCCGCCTCCTTGTGCCCATTGATGAAGGACTGGACCATGCGCGGCGGATAGCGCGCCTCGTCAAGGGCCTGGGCGCGCATGAGACGCTTTATAAGGCGTTGCTGATCGTCGCTATCGATGATCTGGAAGGCCTCCGGGAGCCCCGCCTCCCGCCAATGCGCCCGCAGAAAGCGGTGCGAGAGCCCGTGAAAGGTCCCGATCCACAGGCCGGATACGCCTTGGCGCAGTAAATGCTCGATACGCCGGCGCATCTCGGAGGCCGCCTTGTTCGTGAAGGTCACAGCGAGAAAAGAGAAGGGTGAGGCCCCCCGATCCACGAGCCAGGCGATGCGGTGAGTGAGAACGCGTGTCTTGCCGCTGCCGGCCCCTGCCAGGATGCGCACGGGACCGGGGGCGGCGGTCACGGCCTCCCGCTGGGCCTCGTTCAGGCCCTCGATAAACGAAGATTCCATGGCGCGAGTGTAACGCGCGGGCGCGATGCGGGAAACGGGCACGGGTCGCGCATTGCATTGCGCGGCCAAGTGGTGTCAACTTACGGGATCGCGCAGTTTAGGGTACGTCATGGACGAAGTTCGCGATTTCGATCTCCATGCCGCCTGGATCCGCCGGGCGCAAACCGATCTCCATGCCTTTCTTGAGGCCCTCGCCGCGCGTCTCGAGGGCGCGCTGCCGGGGCGCGTGCAGGTGGAACGCAAGCGCGAGGGCTTTTTGACCGGACCCAAACGCGTAGTCGGCATCACCATCCGCACCGATGACAACCGCTATGTCCTCGATGCCCACAATCACGAGATCCATGCAAGCCGCCAGCACGAAGTGCGCGGCGTGGTCCTGAAGACCGAAACCCTGACGCTCGACCGCTGGCTGCAAGACCTGGAAGACGAGTTGCGGCGACTTTCGGGGGCCCTGGAGGGGGCGCGCGGCGTCCTCCAGGACTTTCTCACCTCATAAGCTTTAAGGAGGCCTCATGGCCGTATTGCGTCCGCCCGACGGTCGATCCCCAGACGAGGGAGCGGTGCTAGCGCGCCAGACGGCCTGGACCGAGGCGCTCGCGCGCGGCACGGTGCCTCCGTTCGTCAAAGAGCGGCTGGCCGAGACCATGAGCGGGGCGCGCCCATGGGTCACCACCGCCTCGCCGGCGGGACTTTTGGCGCAGCGCTCCCACGGCATCCGCCCGCTCGGTCTCGTCTCTGGCAACTGCTGGTTTCACTTTGGATACTCCTGGACGCGCGGCCACTACGAGGGCTGGCATACGGCGCTCGACCGGCTGCGCCTCGAGGCGGGGCTCATGGGTGCGAACGCGGTGGTCGACGTGACCCTGCGCGTGCGCCGCATGCCGGGGACGGAGAATGAAGATCACATGGACTACGGCGTGACCGGCACCGCCGTGCGTCTAGACGGCCTCGCGGAATCGACCAACCCCGCGCTCGCCACGGTCTCCGCCCTCGAGTTCGCGCGACTGCTCGAATCCGGGATCGTGCCCGTGGGCCTTGCCATAGGCGCCCATTATGACTGGTTCGTTGCGAGCGGCTACTCGACTGCGAACACCGCGTCCTTCTGGAACCAGGAGATCGCGCCACTCTCGACCTTCCTCACGCGGGTGCGCCGCCAGGCCCTGCTGGAGCTGCGCGACGACGGAGTGCGTCTGGGCTCGGGGGTCCTCGCCCATACCCAGCATACCGAGCTCTACCGCGTCGAGCCCGACGAGAACAACCCCTACCCGCGCTTCCTCGCCCGCTATATCGCGCTGGGCACCGCCATCCTCCACGACAGCCGTACGCGACGCCCGTTCGGCGTGCGGCTGGTAACGAGCGTGCGCGATCCGCGGCTGCTGGCCGCCACCGACACCACCAGGGAGGTCCTGTAACATGAGTGAGACAGTCCCCGATCTGCCGCAACACGCGCGCGAGCGCCTGGAGGGCCTGCGCGACACGAGCCGCCGGGGCGGCATCTTCACCTCGGACTTTTCCGTAAACGAATTCCTGATGGTAGGTGAGGCCGGTTTCGAGCCGCTGGGCTTGGTTGTCGGCTCCTGTATCTACCATACCGGCATCCAATACGCCGGCTGGGGCAAGAACCAGGAAATGGCGGTCTTGTCGCAAGCCATGTACGAGGCCCGCGAGCTTGCCATGACGCGCATGGAGCAGGAGGCGCAGTCCTTGTCGGCAGACGGCGTGGTCGGCGTGCGCCTTGAGGTCAAGCGCATGGACTGGGACAAGGACATCCTCGAGTTTCTGGCCATTGGCACGGCCATCGCCCACAGCAAGGGCCACCCCGGCTTCAAGGGCCCCGCTGGCAAGCCCTTTACTTCCGACCTCTCCGGCCAGGACCTCTGGATGCTGCTGCAATCCGGCTACCGACCGCTCGCGCTCGTCATGGGCTCCTGCGTATACCACGTGGCCCATCAGGGCATGCTGCAGTCGCTCGGCAACGTAGGGCGCAACGTCGAGATGCCACTTTTCACCCAAGCCATGTACGACGCCCGCGAACTCGCCATGGAGCGCATGCAGCAGGAAGCCAAAGAGGCCGGCGCTGAGGGTGTGGTTGCAGTCCAGCTGCACGAGGGATCACACAACTGGCAGCCGCACGTCATCGAGTTCTTCGCCATCGGCACGGCGGTGAAACCCATAGAAGACGCGACCGTGATCCCTGAACGATTGATTCCGCAAATTGTCATCCCGGTAAACGACTAGGGAGATTATTATGAGCCTTTTCAAACGCGCGGCCGACGTCATCGAGGCCAAATTCAACAAACTCATCAACGCCGCGGAGGATCCGAACGAGCAACTGGACCTTTCTTACGAAAAGATGCTGGCGGGCCTCCAGGAGACCCGCCGCCACCTCGCCGATGTCGTGACCGAACAGAAGGTCCTCGAGCAACAAATGAGTACCACACAGGCCGATATCGCACGCCACGAGGCCGACGCCCGGCTGGCCCTGCAATCGAACCGCGAAGACCTGGCGCGTAGCGCGCTCACCCAAAAGCAGGCCGCGACAGTCAAGCTCGCATCGCTCACCGAGGCCCGCGACAACATCGCGGCGCAGGTCCAGAAGCTCATCGACTACGAGCATAAGTTCCAAGAGCGGATCGACGCCTTCCGCACCCAGAAAGAGGTCTTGAAGGGCCAATACGGCAGCGCGGAGGCCCAGGTCAAGGTCAACGAATCGATGTCCGGGCTGAGTGAAAAGCTAGGTGGCGTGGGCGAAAGCGTGCGTCGCGCCAAAGACAAGACCGAGCAGATGCAGGCCCGCGCCCAGGCGATGGACACGCTCGCCGAGAGTGGAGTGCTGGACGACGGCGATGACCAGTCGCCTGCCGAGCGTGAGCTTGCGAAACTGCGCTCCGGAGACTCCGTGGAAGCCGAACTTGCGCGACTAAAGGGCGAGACAAAAAAATAGCGCGTCCAGTCGTCCGGCAAGGGCCGTCCGCTCCAAGCGACGTCGTGGATTCCCGCGGACGGCTCGAAGACCTTGCAAGCCCTGAGGCGACTGGATTTTTCGCGCCCGCTCTAGGCGATGCAGAGCAACTAGTCGCTTCGGTTAACCCAGAAAAAGCCGTTGACCCTTCACATCGCTAGTTTTTCGACCCCTCTTAGAGCAGGCGGTCCGGTCCGTTTCCGGAAGAATTTCACAAATGCGCGTCGCAAGATGAGCGCGAGACGTCCGTATCC
>JAJYHM010000062.1 GCA_021784755.1 Pseudomonadota bacterium
GCTCAAAGAGCTGGGGGGATGGGCAAGTCTTGAAATGGTCTTGCGCTACGCCCATCTGTCGCCGGCGCACCTGTCGGACGCGGCCCGAAACATCACCGGGCTGGCACAAATGCGTCACACTGGGGACAAGCACCTAGGTGATTATGATGCTAAGTCATTGATAAATTGGGGTGAGCGATGGGATTCGAACCCACGACAACCGGAATCACAATCCGGGACTCTAACCAGCTGAGCTACGCTCACCATAGACATTAGGGCCGACTGCCGGTATGGCACGCCCGGCAGGAATCGAACCTGCAACCAACGGCTTAGAAGGCCGTTGCTCTATCCATTGAGCTACGGGCGCCTCGTTCGTGTTGGTCGGGGTAGAGGGATTTGAACCCCCGACACCCTGCTCCCAAAGCAGGTGCGCTACCAGGCTGCGCTATACCCCGAGGATGCCTCCACCCCGTCCGGCGAAGGGCCTGGAATATACGCGGGGCAGCCGACTTCGTCAACGCCGGGCGCGCCCCGCCTCATCAGGCGCTATCACTTGGCCGCGCCTGCCGGTCGTGGGATGATAACGCTTTCCTTCGGGTGAACGCCATGACCGCACACCTCATCGACGGCAAACAAATCGCCGCCACGCTTCTTGCGGACATCAAACTGCGCGTCGATGAACGCCAACGCCAGGGCCTGCGCCGCCCGAGCCTAGCCGTCATCCTGATCGGCGACGACCCGGCCTCGGCCATCTATGTGCGCAACAAAACCGAGGCGTGCCAGCGGGTCGGTATCACGTCGATCCCGTACATCATGAAGACCGCTCCGAGCGAGGCCGATCTCCTGACTCTTGTCAGCCAACTCAATGAAGACCCAAGCATAGACGGCATCTTGCTGCAGCTGCCGCTGCCGCCCCCCCTGCGTCCCGAGCCCCTCATCGATCAAATCCTGCCAAGCAAGGATGTCGACGGATTCCACCCATATAACATGGGGAGACTCGCCGTGCGACGCCCCGCTCTGCGGCCCTGCACGCCGGCCGGTGTCATGACACTGCTGCGCCACACGAGAGTCGAGCTGCGTGGGCGCCACGCGGTCGTCGTCGGCGCCTCCAACCATGTGGGACGGCCTATGGGCCTTGAACTCTTACTTGCCGGTTGCACCGTGACGACCTGTCACCGGTTCACGAAAGACCTGCGGGGATATGTAGAACACGCGGATATCCTCGTCGCGGCGGCGGGCAAGCCGCGCCTCATACCAGGAGACTGGATCAAAGAAGGTGCGATTGTCATCGATATCGGCATGAATCGCCTGCCGGATGGTCACTTGACCGGCGACATCGACTTTCAGGAGGCCCGGAAACGGGCCGCATGGATCACGCCGGTCCCCGGAGGCGTGGGTCCTATGACGGTCGCCACCCTGCTTTCCAACACGCTTGAGGCCGCCTCGCTGCGCGCATCGACCTAAAGGGAAAACCTCCACAACAAGGGGGAGGTGCCGCGCGCCGAACGTCGGTATCCCGTCTGGCGCGCGGCGGCGGGCTTATTGGCCCGAGGCGCTCTTCTTCGTGGTCGAGGACGACATGCCGTTCATGGACGACATGCTACCCGAAGATGACGTGGTACCAGCGGGCGCAGCGGAGCTCTTGCTCGGGCTAGCCGTGGTACCCGTGCTGCTCGTTGTGCTCGGCGAAGACGCGGCCGGCGCGGCCGGCGCGGCCGACTGCGACGTGCTCGGCTTTGGCGCCTTGTGGCAACCAGCCAACGCAAAAAGGACCGCCGAGGCCAAGATCAATTTCTTCATTATTTGTTCTCCGATTTCGATTGGGGGTTGGAGGAGCGTACGCTCCAGCGCAACAGTATATCCAATGTCGAGCCCGCTTAGTCAAACGTCTTTACGCTCGCGTCTCTCCGACCCTCTGGCCAAGCCTTGCGCTCGACCGCGGATCTAGTCCCCGCGCGCGATGCGGGTCGCCCTCAGCGATAGCGATCGCGCAGGTACGGCAGCGCAAAGGGTCGCAGCCGCTCCCGCACGGGCCGCTCGAGGTGCCGAAAGGAGCGCACCACGCCGCGACATAAGCGGCTGCGGCAAGCGCACGGGAATCCAGCAAAATCCGCTTCGTCGATCGCGCAGGAATAATCCCAGGTGATCTCCTCATGAGCAGCGATATCCCGTAAGGCCTTCAGCACGAGGCCGTCTGCAAAGCCTGCGTTGGGTTCGCAGGAATGGTTCACGAAATCATCGGCCTTCCCCGAGGGTCCGAGATATAGATCCTCGCCGATCTGGAGATGGTAGTCGTTTGGATCTAGCTGCGTGCGCGCCAAGAGCGGCCCCTGGAAGGTAAGCAGAGGCGTACCCGCCGCAATGAATGAGTCCGCAAACACGCCACGACCATGCTGCGGGCTCTCTCGGACGGTGATCATGCCAGCCATTATCCTCTTCATGCTACACTGGCGCTATGCGCCCGTATCACGACCTCATGCGCCACATCCTCGATCACGGGGTCACTAAAAACGACCGGACCGGGACCGGGACCCTGAGCGTCTTCGGCTATCAGATGCGCTTTGCGCTTGCCGATGGCTTTCCGCTCGTCACGACCAAGCGCCTGCATCTGCGCTCCATCATCCACGAGCTTCTTTGGTTCCTCAAGGGCGACACCAACATCACTTATCTTCATGAGCACGGTGTTCGCATCTGGGACGAGTGGGCAGACCCCGAGGGTAACCTGGGACCCATATACGGTGCACAATGGCGCTCATGGGCCGCGCCCGACGGTAAGAGTATCGACCAGCTTCGCGCGGTCGTCGAGGCCCTTCGCACTGACCCGGATTCTCGGCGTCTCGTGGTATCGGCGTGGAATGTAGCGGCGTTGCCAGACATGCGGCTCGCCCCTTGCCATGTGCTCTTCCAGTTCTACGTGGCCTCCGGTCGACTCTCCTGCCAGCTCTATCAGCGTAGTGCCGACGTCTTTCTGGGCGTCCCGTTCAATATCGCCTCGTACGCCCTCCTGACCCATATGGTGGCCCAATCCGTGGGGCTCCTGCCGGGGGATTTCGTCCATACCTTAGGCGACGCCCACCTCTACCGCAACCACCTTGATCAGGCGCGCGAACAACTGTCGCGGACTCCGCGTCCCTTACCACGACTGGTCCTAAACCCCGCCATTACCGACCTATTCAGCTTCCGATTCGAGGACATCGAGATCTGCGATTACGACCCTCATCCGGCCATCAAGGCACCGGTGGCCGTATGACGCTCTCGCTCCTCGCGGCGGTCGCCCGTAACGGCACCATCGGGCGCGACAACGCGCTCCCCTGGCGCCTGCCGGATGACTTGCGCCGCTTTCGAGCGCTCACCCTGGGCAAAACCGTCATCATGGGCCGCAAGACCTACGAATCGCTTCCGGGCAGCCTGCCCGGTCGCCATAGCGTAGTCGTGTCGCGAGATCCGGTTTTCGCGGCTGGCGCCGCCCACGATATCGAAGTGGTGGGTTCGTTGGAGGAGGCCTTGGCGCGCGCGCGCTCGACCGAGGTCTTCATTATCGGCGGAGCGAGCCTCTATCGGCAAACTTTAGAGCGCGCGGATCGACTATTTCTGACACAAATCGACGCGGATATTGAAGGTGATGCCTCGTTTCCCGCCTATGACCCGCAAGACTGGGAACTCGTAGCCGACGAACCCCACCCGGCTGATGATCGCCACGCCTATACGTTCCATTTCTTGAGGTTCGAGCGGCGTCGTTGATCCAGTCGATATAGCCCGCGCCTTTCAGGACGCGCGCGCGGCCGCTGGTCGTGGCGTGAGCCGGGCGTGTGGGCAGGCAAGCCCCTTTTTCAGCGGCAAGCGGCCTCTCCGTCCATGCCTTACAGCCGCACAAAGCGATTTTTGCTTATCCTGCGCGACCCGTCGGCGCACTGAGCGTCGGCAGACGCGACAGGCTCTCCCAAACTCGTGTTGCGAGTCGTCTTCCCCGAGGCCGGCTCAGCGGCCAAAGCTGGCGTCAGGGGATGCTCCCCATGAGGCTGTCCGCTTGAGTGCGCTGCATTGCGCTTCCCTCGGCCCGCACCTCTTCAAGGATACCCCGCGCCCCATCATGATCACCCATCTCGATATACGCCCGCGCCAGATCGAGCTTGGTCTCCACGACCTCGGTCGCGTTGTCGAGACCATTTCCCGTCTCGGCGCCATTATCAGCCTCGAGCACGACCTCGTTTTCATCCTCAGCCTCATTGCCCGTGAGCACGAAGGGCAGGCCGCCCCTGGCGGAACCGTTCGCGCCATTCGCACCCCCTCGCCCCAGATCCAGATCGCCCGCCGTAAGATCCTGCACATCTTCGTCGAACCGGATCGCGAATTCCTCATCAGCCATTGAGGTCTCGGTCGCGGAAGTCTTGTTCTTCGAGACCTCGGTCGGGGACGTCAAAGAATGATCCCATTGGAAGTCCAGCGCCCCTGCCTGGGCGTCTTCCGCTGCCGATGCCCGAGGCAGCCGCTCCGCCCCTGCTTCCACAAGCTCCGAGGGATGTCCGAGATCCAAGGAGAAGTCGAGCACGCCCTCCTCCTCGGCCCCTACCGGCACACCCTCGCTCTGTGGCGCGGTCTCCTTGGCCTTAGACTTCGAGCTGCTGCCAGGCCACTCCAGGATGCCGTCCATTTCGTCGAGGCTCGGCGCCTGACGCCTGGGTGCCGAGACCTCTTCGAGTTCGCGAGCTACCGCCGCGAAATCGATGCGATCCCCCAGGCCTCCGAGCGGAGCGATTACCTCCTCGTCGGCCAGCGTCGCATCCTTCACGCCCGGCGATGCCTCACCCTTGAAGAGCGGGTTCGCCGGATCCAATTTACGACCCATCTCCTCGACCTTCTGCCATGCGGGGCCACGCCCTTCGCAGGCGGCATAGACCTCTTCAGCGACGATCTCGAAGGTCTTTTTGTCGTCGCGTTGCAGGTAGATTTCAAGGAGCTTCAGCTTCAACTCGACGCGCCCAGGCTCTCTGGTCGAGGCCTCCCTCAGGATCTCCTCCGCCTGCTCGTCGCGCCCATAGGCCAGATAAACATCGGCCTCGGCCAAGGGGTCGACCTCGTCCGTATGCATGGCGCCGCCCGAGCCCGCCTGGCTGAATTCGCTCAGAAAGGACACGTCCGGTGTCTTCGGTAGACCGGCCGTATCGGGCATCTGCCCCTCGGAATTCAGGCCCCCACCCGACAAAATACTTTCCTCGAACTCGGCCATTGTCTGACGCCGCCTGCGGATCACGAGGAGGCCACCACCGAGGACTATGACCAGCAAGGCGCCGAGAATAGGCGTGCGCTCGGACGACATCAGCATCGACAGAAACGAAGGGGCAGGTGCTGGCGGCGGTAGGGGGCGCACCGGCGCCACCATATGACGTATGGGCTGCACCTTGACCGGCGGTTTGCCCGCGACATGGGTCGGCGGCTTGGTCGCCTCCTGGGGGATGACGCCCGCCGCCACTGGTTGCAGCTTGCCACGATCCTTGGCCTGCCTTTGCAGGAGTGCGAGCTCCTGATTTTCCAGGGTCATGAGGCGCTGGGTCTTCTGCAGCTCCTTTTTCAGGCGCTGCACGCGCTCCCCAAAGGATCCCGTCGCGCCCCCCTTGCCGCTCCCACTGCCAGGTGTCACGGGTCCCGCGAGCTTGGCCGCCTCTATGCGCAAGGGTTCGTGGTCCGCGGGCAGTACACGCGCCAATCCAATCGCACCCTTAAGTCCTGCGTTCCCTCCCTTCGCCATCGTTGGGGCGTTCGCGAGCCGCATCTTGTAGCGATTCCAGGCGGCGTCTTGCGAGGCAAGCCACACCGCCGCATGCTGCGGGGCGATCGCATCAATCGCCCGTCGGGTCGGGATCTTGAGCACGGTGCCAGCACGTAACTCATTGACATTCTTATTAAAAAATGCCTTTGGGTTGGCATGCAAGAAGGCCTCCAGGGTCTGCGGCATGGCCGCCCCTCGCGGTGCCGTGTGGCTAGCCACCACCCACAAAGACTCGCCAGGACGCACGACCGTTGTCGTCGGCCGTGCGCGATTCGCCGGCACTGGCGGCGCGAGGTTTTCGGTGATCGGCTGCAGCCGCGGCGACACAGCCCCTGCACTCAACACGGAAACACCACTTGCCGGATTCAGGAACGCGGTATACATGCGCAATAGCGAGCCACCCGGCCAGCGAACGCGCAAAAGAAAATGGAGGAACGGCTCATTGATGGGCTGACGGCTTTGCAGGATGAGCTCGTAGCCCCCTCCGGGCGCGCGCTGGACATACGCCCGAATGGCCCGGAGCACACGCGATTTGCGCAATCCGGCGGCGGCGAAGTCGGCGCTCGAGGCCATGGTCGCGTGCACCGCGTGCCGATCGCCACGATGGAACGATACGAGCGGTATCTCGGCTTGCAACGGTTGTCCGAGGTTCGACGTGACCGTGAGGGAGCCCAGACCGAGCGCTTGGGCAAGCGGTGCATAGAGAAGTGCCGTTGCCCAAAAGACGGGCGCCATTCTCGACCGATATCTACGATTCTTCGCCATTACCACCGCTCCTGGGGGCGTGCCCCGTCCCCGAGATCACATCAGTTACATGGGTTTCTTGAGAAAACCCTCGAAGTCATCTGTCCGACTATAGACTATAAATACGATGCTACCAAATGCTCGGCGATCTGGATGCTATTCAAGGCCGCCCCCTTGCGCAGATTGTCCGAGACAACCCACATATCGAGACCGCGCGGGTGCGATATATCCTCGCGAATGCGCCCCACGAACACCGGGTCGCGACCTGCCGATTCCGTGACTGCGGTCGGATAACCCCCCGGCTGGCGGTCATCCAGGACCACGACGCCCGGCGCCTTGCCAAGCAGATGACGCGCCGCCTCCGCCGATAGCTTCTCGCGCGTCTCGATATGGAGCGCCTCGGAGTGGCCGTAGAGAACGGGGACGCGCGCGGTCGTAGGATTCACGCGAATCGATGGATCCCCCATGATCTTGTTCGTCTCCCATACCATCTTCATCTCCTCCTTGGTATAGCCATTCTCAAGAAAGACATCAATGTGGGGCAAGACATTGAAGGCGATGGGCTTAGGGTAGACTTTGCTGCTGACCGCCGTACCGGCGAGGACCGCCCGCGACTGGGTCTGCAGCTCCTCGATCGCGTCCTTGCCGGTGCCCGACACCGACTGATAGGTGCACACGTTGATGCGCTCGATCCCTACCGCATCATGGATCGGCTTCAGAGCCACGACCATTTGAATCGTCGAGCAATTCGGGTTGGCGATGATCCCGCGGGCCTTGTATCGGGCGATGTCTTGCGGATTGACCTCCGGTACTACCAATGGAATGTCGTCCTCATAGCGAAAGTGCGCGGTATTATCGATCACGATGCAGCCGGCGGCGGCCGCCTTGGGGGCATAGGTCGCGGAGATGTCGCCACCGGCCGAGAAGAGCCCGATCTGGACCTTGCTGAAATCAAAGGTCGCGAGATCGAGCACCGTGATCTCTCGATCCCCCGACCGGACCTTGGTCCCGGCCGAGCGCTCGGAGGCCAGGGCGTACAGATTACGGACTGGAAATTTGCGCTCGGCCAGCATGGCCAGCATGACTTCGCCGACCGCACCGGTCGCCCCCACTACCGCGACATCGAAAGTTTGCGACATACCGTTTTGGGACTCCGCGTAAAATACCCTAGTAAACGCTCATCACGAGTGCGTGGCGCGCAAGGCTGCGACCACAGCCTCGCCCATGGCGCCCGTGCCGACCACAGGGAAACCTGACTCCTGGATGTCCGCCGTGCGCAGACCATCGTCGAGCACCTTCGATACGGCCGCCTCGACGCGCGCGGCCAACAGCGGCTCATGGAAGCTGTACCGCAGCATCATGGCCGCCGACAGGATGGTGGCCAGGGGATTGGCGATCCCTTTGCCGGCGATATCGGGCGCCGAGCCGTGAATGGGCTCGTAGAGGCCACGATCCGACTCATTCAACGAGGCCGAGGGCAGCATCCCGATCGACCCGGTCAGCATCGCTGCCGCATCCGACAGGATGTCGCCAAACATATTCGTCGTCACTACGACATCGAATTGCTTGGGGGCGCGGACGAGCTGCATGGCCGCATTGTCGACATACATATGGCTTATGGCCACATCCGGATAACGCGCCGCCACTTGTGTCACCACGTCACGCCATAACTCGGTTGCCTCCAGGACGTTGGCCTTGTCCACGGAGCAGACCCGATGGGCGCGGGTGCGCGCGATCTCGAAGGCGCGCACGGCGATGCGCTCGATCTCGGACTCGGAATAGACGAGGGTATTGAAACCCTGACGTTCGCCGGTCTTCAAGGTCCGCACGCCACGCGGCTCCCCAAAATAGATCCCGCCCACAAGTTCGCGCACGATCATGATATCGAGTCCGGCTACGATCTCGGGCCGCAGCGTCGAGGCCCCGGCCAGTTGCGGGTACAAGACCGCCGGCCGCAGGTTGGCAAACACCCCCATGGCCGCACGCAGACCGAGGAGGGCCTTCTCGGGTCTCAAGGCAATCGGCAAGGTCTCCCATTGTCGGCCGCCGACCGCCCCCAACAACACGGCATCGGCCTCTTTCGCGAGTTTCAGCGTATCTTCAGGCAAGGGCTGTCCGTGGACATCATAGGCCGCGCCGCCGATCAGACCGAACTCCATTTCGACGGCAAGCCCGCACTCGTCCCGCAGACACTCGAGGACACGTACCGTCTCCGCCACTACCTCGGGCCCGATACCGTCACCTGGCAATACCAACACCTTCTTCATACCCGAGATCCCTCCGGCCCGAACAGCCATGGCGCCTCGCGCCGTCTGCGCGCCTCGTATGCGCGGATCTCCGCTTCGTGCCTAAGCGTCCAACCTATGTCGTCGAGTCCGTTCAAGAGGCATTCTTGACGAAACGGGTCGATGGAAAAAGTCCCGATCTCCTGGTCGTGCGCCAAGACCTGGCCTGTACGCAAGTCGATCGTCAGAGCATAACCCACTTCCGCCTCCACGGCCTGAAACAGGCGGTCGACGGTGTCCTCAGGCAGGACGACTGGTAACAGACCGTTCTTCAGGCTATTTTGGTAAAAAATGTCCGCAAAGCTTGGCGCCACGATGGCGCGGATCCCGTATTCGATGAGCGCCCATGGGGCATGCTCGCGTGACGATCCGCAGCCGAAATTGGCGCGCGCGAGCAGGATCGAAGCCCCCTTATAGCGAGGCTTGTTCAGGACGAAATCGGGATTGGGCGTGCGCGTGGTCTCCTGACCTGGCTCGCCCCGATCCAGATAACGCCAATTGTCGAACAGGTTGGCACCGAACCCTGTGCGCCCCACCGCCTTCAGGAACTGCTTCGGGATGATCGCATCGGTATCGACGTTCAAGCGGTCGAGGGGAAGGACAAGCCCCGTCTCTTTTTCAAAACGCTGCAAAAGACCCCCTAGTATGGACGACGTATGTCGACAAAGTGTCCCGCAATCGCGGCCGCCGCGGCCATCTGCGGACTCACGAGATGGGTACGGCCCCCCGCACCCTGTCGGCCTTCGAAATTTCGGTTCGAGGTTGAGGCGCAGCGCTCGCCTGCCTCGAGCCTGTCGGCGTTCATGGCAAGACACATGGAGCAGCCCGGATCGCGCCACTCGAAACCCGCTTCCTTGAATAGGCGATCAAGCCCTTCGGACTCGGCTGCACGCTTCACAAGCCCCGAGCCCGGAACCACTAAGGCGCGCCGCACGCCCGGGGCGATCTTGCGTCCCGCGATGACCCCTGCGGCCGCGCGTAGATCTTCGATGCGCGCATTCGTGCAAGATCCGATGAACACGACATCAATCGGCACATCGACCATGGCGATCCCTGGGCGCAAGTCCATATAGGTCAAGGCCGCCGTCAAGGCCTCGCGTCGCGCCGGATCGCTCTCGCGCGTCGGGTCGGGGACGCACCCATCGATGGGGACCACCATCTCCGGCGAGGTCCCGAAGGTCACCTGGGGGGCTAGGGTGCTCACGTCGATGACCCATTCGCGGTCAAACATCGCGTCGGGATCCGTGACGCAGCCGCGCCAAGCCTGCACGGCCTGCTCCCAGAGGGCGCCGCTTGGGGCAAAGGGGCGTCCCGCCAGATAGGAGATGGTCGTCTCATCCACCCCGACGAGCCCGGCGCGCGCTCCGCCTTCGATCGCCATATTGCAGAGTGTCATGCGCCCTTCCATGGAGAGCGCGCGCACGGCGTTCCCGGCAAATTCGATGGCGTAGCCGGTCCCACCGGCGGTGCCGATCTTGCCGATCACCGCAAGCGCCATGTCTTTGGCTTCGACGCCCGCGGGCATCGTGCCTTCCAGACGTATGCGCATGGTTCGCGAGCGTTTCTGAAGCAGGCATTGTGTCGCCATGACCTGCTCGACCTCGGAGGTCCCGATGCCATAGGCCAAGGCCCCGAAGGCCCCATGCGTGGACGTATGCGAATCGCCGCACACGATCGTCATGCCGGGGAGCGTCGCGCCCTGCTCGGGCCCCACGACATGGACGATGCCCTGACGCACATCGTCCATGGAAAAAAGCGATACCCCGAAATCGCGGCAGTTGCTGCCCAAGGTCTCTATCTGCACGCGTGATGTGGGGTCGGAGATGCCCAACGCCCGATCCTTGGTCGGGACATTGTGGTCAGCAACCGCTAGGTTGGCATCCGGCCGCCACAATCCGCGCTTACGCGCCCGTACGCCGGCGAAGGCCTGCGGGCTCGTCACCTCGTGGACGAGCTGACGATCGATGTAAACGAGGCAGGTCCCGTCGGGCAACTCCCGTACGACATGACTGTCCCACAATTTCTCGTAAAGCGTCTTACCCATCGAAATCGCCCTTTTTAAAGTGCGCCCATGGTACGCAAAGGGGCCGCCAATGCCAATATTTTGCGCAGAGCCGGGCGGCCGACGGGTCTTCGCTCCGCTCGCATCTCGACAGGGCGGCATCCCTGGCCGACAATGTCCGCTTTGCGATCGACGATAGGAGGCGCGACCCCTTCGTCCCGAAGTTGAGAAACTGCCATGACCTTCCTGCAATTGCTCCAAAGTCTGGAAGATCGCCTGGGCCATATCCATCTCCCAGTGCGGCCGCAAGCGACCGGCCTCCAGGACCTCTTCGAGGGCTGTGGTCTCCATCACGAGCTTACCGTCGCGCTCGTGCGCGCGATCTATACCGAGAATCACTGCCGGCATATCAAGGATGGGGTCGTGGCTGAGGCCTCGTTGAAGGCCGTAACACCGATCCATGCGGCGGTGGCGCACGCCGAGCGCACCGACATCGACACCTACCGCTTCTCTGAAGGCTTCCTGGCCGCGCTCCAGAGCGCATTCGAACAAAAACCCCATCCGCGGCCGGTCCGACCCCAAGCGCCACGGGGGCAAGTCGTACCGTTCCCCACGCTACGCCGTCGGGCCCATCGCTAACACGTCTCCTGTTCGCGGGTCTTCATGCGCGCCATGATGACTAGGAATCCAGCCCCCGCCACCGCGGCCGCTGAGAGAAACATGCCCCGAGGCCCGACCGCGGCCCATAGATACCCGCTTGTGGCCGCGCCTACGGCCGCCCCGGCGCCCGCTGCACTCCCGTAATAGGCCTGGGCGCGGGCCTTGGCACCCGGACCCGCATAGCGGCTCACGAGTCGTACCGCCAGCGCGTGGTAGAGTCCAAACGTGAAGGCATGGAAGGTCTGCGCGAGCGCCAAGGCAGGCCACGAGCGCGGGAAGCCCGCGATCACAAGCCACCTTACGACCGCAAGTCCGAAGGTGAATGCGAAGAGCCGCCATTCACCAAAACGCGCAAAGAACCGCCCGGCCTGCCAGAACACGACCACCTCGCATACGACCCCAAGGGCCCAGAGCGCCCCAATGGTGGCCTTGTCGTATCCGTAATGGGCAAGATATATCGAATAAAACGTGTAATAGGGCCCATAGCTTACCTGCATCAGGAAACAGGCAACGAGGAAGGGGGCAAGTCCGCGCCGGATCGGCGCCGGTGCGAGCCCGGTCGGCGGCGCCCCCAGGGGCGCGAGACCCAAGGTGGCAAGCCAGAGGCCAAATAAGAGGATGGCGATGACAGGCACAGTGACCTGCGCCCCCAGGCGGTCGAGGATGGGACCGAGCCCCAAGACCACGACGATGAAGCCAATCGATCCCCACAGACGGATACGGCCGTAGCGATCCCCGTGAAAGGCGAGCGTGCTGGCCTCCACCGGCGGCAAGGTTGCGTACCAGAAGAAGCTGAAGCTCACCATCACCGCGGCGAATGCCACGAAACCGTGCGCATAGACGATGAACAGAAAACAGACGAACGCCAACAAGGCCCCGCCGCGCACCACGGTCAGCCTTTGCCCAAAGCGGTCACTCAACCACCCCCCGATATAGGGCGCGACGATACGCGACAGGGCAAACAGCGCCATCAGGTCGCCGAGCGCGCGCGGCCCGAACCCACGGGAACGCAGATAGAGCGGCCAATAGGGCAAGAGCGCGCCCAGCGCGCTGAAATAGAACCAATAAAATGCCGAGCGCGGCCAGTCCCCCCTCGCCAGCCACGTCACGATGCGGTTACGGCGGTCCGGAGGCCCAAGCGTCGAGGGACCCCGCTCAAGCACGGGTGCATCCCTTGGGTCCGCCTAGGAGACAGGCCCAAGCGCTGCACCCGGCGCGATCGGACCGGCACGTCTCGGGGTACAGTATGCTTGAAAGGGGTGACAGCACGGCCCGCATCTTATCCGGGTTTCGATCGCCTGTCGCAGGACCGCGACGGACGGGTTCTTTAGTCGCAGCTCGCCGGTATGCGAGGTGTCGCGCTGGCCACGTCGGCGTTCTGTCCGCGATGGCGCAAGACCTGATCCATCAACGTCAGACAGAGCATCGCCTCGGCGATGGGGGTCGCCCGAATCCCGACGCAGGGGTCGTGCCGTCCGGTCGTTACGACTTCGGCCGCGGCCCCTTCCCGGTCCACCGTGCGCCCAGGGATACGGATGCTGGCCGTAGGCTTCAAGGCCAGCCGCACGACGATATCCTGTCCCGAGGAGATACCGCCCAGAATGCCTCCCGCATGATTCGACAGGAAGCCATCGGGGGTCATTTCGTCACGGCTCTCGGAGCCACGCGCGGTCACCACCGCGAAGCCGTCTCCGATCTCCACCCCCTTCACGGCATTGATGCTCATCATGGCATGCGCAATGTCAGCGTCCAGGCGATCGAAAATCGGCTCCCCGATGCCTGGCGGGACATTCTGAGCCACGACTGTCACCTCAGCGCCGATCGAGTCCCCCGTACGCCGCAACGCGTCCATGTAGGCCTCGAGCTCGGGAACCAGCGACCGGTCGGGACAAAAGAACGCGTTTTCGGTCACGGCGTCCCAGTCGACCGCCGCCGCCTTATAGGGGCCAAGCTGCGAGAGGTAGCCGCGCACGACAATGCCGTAGCGCGCATACAGGTAGGCCCGCGCCACGGCGCCGGCCGCAACCCGGCTCGCGGTCTCACGCGCCGATGAGCGGCCGCCGCCCCGATGGTCCCGTACCCCGTATTTCTGCTGATAGCTATAATCCGCATGTCCCGGGCGGAAAAGGTTCGCGATCTTGCCATAGTCCTGGGAGCGGGCGTCGGTGTTTTCTATCAGGAGCGCGATCGGGGTTCCGGTGGTCACCCCCTCGAAGACCCCCGACAGGATGCGGACGCGGTCCTCCTCGCGGCGCTGGGTCGTATGGCGGGAGGTCCCGGGACGACGCCGATCCAGGTCCGGCTGGATTACGGCCTCCGAAAGCGGCAGACCGGGAGGACAACCGTCGATCACGCAGCCGATCGCGGGTCCATGGCTCTCACCGAAGCTCGTGACGCAAAAAAGCCTGCCGTAGGTGTTTCCGCTCACGCTAACCCGCCTTTTTGAACTTGATTGAGTGTCTCCAGGATATCCGCGAACGGGATGCGCGCCCGAAAGCGCGCGAGCAGGTCCGCGTAGGGGAGCTGTGCGCCGCCGAAGGCATGACGACCCGCACAGATCTCGCCATGCAGCCCGACGAGCATCTTTTCCAGGGTCTCGAACACGCCGGTGTACTCGCCCAGCTCGCAGTCCTCTCCCTCACTCTCGATCGCGCTCAACATGTCGCGCGTCTCGAAGATCGCCTGGTCCAACAGGTCCAGGAATTCCTCCTGGTTGGCCGGTATGTGCATAGTCACCAAGTATCGGTTAGATTGTGGCGGTCCTTCATCCGCCAATGATTCAAGCTTACTGAGAATCGACCCATGACGCCAGAAGAACCCGTCTCCGATGACAACCAGACCCAATCGCCCACCCTGCGCGTAGTCCCGATGCCCGCTGACACCAATGTCGCCGGCGACATTTTCGGGGGCTGGATATTATCCCAGATCGACATCGCCGGAAGCGTGGTCGCCCATCGCCGCGCCCGCGGACGTGTGATCACTGTGGCGGTTAACGCCGTGCAGTTCCACAAGCCCGTGTTCGTCGGCGACCTAGTCAGCCTTTATGCCCGCGTCGTACGGGTCGGGACGACCTCGATCACAGTCGACGTCACCGTCTATGCCGAACGTTTCAGTAATGATACCCATGCCCAGAGGGTACGGGTCACGGAGGCGACCTTGACCTATGTGGCCATGGGGCCGGACCGTAAGCCTCGACCGGTGCCTCTTCAGGACCCCGACTACGGGGATCGCGCCTAGGAGCTGCGCGCCTGTCCGTCCGGCTCGGTGTGGTGGCCCTCGAACACGAAGTCCCCGGCGCGCGTGCCGACCTCGATCACATCCCCGGGTCCAAAGCGCCCCTTCAGGATCTCCTGCGCGAGCGGGTTCTCGAGATACTGCTGCACCGCCCGCTTCAGGGGCCGCGCGCCGTAGATCGGATCGAACCCGGCCTCCGCGAGCCGGTCTACGGCCTCGTCGGAGAGCACGAGACCGAGGTCGCGCGAACGCAGCCGATCGACGAGATAGCCGAGCTGGATGGTGGTGATGCGCCGCAGATCCTCGCGCCCGAGCGGATGGAACACCACGATGTCATCGACGCGGTTTATGAATTCGGGCCTGAAGTGCTGGCCTACGATCTCCATCACCGCCTCCTTCATGCGTCCATAATTGGCTTCCCCGGCCAAGTCCTGGATGACCTGCGAGCCGAGATTGGAGGTCATCACGATGATGGTGTTGCGGAAATCCACGGTGCGCCCCTGTCCGTCGGTCAGACGCCCGTCGTCTAGCACCTGTAAGAGAACATTGAAGACATCGGGATGAGCCTTCTCCACTTCATCCAACAGCACGACCGAGTAGGGGCGTCGGCGCACTGCCTCCGTAAGATAACCACCTTGCTCATAGCCCACGTAGCCAGGGGGGGCTCCGATGAGGCGCGCCACCGCATGCTTTTCCATGAACTCCGACATATCGATGCGCACCATAGCCTCGTCGGCATCGAACAGGAAGGACGCAAGCGCCCGGCACAGTTCGGTCTTGCCAACACCTGTGGGACCCAGGAACAGAAAGGAACCGTTGGGCCGGTTCGGGTCGGAAAGCCCGGCGCGTGATCGACGTATGGCGTTGGCCACCGCGGCGACCGCCTCGCGCTGACCGACTACGCGCCTATGGAGCTCATCTTCCATACGCAGGAGCTTCTCCCGCTCCCCTTCCATCATCCGCGAGACCGGGATGCCGGTTGAACGCGACACCACTTCCGCGATCTCCTCCTCGCCCACCTCCTTACGCAGAAGCTTGGTCCGCATCGGCTTGCCGCGCGCCGCCAGCTGCTGCTCCAGCTCTGGAATGCGACCGTACTGGAGCTCCGACATACGCGCGAAATCGCTGGCACGCCGTGCGCTCTCCATCTCGACACGGGCCCGATCCAGCTCCTCCTTGATATGCTGCTCTCCTTGCAGTGCCGCCTTTTCGGAGCGCCAGACCTCTTCGAGATCCGCATACTCGCGCTCGAGCCGCCCGATCTCCTCTTCGAGAACTGCCAAGCGCTTGCGGGAGGCCTCGTCGGCCTCCTTCTGCAACGCCACCCTTTCGATCTTAAGCTGGATCAAACGCCGATCCAGCCGGTCCATGGATTCGGGTCGGGAATCGATCTCCATGCGGATGCGCGCCGCGGCCTCGTCGACCAGATCGATCGCCTTGTCCGGCAATTGCCGGTCGGTGATATAGCGATGCGCAAGCGTAGCGGCCGCCACGAGCGCCGGATCCGAGATATCGACCCCGTGGTGCACCTCGTACTTCTCCTTCAGGCCCCTCAGAATCGCGATCGTATCCTCCACCGAAGGCTCATCTACCAGGACCTTTTGAAAGCGCCGCTCGAGCGCGGCATCCTTTTCTATGTACTGGCGGTACTCATCCAGGGTCGTGGCGCCGATGGCGTGGAGTTCGCCGCGGGCGAGCGCGGGCTTGAGCATATTCCCTGCATCCATCGCCCCCTCAGCCTTGCCCGCCCCGACCATGGTATGGATCTCGTCGATGAAGAGAATGACGCGCCCTTCTTGCTTCCCGAGGTCCTTCAAAACAGCCTTCAACCGTTCCTCGAACTCACCGCGAAACTTGGCCCCGGCGATGAGCGCGCCCAAATCCAGCGCTAGCAACCGGCGGCCCCGCAGACCCTCGGGCACCTCGCCGTTCACGATACGTTGGGCGAGCCCTTCGACAATCGCCGTCTTGCCGACACCGGGCTCGCCGATCAATACCGGGTTATTCTTGGTACGCCTTTGTAGGACCTGCACCGCCCGGCGGATTTCGTCGTCGCGCCCGATGACAGGATCGAGCTTGCCTTGAGCGGCCCGCTCGGTGAGATCCACGGTGTAGCGGTCGAGCGCCCCCCGTTGCTGTTCGGCATTCTGATCATCGACCTTGCCCCCACCGCGCCATTCCTCTATGGCCTGTTCGAGGGCCTGCTGGGACGCCCCGGCCTCGCGTAAAATCTGACCCGTATCGCCCTTATCCTCAAGCGCCGCGAGCAAAAAGAGCTCGCTTGCGATGTATTGATCACCGCGCTTCTGGGCGTACTTATCGGTGAGGTTTAAAAGCCGTGACAGATCGTTGCTGATATGCAGCTCGCCGCCCGAGCCTTCGACGCTCGGCAACCGATCGAGAAGGCCATCCAGGCGCGCGCGCAAGGCATCGACGGCGACCCCTGCCTTCGCGAGCAGGGGGCGCACGCCACCTTCCTGATCGAGCAGGGCTGCGAGCAGATGGGCCGGCTCGATGAATTGGTGGTCCCGGCCGACTGCAAGCGATTGCGCCTCGCCCAGCGCTTGTTGAAACCGATTGGTAAGTTTGTCCATCCGCATTGCCGCGATCCTCTCTCGATCCGGCTTAAGAAATGGGGGGTCTTTGAGGGAGTTTCAAGCCGCTGTCCGTGGCGGCCTCAGCACAGAGGCGCGCCGCCAGGCCCTAAGAGGCGCGACCGAGACCCGGCAAGAGGGCCGTGAGCCCCACGGCCATGAACTGCACCGCCATCGCCGCGAGGATCAGCCCCATGACGCGCGTGGCGATATTGAGACCCGCCGTCCCCAGACGCACGCCTATGGGTTCGGCCAGACGCAGAACCAGCCAGACCACGATGCCCACGACCAGAATGCCGACGCTCAAGCCCAGCTCCGCGCCCAGACCATGCGCCTTCTGGGCGTCGACGATGACGAGACTGATGGCCCCGGGCCCGGCAAGCAGAGGGATCGCCAGAGGGACCACCGCGATATCCTCTTTGGATTCGGCCTCGGCATCCTCCTCCCGTGTATGGCGGGCGGGCGTGGATTTGGCGTGGAACATGGCGATGGCGATCAAGAGGACCAAAAGTCCCCCTGCGATGCGAAACGCGGGCACGCCGATACCGAAGATTTCGAGCAGGCGTTGCCCCGACCAGACAGCGACCATGAGGATGGCGGCCACCGCGGATGCGGTCTTGGCGGCAATGCGCCGCATCTCCTTACGCGATCGGCCGGCGGTGAGCGTAAGAAAGAGCGGTATCGCCCCCAAGGGGTTCAAAATCGCAAACACACCCACCAAGTCCTTGAGCACGGCCGCCCTCCCTGCGTTATACTCGGCGTGTTATAACCCCCCCCGGGACCGGCGGGCGGTTCAGGTGGGCGTTACGAGCACGAGTGAAAAATAACCACTGTCCGCCTCTTCATGGCGGCGCCACCGGAAACCCGCCGCCTCCAGAAGCGCCCTCATACCCTCAGGCGTGAACTTACGGCTGATCTCGGTGAGTATAGTCTCGCCTTCCACGAAGCGCGTGACAAGGCCGATGCGCGACATGGACACTTCGTGCGTGCACCGCGCCTGCAAATGCATCTCGATTTGTCCCTCGTCTTCGTTGAAAAAGGCTACGTGCGCAAAGCGGCGCACATCGAAATCGGCATCCAGGCGGGCATTCAAGACCTTGAGCAGATTCAAATTGAATTGCGCTGTGTAGCCGGCCGCGTCATTGTAGGCGGCGTCGAGGACGCGCTTTTCTTTGATGCGGTCGAAGCCCAGCAAGAGGAAATCCTCCGGGTGCATGGCATTGCGCAAGGCCGCAAGGAAGGTCAGGGCCTCGTCATGGTTCAGATTCCCTATGGTGCCCCCGAGGAATAGAAAAAGGCGCGGCCCCTCTGAATACGGGAGCGCCGGCAGGTCGACCGCGTAGTCACCCACCAAAAGCTCCATGTCGAGCCACACATAGCGCGATCGAAGACGTGCTGCCGCCGCGCGCAAGGCCTCGTCACACACATCAAATGGCTGGTACCGGACGTAGAAACCCAGCTGTTCGCACGCCGCGAAGAAGTGATCGGTCTTCTCTGAGGATCCGCTGCCGATCTCCACCAGAGTGCCGGGTGCCACCTGATCGAGGATCCCGCGCGCATGGCGTGCAAGCAGTGCCGACTCGGTGCGCGTCGGGTAGTACTCCGGGGTGCCACAGATCCGTTCGAAGAGCAAAGACCCACGGGCATCGTAAAAGTATTTCGGGGGCAATTGCTTGCGTGGTCCGGCAAGTCCTCGACGCACGTCCCGATCGAACCCCGACGACCGCGACGATCCTGGCAGACGCACGAGCGCGAATCCGGTTTTGTCGCGGGACCCTCCTCGAACGTCCCGCCCATCGACTACTCGCGTATTCTGTTCCATGACACCTCCTAGTGATACAACCGAACGCTCCCTTGCCGTAGAATGCGAGCTATGTGTCGCCTGGCAGCCTACCTTGGACCCTCTATATCGCTCGCGCGGTTTCTTCTAGCGCCCCGACATGGACTGACCCAACAATCCTACGCACCCCGCGAGATGCGCGAAGGGCACGTCAATGCCGATGGCTATGGCATCGGCTGGCGCGCAGACGACGGGGCGCTTGCACACCTGACCTACAGCACTCCGATCTGGGCCGACCACAACTTACCGACGCTCGCGCAGCACATTCACGCCCCCTTATGGGTTGCGAACGTCCGCAGCGCCACAGTCGGGCTCGCCAATCACCCGGCCAACACCCAACCCTACGCCGCCGACGGCCTGCTGTTCCTCCACAACGGCTATTTGGCCGACTTTCCCGCGATACGCGCGCGCCTGCGCCGGGCCTTTTCGCATGACATCGAGTGCTCCATCGAAGGTACAACGGATTCGGAATATCTCTTCGCGCTCCTTCGCCAAACCCTCATCACCGCCGATTTCGACGTCCCGGAGGCCCTGCGCGAGACCGCACGAAAACTGGTCGACGAGTTCGGCGTGGAACGCGGCCTCCTCAATATCGTGGTGACCGACGGCGAGCGCATCCATGCCCTACGCCACGCCATGGGCGCCCTGTCGCCCAGCCTCTACTTCACAACCGACGACGAAGAGTATCCGGGTGCCGCCTTGATCGCCTCGGAACCCTTGACGGAGGGGCCGTATTGGCAAACAGTTCCCGAGCATCATATCCTCACCGTCGATGGCGATAAACCCGCCCAACTCATATCGTTATAAGCTTATGGACGCCTCGCTCTACGCCATCCTCCAAGAAATCCGGGACGCAGTCCGGACCCTCGTGCGTTCGATCCCGCCGGCTGATCGCCGTCGCATGCACCACGAGCATGTGAGCCCGCTGCTCTGGCACCTCGGCCATATGCTGTACATCGAACAGCAGTGGGTCGGGGAGCGGCTCGCGGGCCTTGCGCACGACGACACCCGTGCGCGGCTCTATCGGCCGGACGGGTTGCGTAAGTCTGAGCGCGCCGCGCGCATGCCGGATCTGGAGCCCCTGGACTGCGAATGGACGGATTGGCAGCAGCGCTTCCCCGAACTCCTGACGGCAGCCGAGTCCACGCGCCCCGACCACCCCCTGCTTGCCTGCGACTTCATACTGCGCTTTCTGATCCAGCACCACGGTCAGCACCTGGAAACCATGCACCAGGCACTCGTAGCGCGCGCGCTCGCTAGGGACAAGGGCACGTTTCGCCCCGCACAGACTCTGAGATCCGCGACCCTGACGGTTCGTTATCGCGCCTGGACCAGCGGCCACGGTCGCATCGGTGACGACGGACCCGATAGTTACGATAACGAGCGCCCGAGCCACGATCCGCACCTGCCCGCGTTTGCCATCGCCGAGCGTCCTGTGTCGAATGCCGCCTACCTGCGGTTCATGGAAGATGACGGTTATCGGGATGACCGCTACTGGACGCATGAAAGCCGTCACTGGCGCGATCATGCCGGCGCCGAAGCGCCATGGCATTGGCGCCGTAACGGCGACGGGCGATGGTATGGCGTAAATATTGCCGGCCCCATAGAATTGGCAGCGGATGCGCCGGTCTCGGGCCTGTGCGCCTACGAGGCGCGCGCCTTCGCCCGCTACGCGCATGCGCGATTACCGCACGAAGCCGAATGGGAGCTCGCCATGCGCGACAGGCTCCTCCTGGACGTGGGCTCTGTCTGGGAGTGGTGCGAGAACCGCTTTTATCCCTATCCCGGATTTCGTGCGTTCCCCTATCGCGGCTACTCCGTGCCCTGGTTCGATGGGGCCCATACAACCTTGCGCGGCGCGAGCGTCTACAGCGCAGCCGCAACCCGCCGCGCCTCGTTCCGGAATTTCCACGCCGCCGACAGGCGCCACATCTTTGCGGGAGTACGCCTGTGCCATCCCTCGTGCCTCACACACTGATCGCAAGTCAAGTACGGATCGCCATCGAGGAGGATGTGGGATCGGGGGATCTCACTGCCCTGCTCGTGCCTGCGCGCCCTGCGCGGGCGGTCCTGCGCACCCGCGAGGCGGGCGTGCTATGCGGACGCGCATGGTTCGACGAGGTCTTCGCGCAACTCGACCCGGCGGTGCGCGTAACCTGGCAAGCACAGGACGGGGACCGCATAGTGGCCGGTGGCAGGCTCTGCGAGGTCGAAGGCCCGGCGCGGGCCTTGCTGACCGGCGAGCGCACCGCCATCAATTTCCTGCAGACCCTATCGGGAACCGCTACCCTTGCGCGACGTTACGCCGACGCGGTGGCGCATACCAAGGCGCAGATCCTCGATACCCGAAAGACCCTGCCCGGCCTCAGGCTTGCGCAAAAATACGCCGTCCGTTGCGGCGGCTGCGCCAATCATCGCGTGGGCCTCTACGACGGCGTACTCATCAAGGAGAACCACATCGCCGCCGCCGGGTCCATCGCCGCGGCCTTGGCGCAGGCTACCGAACTTGCCGCCGGCCGCATGGTCGAGATCGAGGTCGAGACCCTGGGGCAGCTTGAGGAGGCGCTCAAAGCCGGGGCCCCACGGGTCCTGCTCGACAACTTCACGCCGGCCGATCTGCGCCAGGCCGTCGCGCAAACGGCCGGGCGCGCCCTGCTCGAGGCCTCCGGCGGCATCACACTTTCTAACGCACGCGTTTATGCCGAGACCGGCGTCGACTTTCTCTCGGTCGGAGAACTGACCAAGTCCGTGCGCGCCCTTGACCTCTCCTTGCGGTTTTCTCTGAGCTAAGCGCGGGCTGCCTGCGGCCTTAAGGCCGGCTTCTCAATATAGGCTTGCGAGTATTACGCGATCCAGGCCAACGTCGCCATCCGCCCGCAGACCGGTGTCCTGCGGTAGGAAAAGAGATCGGGATCCGAAAAGCTGCTCCGGCCTCCCCCATAGACCGCCCCGACCCCCGCGGCCTTCAACCTAAACCGCGCGAGCGCGTAGAGGTCGGCGTAATAGCGTCCCGACGCGTTCGGTGTGAAGGCCGCGCGCGCGTCGCGCCCGAAGGCGCGGCGGACTTCGTCTCCCACCTCGTAGTCGGCGGGACCTATGGCCGGCCCCAGCCACGCTACGAGCTGCGACGGCGGCACGGGCAGGCGTGCGACCCCAGCCTCGATCACGCCTGCCGCTAATCCCCGCCAACCGGCATGGACGACGGCCACGCATCGCCCCCTACGATCGGCGAGTACGACGGGCAAGCAATCGGCGGTGAGCACCGCGCACACGACACCCGGGCGCGTCGCAAAGCTGCCATCGGCCTCAGGCGGCGCCGCAAAGGATGCCCCGGCATCGACGATGACCCGCCCATGAACCTGATTCAACCAAAGCGGCGTTCCCTCGATCCCCATTTCCCGCTGGAGCGCGATGCGATTGGCCGTCACATCGCGCGGCACGTCGCCCACATGGGAGGCGAGATTCAAGGAGGCGTACGGACCCATACTGGTCCCGCCCGTCCGCAGCGTGGTGAAGGCACGCACGCCGAGCAGAGGCCACGCTGCGGGCAGGATGCGTATCATGTCCCAAACTCCTCTCGCAGAGCGCTAAGCACTTGTGTGAAATCGGCCGGCCGTGGCGCCTCAAATGTCATGAGTTCGCCGGTCTTCGGGTGCCGCAGGGAGAGCCTACGCGCATGCAGGGCCTGGCGCGCAAGGATATGTCGGGTGCGACCGCCCCCATAAGTCTCATCGCCCACAAGCGGAAAACCCAGGTGCGCCATATGCACACGGATCTGGTGGGTGCGGCCGGAATGGAGCCTGACCTTGACCAAACTGTAGGGGCCCAGGCGCTCCACGACCGTGAAATCGGAGCGCGCCGGCCGCCCGCCGCTACGCACGCTCATGCGGGTCCTATGGCGAATGTCGCGCCCTATGGGGGCGTCCACCGTGCCCTTTGCGGGCGGACTGCCGATCACGAGCGCCTCGTACTCACGACCCATCTCGCGGGTCTTCAGCTGACCGATCAGCGACAGGCGGGCGGCCTCGGTACGGGCCACGACCAGGGCGCCCGAGGTGTCCTTATCCAGACGGTGCACGATCCCCGAACGCGCAAGCGGCGCCAAGTCCGGGGCATGATGCAAGAGCGCATTTTGCAGGGTGCCCTGTGCGCAGCCCGCCCCCGGATGCACAACGAGCCCGGCGGGCTTGTCGATCACGATCAGCGTCTCGTCTTCAAAAATCACGTGGAGCGGGATGTCCTCGGCGGCGACGTCGGCGGACCTAGGCTGCGGCAGATCGAACTGTACCCGCTCGCCGCCGCGCACCAAGACCGTGGCGGCCACGGGCTTGGCGTCGATGGTAATGCGCCCCTCACGCAGCCAGCCCTGAAGCGTCGTGCGCGAGAATTGCGGTAGTCGGCGCGCCAGCGCCCGATCGAGCCTGAGCCCCTGTTCGGCACCCGACATCTCCAGGTAAAACTTAAGCTCGTCTTCCAAACCCTTTCCGCTCACGCCAAATCCGGTTAAGCTTGCATCGGCATATTAGAGAGGTAGGCATGCGTCCCCTGTCCCGCGTTTTTCTCGTTTTCGTCCTTGCGGGCCTCACGGCCTGCGGCCGCGACCATCACAAGACCCACCACTGGCCGGCCCAGCGATTCTACGCCAGCGCGGTAAGCTCCCTCAAAGCCGGGAATTATCACCATGCGGTGCGTCTGCTCGAGGAGCTCGAGGCAAGCTATCCCTACGGACGCTACGCGGCGCAAGCCGAGATCGTCGTGGCCTATGCCTATTACAAATCCGGCGAGTCCGATGCCGCCATCGCAGCCACCAAGCGCTTTATACGTCTCCACCCAACCGACCCGCGCGTGGCCTATGCCTACTACCTCCAAGGGCTGGTCAATTTCAATAAGAATAGAAGCATCATTGAACGCGCCTTTGGCGTGAACCAGCTAGAGGGTCGCGATACCACCTCGCTGCGTGCGGCGCTTAGGGCCTTCGAGACGGTCATAAAGAAGTACCCGCACAGTCAGTACGCCGCCGACTCGGCAGAGCGGGCCAACTATCTCACCGACATCCTTGCCCGCAACAATATCGCGGTTGCCCGCTACTATTACATTCATGGCGCCTATGTCGCGACCGCCAACCGCTGCAAGCACGTCATCGAGCACTACCCGCGGACCCCAGCGGTCGCCGACGCCTTGGGCCTCATGGCCATGGCCTACGAACGCATGGGCATGGTGAATTTAAGCCGCGATACAGCGCGCATCCTCGCACGCAACTTCCCTCAAAGCCCCTACCTCAAGCGCTTGCGGCGCGCTCACGTGCTCGACGGCTCGTAGGAGACCGTCACAGGATAGCGCCAGTCGCGCCCGAAAGCGCGCGCCGTCACGCGCGTGCCCAAGGGCGCCTGCTTACGTTTGTGCTCGGCGCCACGCACCAAACGCAAGACCCGGTCGACCAGCTGTTTATCGAACCCAGCGCCGATGAGCTCATCGGCGCCCCAATCCTGCTCGACGTAACGCCTGAGTACCGCATCCAACACGTCATAGGCCGGGAGACTGTCGCTGTCTTTTTGATCCAGGCGCAGTTCCGCGCTCGGGGCACGCTCGATGACGCGCAAAGGGATGACTGCGCCTTGCCGATTCCGATAACGCGCCAAGGCGTAGACGTCGGTCTTGAAGACGTCCTTCAGCGGGGCATAACCGCCCGCCATGTCCCCATAGAGCGTCGTGTATCCGACCGCAAGTTCGCTTTTGTTACTGGTCACGACCACGAGACCCCGATGGGCATTGGCGATCGTCATAAGCAGGGTGCCACGGATCCGTGCCTGGAGGTTCTCCGCGGCCAAGGATCGGCCGGGGCCCTGCCAGAGCGATTCGAGGGTCGCTGCGAATTCGTCGTAGAGGGTATCGATCGGGACGACCGAAAGCGCAAGACCATGCGCCTTTGCCTGCGCGCGCGCATCCTCGACGCTCATCGCGTGCGTATAGCGTGACGGCATCATGACAGGCCGCAGCGCCACATGCGGCAAGGCGTCATGGCACAAGGCCAGCGTTAGTGCCGAATCGATACCGCCCGAGAGCCCTAATACCACAGTCTCGAAGCCGTTACGCCTGACATAGTCGGAAAGGCCCAGCTTCAAGGCCTCGTACAGCGCCTCCTCGCCCGACGGCCACGGCGCGCAAACCCCACCCTGGGGCCGACCGGCAGCATCGAAATGGGCGATCAAGAGCTCCTCGACGAAACCCGCGGCGCGGGCCTGGGTATTACCTGCTCCATCGACGACGAACGACATCCCGTCGAAGACGAGTTCGTCCTGTCCGCCCACCATGTTCACATAGGCAAGCGCCACGCCGCCCTCAATGGCGCGGCCGGCGGCCACCTGGAGGCGGAGTCTATCCTTGTCGCGATGATAGGGTGAGGCATTGACGTTGACGACGATCCGCGCACCCGCCGCCGCGGTGTCGCCGATGGGGCCCGGCTCCCATAAATCCTCACAGATGGTGACGCCGATCGCGGTACCATTTACGGTGCCCACGAGCGGCTTATTGCCGGTCGCGAAGTAGCGCCGCTCGTCGAACACACCGTAGTTCGGCAACACCTGCTTGCGGTAGAGACCGGCGATCACCCCATCATGGACCCACGCGACGGCGTTATAGAGCCTCCCGTCTTCGGCCCAGGGGAGCCCCACCAGCATATCGATCTCCGGACAGAGCGCCGCGAGCTCCAAGGCGGCCGAGCGCGCGCGGGCCACGAAATCGCCGCGCAGCAGCAGATCCTCCGGCGGGTACCCGGTCAGGGCGAGTTCCGGAAACGCGATCAGATGCGCCTTGTGCTCATCACGCGCCGCGCACGCGAACGCCGCCATGCGTCGCGCATTGCCGGCGATATTGCCAACCTCGCAGCGCATCTGGCAGAGCGCCAATGTCACCATTATCGCGCCAATCGCTCAGCCAGGGCCCGGCCCAGGCGCGCCGGCGAGTCGACTACCGTGACGCCCGCCGCGCGCAAAGCCGCCTTCTTGGCCTCGGCTGTGCCAAGCGCCCCTGCAATCACCGCCCCGGCGTGCCCCATGCGCCGACCCGGAGGCGCGGTCGTGCCGGCGACATAGGCGACCACGGGCTTTTTCACATGAGCGCGTATGTAATCGGCGGCGTCCTCCTCGGCCACTCCCCCGATCTCGCCCACCAGCAAGATCCCTCGGGTGGCCGGGTCAGCCTCGAAAAGCGCCAGGCAGTCGATGAAGCCGAGGCCGTGTATGGGATCACCTCCAATGCCGATACAAGTGGTCTGCCCGAGTCCTTCGGCCGTGGTCTGCGCCACCGCTTCGTACGTCAAGGTACCGGAACGCGACACGATGCCCACGATCCCCGCTTTATGGATGGGGCCCGGCATGATCCCGATCTTGCACTCCCCGGAGGTGATGATCCCCGGGCAATTGGGCCCGATGAGGCGCGTGGTCGCAGGGAGAAGCGCTTTCACGCGCAACATATCCGCCGCCGGGATCCCCTCGGTGATGCACACCACAAGACCGATGCCGGCGGCGGCCGCCTCCAGAATGGCGTCGGCCGCCATGGGCGCCGGGACGTAGATCACCGAAGCGTCCGGGCGTAGAACAACCATGGCTTCGGCCACGGTATCGAACACCGGCCGATCGAGGTGTCGCGTGCCCCCTTTGCCCGGCGTCACGCCACCTACGATGTCGGTCCCATAGTCCAGGGCCTGCTGGCAGTGAAACGTCCCCTGCTTGCCAGTGAAACCCTGGCAGAGGACGCGGGTTTCTTTGTGGATGAGCACACTCATGCCGCTTGCGCCCGGCACACCGCAAGCTGCGCCGCCTCCTCCAGATCCTGCGTGACGTCCCCCAGAAGACCGCCCTCTGCAAGCAGCCGGCGGCCCTCCTTCTCGCGCGTGCCCACGAGTCGCACCACAATCGGCAGCGCCCGCCCGAGGTCAGCGGCAGCTAACAACACGCCCTCGGCGATCAGATCGCAACGCACGATGCCGCCGAAGATATTGACGAGCACCACCTTGACACGCGCGTCGCGGGCCAGCAAACGCAGAGCCTCTGCGACCTTTTGTGCAGTCGTACCCCCGCCTACGTCAAGAAAGTTCGCCGGGCGCCCGCCGGCCTGGGCAATGAGATCCATAGTAGCCATAGCAAGCCCTGCCCCGTTGACGAGACAACCGATATCGCCGTCGAGGCTGATGTACTGGAGACCTCGCCCGCGCGCCTCTTCATCCTTGGCATCGCTTTGGCGGGGATCCCGCAGGGCCTCAAGGGTCGCCTGCCGGAACAAGGCGTTGTCATCGATCTCGATCTTGCCGTCGCCCGCCACGAACTGACCATCCTCCCGCAACATGAGCGGGTTGATCTCCACCAGGAGCGCGTCACACTCCACGGCTAGGCCTACCAGCGCTGTTACAAGCTCCCCGAAGGCCGCGACCGCTCGACCCGAAAGCCCGATCTCTCGGGCCAGACCGCGGCCCTCGTAGGGCCAAAAGCCCCGCAGGGTATCTATGATCCGCGAGGCGGGCTTTGCGCCTTCCTCGACGCCCACGCCACCCTGGCGTCCGGCGAGCACCACGCGCGCGCCCGCGCGCCGATCCAACACGCACGCCAGATACAGTTCGGAAGCCGCCGTCACCGGCGCCTCGATCAATAGTGCATCGATGGGCAAACCAGAGGCCGTAGTCTGGCGTGTCACAAGCCGCGTCCCCAAAAGGGCTTGCGCATGCGCCGCAACCTCGCTTGCCGCAACAACCCGCACGCCGCCGGCGTGTCCGCGGGCCCCGGCGTGGATCTGCGCCTTCACCACACACTGCGGCGTGGCCAGCTTGGCGAGCGCCGTCGTGACCTCCTCCACCGCCGTCACGACCACCCCCGGGGGCGTGGCAATCCCATGGGCCGCGAACAAGGCCTTAGCCTGATATTCATGCAGACGCAACGCAAGCTCCTCCACCATCGAATTCTGTCGCTATTATGCCACAGAGTGTCCGCGCATCTTGCAGCGCCCCGGGGCCATCGCTACCATGGCCGCACGCTCAACGAGGGTACCCCGTGTTCAGCTTTCGACGCCGCGCCGCGCTTGCCGTCCTGGGCGCATTCCTCGCGGCCTGCTCGCGCCACGACACCCCCGCGACCGGGGCGCCGGTGGTCGTCGACGTCGGGTATCCGGTGGCGACCCAGGTTGCGAAGATGCGCAGCGCGGTAGGGGACATCGAGCCTGGTGCAAGCCCGGTCGTGATCGCGCCACGCGCGGCGGTCATGAGGGAAATCGATGTACGGACGGGATCCGCCATCGCGCAGGGGCAAACCGTGGCGACACTGCGGCCGGCCGGGACCCGCCAGAGGCACCCAAGACCCCTCGCGATCCGCGCGCCCGTGGCCGCGACCGTGACGCGGGTTTTTGTAAGTGTGGGCGAACGCGTACACGCCGGACAACGGCTGTTGGCGCTCGGTGGCGCCTCGATCCGCACAGCCCGCGCCCCGTTCCCCGCGAACCTACAGACGATCTTGCATGAAGGCCAACAGGTGTTTGTACACAGCCCACTGGCACCGCGCACGCCGCTCAAGGCGACCATCATCCGGCTGACACACCCCAAAAAAGGGAACGCCATCTATGCATGGATTAAATTGCCGCCGCGCCGCGGCTTTCCCGTGGGTAGCCCCTTACGCGTCGATGTCGTGACGGCGATGCATACGAGGCTTGTGATCCCGCGCAGTGCCGTCTCCTTGCGCAGCCCCGGTGCTGTCGTATTCGTGGTGCGCAAGGGTAGGGTGCGGGAGCGGCGCATAACGACGGCCCAAACCCTGCCGCAAGGCGTGGTCGTGCGGGCAGGACTGCGCGCCCAAAGCGAGATCGTGATCCATGCCCAAACCCGCTTGACCTCCGGTATGCGGGTGCATGTCGAGCGGCCGCAGGGGCCCTGAAGGCGGCGACCCGCCGTAGGCCCTTGGCCTGCCCCAGAATGCTATCCTAGGCGCGCATGGCGCCAGACTATCCGCTACGGGAGGTTTCGTCTGATCATGAAAAACCGTCTGTCCCTTGCACTCATTCCAGTGCTGCTTGCCTGGACGGCCCCACAAGCGCCGGCCGCCAGCCTGAAAACCATCTTTCTCGCGGCCCGCACCCATGACATGCGCTATCGGCAATCAGGGGCATCCTATCGCGAGGCACGTACCATAGGCCCTGAGGCACGCGCCGCCTTTCTGCCCCATGTCTCGGCGGGGGCCAACGTAAGCTATAACGACCTCACGAGCCGGATCCTCGGGGGCTCGTCGACCTTCGTCTTCCCAAGCGGCCACTTCACGTTCAATGCCCATGGCTACGGGGTGTCCGTGAGCGAGACCCTGCTCGACATCCAGGCGCTCTATGCCTACCGCGCGGCAGGTGACACCATGCACGCTGCCCACAGTCGCTACAAACTCGCAAAAAGCCGTCTCGTCCTCACCGTATGCGCCAAATACTTCGGCTATCTCCTCGCGCGTGACGATCTACACCTGAGGCGTGCCGAGGCGCGCGCACTGCGCGCCGAATACGCCTCAGCGATGCGCAGCTTTCATCTAGGGCGCGCGCCGATCACCAACGCCAACGAGGCCCGCGCGCGTTACGAAGCCGTCCGCGCCGCTACCCTTGCCGCTGAAAACGCCGTGCGTCTCGCCCGTGCGCGCATCGAACGGATGACGGGCACGCCCGTGCATAACCTTTGGTCTCTCGATCTACACCGCACGCTCCCACGCCCAGACACGGGTGTACTCGTGACCGACGAGGCACGCGCCATGCGCGACAACCTCGTCTTACAGGCCGCGCGCGGGCAAGCCGCGGCTGCGACCGCCTACGCCCATGCCGCGTCGGCGGCCCGTTACCCCACCATCACAGCTCAAGCCAGTTACAGCTATGCCCGGGCCGACAATGGCGAGTTCGGTTTCGGGACCGTGCTGCGCGACAAGACGATAGGGCTCGACCTGAAGCTGCCGATCTATCAGGGTGGCGAACTATCGGCGAAGACCGCGCATGCCGCGGCTACGGCATTCCATGCGCAGGTGGCCGCCTTGCGTATCCAGCGTCGTGTTCGCTTCGATGTCCGTCAGGCCTTCTTGAATGTGCGTAATGGTTATGAAGAAATCCGCGCCCTCAAGTCCGCCCAACTCGCTGCGCGCCAGGCTCTTACCTCCGAGCGCCTCGGCGTGCGTGTAGGGATTCGCAACAACCTTGACGTGCTGCGCGCCGAGCAGGCCTATTACCGGTCCGAGCGCGATTTCGCTCGCGCGACCTATGACTATCTTCTGGGTCGCCTCGAACTGAAGGCGGCGGTGAGCCATCTGACGGTAGGCGATATCGACCAGCTCAATGCGCTCCTAAAGCCGCCATCCGTATCAACGACGGCGAGCAACGGCTACTCGGCGGCGGGGGCCGGCGCTCGGCCATGATAGACTCCGCGGCCATCACCTGCTCATTCTTGAGCAGTGTGGCGGAGGTGCCGCAGGATATGTGGAACGCGTTATCAGGCCCCCAGCCCTTTCTGCGTCACGAATTCCTCCTCGCCCTCGAAAAGAGCGGATCGGTTGGCGCGGGTACGGGTTGGCGCCCTGAGCCTTTGGTCATCCATGAGGGCGCGAAGCTTGCGGCTCTCGTACCGCTCTACCGCAAGTCGCACTCCTACGGCGAATACGTCTTTGATTGGGCCTGGGCGCGCGCCTACCAGGACGCCGGCCTCAGCTACTACCCCAAGCTTATCGCCGCGATCCCTTTCACGCCGGTCACAGGACCAAGGCTTCTCTGCGGCGAGACGCCGCACCAGGCGGCCCTGACGCAGGCCGCCGCGCGGGCATTGCGCGCGCACGCGGCACGCACCGGGGCATCATCCGTACATTGGCTTTTCACCACCCCTGATGACAGTGAACATCTTGCGCAGGAGGGCTTCTCCCGACGCACCGGATTCCAATTCCATTGGCAAAATGACGGCTGGTCGGACTTCACAGACTACTTAGCGGCCTTGTCGGCCGCCAAACGCAAGAATATCCGGCGCGAACGCCGCCAAGTGGCCTCCGTCGGCGTCCAATACACCTTCCATGAAGGGGCCGGTCTCAACGAAGCCCTGTGGGATGCCTTCTACGATCTTTACCTGGCCACGATCGCGAAATATGGTGCGATCCCCTATCTCACGCGCGCATTCTTCTCCCATATCGGCGCCACCGTCCCCGGCGTCATCCTTCTCTTGGGCGCCCTCGATACCAAGATCGTGGCTGGCGCACTCTTCTTCCGCGATGCCACGACGCTGTACGGCCGCTATTGGGGGGCCTTGACAGCCCTCCCAGGCCTGCATTTCGAGACTTGTTACTACCAGGCGATCGATTATTGTCTCGCCCATGGCCTCGATCGCTTCGAGGCCGGCGCCCAGGGGGACCACAAACTGAGCCGGGGTTTTCTGCCAACGCCGACCTACTCCATGCATTGGCTGGATCACCCGCAATTCCACAGGGCGGTGGACGACTACCTTGCGCGCAAAAACGCGGGCCTTGAGTTCACCTTGAACGAATTAAACGCACATACGCCGTTTCGCAAACCATCATGACACCGATTGCCGGAAGCCTGCATCGCCCGCAGCTGCGCGCCCCCGTCCCGTCCCCGCCCCGCCGCCTTCCCGGGGCCGTACTGGCGATGGGCGCCGCGTCTTCAAAGGCGCCCTGGCGCGTCGAGCGCCGGAGACGGGTGTGATCGCCTGGCTTACACGCGATTCCCTGGCGTTCCCACCGGCCGATGAAGCGCCGCCGGATGGCCCCCTTGCAGTCGGCGGGGACCTGTCGGCCGCGCGTCTGCTGCGCGCCTATCGAGCGGGGATCTTCCCCTGGTACAACGAGCCGCCGATCTTGTGGTGGTCCCCCGATCCGCGCATGGTCCTTCTACCCCATGAGCTGCGCATCAACCGCAGTCTCGCCAAAGCTATGCGCAAGCGCGCTTTCGATATGACTTTCGATACGGCGTTCCCCGCCGTGATCCGCGCGTGTGCTGCCCCACGCGCCAATGCCGACGGGACCTGGATTACGCCCGACATCATGGCCGCCTATGAAGACTTGTTCCACCGCGGCCACGCCCACAGCGTCGAGGCCTGGCAGGACGGGCTATTGGTGGGAGGACTCTACGGCGTCACGGTGGGCGGCGCCTTCTTTGGGGAATCCATGTTCAGCAGGGTAAGCTATGCATCGAAGATCGCTTTCGCACAGCTCGTCTTCCGGCTGCGCGAGAACGGTTTTACCCTGATCGACTGCCAAGTCGCTTCGGACCATATGGCTGCGCTCGGGGCGCGAAACATCTCTCGTCACACCTTCCTCCGACACCTGCGCGTCGCGGTCGATCAAGCGATCCCGGCCGGACGCTGGGAGACGGCATCGGAGACCTTGCCATGAGCGTCGCGAAGACTGCGCCGCACCTCTTTTTGTCCACGGCCCACGCCTGCAGCTACCTGCCCAACCAAACGGCGAGTACGCTCTTTATCGACCCCCGCTTCCCGATCACCCCCGAACTTTTCGGCGACTTCAACCGCCGTGGCTTTCGCCGCAGCGGCGACCTCATCTATCGCCCGCACTGCCAGAACTGTCAAGCCTGCGTCCCCGTGCGCATCCCGACCAAGACCTTCGTCGCCAGTCGCGCCCAGAGACGCGCTTGGGACCGCAACCAGGACCTGCGCGTCTACGCAACGCCAGCGCGCTTCGATGCCGAGCACTTTTCGTTATTCCTGCGCTACCAGAACGCCCGGCACCCGGGAGGTACCATGGCCAATCCCGACGCGCCCACTTACCTGCGTTTCCTGGTCGGTCGTCACTGCGACACCACATTCTACGAGTTTCGCCTCGACGGTGCGCTTGCCGCCGCCGCCGTCGTCGACACGCTCCCGGATGGACTCTCTGCGGTCTACACCTTCTACGATCCCTTACTCTTGGAGCGCGGGCTTGGCACGCACGCCATCCTCTGGCAGGTTGAAGAAGCCCGCCGGCGCGATCTGCCCTTTGTGTATCTCGGGTACTGGGTGAAAAACAGCGAGAAAATGGCCTATAAGACCCGCTTCAAGCCGCTTGAGGCCTACCGCAACGGTCGCTGGTCCGCGCTCCTCGAGCCGTAGCCGCGCGTATGCGCGCCGCAGCCTGGCACCCACGGCCCCATATACCCTCCTCTCTAGCGCGCGGCCAGACGCGCTGGGACGGTCTTAGGTCCAAAATGTCTTTACGCGCCCCCGGGCTTCGGGCATCATAAGCGCCTTCTGCGGGAGCGCGAGAGTGTCTAAGGAAGAACATATAGAAATGGAGGGTACGATTGTCGACACCCTGCCGAACACCTTGTTTCGGGTAAAGCTCGACAATGGGCATGTCGTGACGGCTCACATATCCGGCAAGATGCGCAAGAACTACATTCGCATCCTCACCGGCGACAAAGTGACGGTGCAGCTCACACCTTACGACCTCACCAAGGGTCGCATCGTCTTCCGCGCCCGCTGAAGCGTTCCGCGCTGCGTTTTTTATCGCCGCCAGCGGCGCGCCGGTAACCACATAGATATTCCATGGTTGGAGATTGGCTCCGGACGGCGCGCGAGCGGCAGATGTGAATGCGCGTTCGAGTGCATCCTTTGATACCGGTTTGCCGGCAAACTGGCGTGTTGCCCGTCGACTCAATACTCATCGTATACATCCATAGGCGTGAATTATTCCCCTGGCTTTTCGATGTTACGGGCGCCTGACTCGACCTTTTTCGGCCAGCGCAACGGCGCGCGTCAAGCCTCAGTCTGTGGGGGTCTCCACGCTGTTAGTCCTGTCAGGTGCATCGCGCTGAACCCCAGTCGGGCGATATTAGGCCCGACTCCTGTTGTGACGGTACCGATTCGCGTTATCGCCCGGCAACGCCCGTTCAATGACAATCTGAGCGGCCACCCCATTATATCGGTTCAGGCCGACTCCATACACAAGCCGGATCGAGCCTAGTGCAGGCGCCCACCGCCGCCGGGCGACGCTGAACCGCTCGGACTGGTACCAGCCCGCGATAAACGGGACGATGATCCGACCCGAAAGCGTCAAGAGGCTCACGTGATCCCTTCCCTTGAGACTCATGACGCACGGTTCATGGCGTATGGCGGCGGCGGGCCGGTCATGCGGGCGCTTGCTCTTGTTCCGCTTGTAGGCCTCGCCGATCCAGGCGATGCACCGCACCACCCTCTGCGCCGAGAGATCAAACCCCGCGCGCCATTCCTGGCAATAGAGTTCTCCAGAAAGTCCAGCTATGAGGAACACCGATCGTTTTAAATAGAAACGTTCTACTGGGTCATTGTCCCTACAATAAAGGGTATTAATGTCGCCTCAACCGGAAACCACTGCGACGACCATGGCGATTCTCGCGATACCAGAAATGATCTGCTATCTTACCTTTGCAATATAGCGCGTATTACCTATATGAGGGACATAAAGCACGCAAAGCATGTAGCAGATCATGACCTATCTCTATTGGCCCGGAGGGCCGCCGCGCAGAGTCCATTGGAAGCGACGGGTATGATGGGAGCGAAATCGGGAACGGGTGGCGCGATTAGGGTTACAAGACCGATGCTGATGCGCGTATTGGGCGATGGCTGGCGCGTGACAGTGGTGGCGATTAGTGATTGTGTTGGACGACATCACAAGGTGGGATAGTGGGCGCGGAAAACGTGGGCAAAGACCGGGGGGTGGCTTCCCAGAAAGCGAGGCTGGGCGTTCTCGTCGTGGTACTGGTGCTCGTGTTTTGTGTGTGGTTATGGAGGTCGTGGGGTGTACCGGTACATAAGCCATCAGCTCAAGTCGCGGGCCCGGCTGAAACCCTCTATGTCGATATTCTGAATCAGGCGAAACAATTGGCGCCGAAGCCGCCCGCGCATCCGACGCCGTTCGCACAGGCCATGGTCGCGCGTGATGCGATCCAGTCTGGGGAGTTTTATAAGGCGGACGAAATGATCAAGTCCGTGTTGCAAAAAAGCCATATGGGCCCATGGACGTTCCAGCCATTTACGGCATTCATGGCCGCCCTAACTGCGCCTGGGGATGCCAAGTTTGCAAGGGGCATTAACGCATGGGTTCTGGCGAGACCCAGTTCGGCGATAGCTCATCTCGTACGCGCCAATTATTACTTCAATATCGCATGGTGGATACGTGGCAATGGATTTGCCAATGATGTGCGCGCGAATAATCAGGAGACCTTTGGATTTGCCATGGATCTTGCGGCCCAAGATGCCCGCGAAGCCCTGAAGATAAATGGCCGGGACCCATACGCCTGGAGCATGTATCTCCGGATTCTAAAAAGCACCGGCGCGAATACAGCACAGAGAGCCGTGTTTCACGAGGCCATACGCGCCTTCGCGGGTTATTACGCATTGTATCGAATCCGGCTTTCCGCCTTACAACCCAAGTGGGGGGGAACGACCCGCGATATGTACCGGTTCGTGGCGAAGTATGCGGGCGAGACACCCGCGGAATCGCCGCTCAGAATGCTGTATGTGAATCTGTACGCGCAACTTCTTGGCGCCTCGTCAGATGTCTGTGGCGCCGTGGTGCGCGCGCCGCAAATGGATCATTGCGTCCAAATGGTCATGCGCAGGGTGACAGAACCTGGCTTGCGGGAGGATGCGTACGACGCTATAAAACGCCGCGGAGGAGTGAGGGGGCTAGCACTTAGTGACGAACTGGGGCGGATATTGCCGGATATGATCATGACGAGTGGTGGAGGGCATACGGCCGCCAGCTTTCTGCAGGTGGCGGCCAGAACGTTTGGGAGTGATACCCAACTCGTGGCGCGCGATACGGCAAAGAATAATTTCATGATAGATAGGATGGCGGCGCTCGTATGGTACGAGCATGGACAGATGACTAATGCTGAAACGTTGGACAAGCGGTCATTGTCGGATCTTGCGAATAGCCGGTTTCCGAGCCGTTATGTCGAGGATGGCGCGCGAGCGGCCATCTACACAGACTTGGCCTCCATATACAACCGGAAGCATGAGTTTCGGCGGGTAGTGGTCTATGAAAAGGCCGCAGCGCGACTGCTGGGTGGTGAGGGCGCGCGACCCGGATACGCCGCTCTGGAATGCGCGGCACTATTTCGCCTGAAGCTCTATCGGCAGGGGCTCGGCACATGCAGGGCAATTGTGGCGGCTGACGGTAACCTTCAGACGCGCTTTTGGCTTGGGCGGATCGAGGACGTTTTGGGCAAAAGTAGCGCCGCTGTGCGCGACTATGGGCTTGTAGCGAGTTCCGAGAGCGGCTATCGGGACTATGCCGGCATTGCGATCGCGGTGATCTATGATCGCGAAGGCCAATGGCAGGAGAGCTTGGATGCGCTGAACCGCTATTCCTACTTGTTCAAAAAGGCCTACGACGATCACTATGACATGGCAATTGCCTATAACGACCGCTGCTATGACAAGATGCAGCTTGGGGACCTGAAGGGCGCTTTGCGGGACTGTACCGCCTCCCTGCGGTACGGGAGTCTTCCGGACGCCTATGCGAAGCAGCAGGAATTGCGGCGCATGCTTGACAGTCGACCCTGAGGGACGTGTACGGTCTCCCTCATCGACCGTATCATCCATCACGCCGGGATCCTCGCCACCGTTTGCGACCTCCACCAATTAGGCGGTTTTGGGACCCACCAGCAGTGCCTCCGGCACGTGAAATTTCAGACAACATGCAATGTCGAGTATGACGCCCGGTCGCGCCCGCACGCTGACCCATAAGAGATTGAGATTCAGGTTCATATCCGCGAATACGACCTCAGGAAAGGCCTTCAGCACGCCATCGACCTGATTCAGGACCGCGTGGCACTCGGGTTGCGACCGCTCCCGAAGCCCTGGGAACAACATCATGAAGTCGCTCAACAAGTGGCCTGATTCGTCGCGCGTGGGGACACGTTCGTAGAGCGGACATGAGGGCAGCAGACTCTGCGCCGAACTGCGCAGGGCCTGCGGCCGCCATAGGATCGGGCTACTCCTGTACGCCCACCGGCTTTTCGGCATAGTCAAACACAAGGCTGTCGTTCTCGGCCCGCACGCTCACGGCGCCGCCGTTGGCGAGGCGCCCGAACAAGAGCTCATTGGCGAGCGGCTTCTTGATGCGCTCCTGAATGAGGCGCCCCATGGGACGCGCCCCCATCGCCACATCGTAACCCTTGAGCGCGAGCCAAGTCCGCGCCGAAGCCTCCACCTCGATCGAAACCCCCTTCTCTTCGAGTTGCCCCTCGAGCTCAACTACGAATTTGTCAACCACATGGGCGATCGTGTCGGGTGACAGCGGGCTGAAGCTTACAATGGCGTCCAGCCGGTTACGAAATTCGGGCGTAAATGTCTGCTTGATCGCCACGAACTCTTCGCCTGCGTGCTCCGCCGGCATGAAGCCCATTCCCGAGCGGCCCATCTGGTCGGCCCCCGCGTTGGTGGTCATGACGATGATCACATGCCGGAAGTCCGCCTTGCGGCCATTGTTATCGGTGAGCGTCCCATGGTCCATCACCTGCAAAAGCAGATTGAAGACTCCGGGATGGGCCTTTTCGATCTCATCCAGCAAAAGCACGCAGTGCGGGTGCTTATTGATGGCTTCGGTCAGAAGCCCGCCTTGATCGAAGCCCACATAGCCCGGGGGGGCGCCTATGAGGCGCGACACCGTATGACGCTCCATGTATTCCGACATATCGAAACGCACGAGCTGCAGGCCGAGGATGTAAGCCAGCTGCCGCGTGACTTCGGTCTTGCCGACACCGGTGGGGCCGGAGAATAGATAGGAGCCGATCGGCTTCTCACCTTCACGCAATCCCGAGCGCGCCATCTTGATCGATGCGGCGAGCGCTTCGACTGCGGCATCTTGGCCAAAAACTACAAGCTTCAGGTCACGCTCGAGGTTCCGCAAGGCCTCGCGATCCGACGTGGAGACGTGCTTTTGCGGGATACGCGCGATCCGCGCCACAATCTCCTCGATCTCGGGCACGCCGATGGTCTTCTTGCGCTTGCTAGGCGCGCTCAAATGCACACTCGCGCCGGCCTCGTCTATTACGTCGATCGCCTTGTCGGGTAGGTGGCGGTCTCCTATATAACGGTCCGATAACTCCACGGCGGTGCGCAACGCCTGCTGCGTATAGCGTACGCCGTGATGTTTCTCGAATCGTCCTTTGAGCCCGCGCAGGATCTGTACAGCCTCCTCCACCGACGGCTCGGGAACATCGATCTTCTGAAATCTGCGCGCGAGTGCCCGGTCCTTCTCGAAGATTCCGCGGTATTCCTGATAGGTGGTGGAACCGATGCATTTCAACTCACCCGAGGCAAGCGCGGGTTTCAGCAGATTGGAGGCATCCATCGCCCCGCCTGAGGCGGCACCTGCACCGATGATGGTATGGATCTCATCGATGAAGAGGATGGCGTTCTCCTGCTTTTTCATGTGCGTAATGACGGCCTTCAGCCGTTTCTCGAAGTCGCCCCGGTACTTCGTTCCAGCCAAGAGCGCGCCCATGTCAAGGGCGTAGATGGTGCTGTGTGCCAAGACCTCCGGCACCTCGCCGTCGACGATCTTCTTGGCAAGCCCTTCGGCGATGGCAGTCTTGCCGACGCCGGCCTCGCCCACATACAAGGGGTTGTTCTTGCGCCGCCGACAAAGGATCTGCACGGTGCGACTCATCTCATGGTCGCGTCCGATCAAAGGATCGATCTTGCCGAGTCGCGCCTGCTCATTCAGGTTCACGGCAAAGACGTCCAGCGCGCCACGCTCAGTGGTGCTCGCCCCCTCTTCCTGCTCTTCGGACGCAGACAGCTCGTGCCCCTCGCCCGGCACTTTCGAGATGCCATGAGAGATGTAATTCACAACATCAAAGCGAGTGATGTTCTGCTTTTGCAGAAAGTAGACCGCGTGCGACTCCTTCTCGCTGAAGATCGCCACCAGCACGTTCGCGCCCGTAACTTCCTTCTTGCCGACACCCTGCACGTGCAGAACCGCGCGCTGGATCACGCGTTGAAATCCGAGCGTCGGTTGGGTTTCGACCTGGCTTCCGGGCGCGAGCGTGGGAATGTTCTCGCGCAAAAACGCGGTCAGGCTGCGACGCAGCTCCTCAATGTTGCCTCCGCAGGCGCGCAGCACGCGCGCCGCGCTCGGATTGTCGAGGAGCGCTGCCAGCAGATGCTCGACCGTTATGAACTCATGGCGCTTCTCACGGGCCTCCTGAAACGCCATGTTGAGGGAAAATTCGAGTTCCTGGGATAACATGGGAAGGAACACCTCCAAATCATGTAAAATCCGACCCTTACTCGGGCTCCAGCGTGCATTGCAGCGGGTGCTGATTCTCGCCCGAAAAAATCGTCACTTGTCTTACTTTAGTCTCGGCGACTTCCCTTGTATATACGCCGCAAACTCCAAGCCCGCGTTGATGCACATGCAGCATGATGCGCGTCGCCTCCTCGCGATTCTTGTTGAAGAAGCGCTCGAGCACCAAAACCACGAAGTCCATGGGCGTATAGTCGTCGTTCAGGATAATCACCTTGTACAAAGGCGGCAAAGCGACTTTAGGCTTCGCCTCCTGGACATCCAAGTCGGAGAGATCGCCTGGCTGCTTAAGGGGCATGATCAGTCCGTCCCGCTAACACGGTGACCTCCTTCTTAAAAAAGCACATTCGTGCGCCAAATTCTCTGCCTATCGCGCCCACCCGTCCAGGCCTCCCGATCCCCCCTGTCGCCATCTTGACTTGACAAGAGAAATAAGCATGAATAGCGCCGGGCCCGCTGCACGACTGCTATATCAGAATTACCTGAAATACGAGCGGCTTTCAAGCACGGCTGCGCGGGTGACAAGCTATCAGCAGGGGGGATCACGGTATGGCAACAGGTATTGTGAAATGGTTCAACGCGAGCAAAGGCTACGGCTTCATCTCGCCGAGCACCGGAGGTGACGACGTCTTTGCCCATTTCTCGGCGATTCAGATGGACGGCTACAAGACCCTAAAAGAGGGCCAAGAGGTCGAGTTCGAGGTGCAACACGGCCCCAAGGGGCCGCAGGCATCGAACATCCGCGCCGTGTGAATCCCATACGAGATCATCATAGCACCCTGAACCCGGCTTGGCCGGGTTTTTCTTAGGCGCCGGACGAACGGCGTTTCATCCCCCATGACAGGAACAGCGGCAAGGCCACGAGGGCCAAGGGAAGTTGGACGAGCAGGCCCGAGATGATGGCGATGGCGAGCGGCTGCTGCATAGCCGAACCCTGCCCCCAGCCGGAGGCGAGCGGCAGCAGCGCCAGGATCGCCGCCAGCGTCGTCATGGCGATCGGTCGCAAACGGTTCTTGCCCGCTAGGATCAAGCCTTCCACCGGATCGCCATTCTCGATCTCCTGGTATTCGGAGTAGTAGAAAATGGCGACCTCCGTGACGATACCAACCACCATGGTCATGCCCATCATCGAGGAAATGTTGAGCTGGGTCCCGGTCACCCAGAGGCCGACGAACACGGCGGACAAGGCCAACAGAGTCGTCCCCATCAAGGCGAAGGTCACAAGAAAGCGCTCATAGAGAAACAGCAGCAACAGGAAGACGAGGGCCACGGCAGCCCCAAACACGGCTATGAGACCCGCGAAGGCGATCTGTTGTTGCACATAAAGACCGCCCAGGGTCGAGTAAACCCCTGGGGGGAGAATGCCTGGGCGCGCCATGAGCCGCTTCACGTCATGCATGACGCCGCCCAGGCTGCGACCGGAGATGCGCGCCGTGATCGGAATCATACGCTTTAAGTTGTCCCGGGCGATCTCGGGCTGGCCGTTCAAGCGACTGACCGTGGCGATCGCCCGCAACGGGAACAGGTGGCCGTTGGCCGCCCGTAAGCGCAGATTGCGAATGGCGTGCAGAGACCGGCGCATCGACCGTGGCACCCATACCCGCACCCCAATCATACGCACGTCGCGCTGCACGGCGGTCGCCACCGTACCATTCAAGTAGGCGCGCAGCTGGCTTGTGACGCTCTGCGGGTCTACACCCTCCAGGGCCGCCTTGGCACGGTCCACGCGGATATCCACGGCATCCCCGGCATACACGATCCCGTCGCGCACATTGACGATGCCGCGGATGCGCCGGAGTTTCGCCGCGATCGCGGGGCCTAAGCGCCGCAGTAGCGCCCCGTCGTCGGAGAAGACCTTGATCTCCACAGGCTGCGGCGCGCCCGTCAGGTCCCCGATCAGATCCTGCATGGGCTGGTCAGTGCTGATCCTCAAGCCTGGCACACGCGCGATGATCTTGCGCCGGACGTCCGTCATGATCTGCCAGATGTTTGGACGTGGATAGGGCTTTAGCAAGACGAAGAAATCGCCTTCGTTGGTGCCCGTGATCCCGCCCCCGAGTTGCAGCCCTGTGCGCAACGAGTCGGTCTGCACATCATGGTTCGCGCTCAGGATGTGCTGTACCTTCCTAAGTAGGCGCGCGGTCTCCTTGAGCGAGGTCCCGGGCGCGGCCCGGTAGTTCAAGACAAAGCCACCTTCATCCATGGCTGGCATGAAACCGGACCCCGTCAGCGTGAAGCCCGCGACCCCAAGCGCCACGAATCCCACGATGACGACAAACAGGCGACGCGGGGCACGGAATACAGCACGCATGATGCGCTCATAAAGAGCATGGGCACGGCGGGTCCACGCCCCGCCTTCTCCGGCCTCGAGGTCGCGGGCCTCCAGGAAATGGTCGGCGAGTATGGGCACGGCAAGCCATGCCACGAGAAAGGAGATGATGAGGCTGGCCGCCATGGTCAATGACAGTGCGCGAAAAAAGGCCCCGGTGACGCCGGACAGAAAAGCGAGTGGCGCGAAAATGATGATGGTCGAGGCCGATGAACCGGCAAGGGGTCGCGTAAACTCACGAACTGCCATCATGACACGCGCACGACGCGGCTCAGGGCGCCTTTCATGCAGCCTGCGCATGATGTGTTCGAGCATGACGATGGTGTCGTCGATAATGAGACCCACCGAGGCCGCCATGCCACCGAGCGTCATGATATTGAAGCTCATATGGAGCACAAACAGCAGCAGGATAGTGGCCGCGAGCACGCTTGGCACCGTGATCAGGGCAATGAAGGTGATGCGCATGTTGCGCAGAAAGACAAACAGCACGAGCGCCGCGAGCAAGGCACCGATCAAGACCGCGTCGCGGACGCTATTGGCCGCGCCCTGAATCAGCGTGCTCTGGTCGTACCACTTCTTGACGTGCACGCCCGCTGGAAGGCCCTTTTCGAATCGCTGCAAGACCTTCTTCACAGCGCGCGTGATCGCAACGGTGTTGCCGCCCGGCTGTTGGTAGATTTGAACGCTCACTGCCGGCTGGCCATCGGCCAGCACCTGGGTCCACTGTGGTTTCAGGGCACGCGCGACCGTTGCCACCTCGTCGAGGCGCACGATGCCGTTACCCCCGGAACGCAATACCGTGCGCCGGATGTCACGCAGGCGATGGAGCCTGTTGTTGGAGATGACCAGATAAAAGCGGTAGGCCTCCTGGAGATGGCCTACCGTGCGCAAGACATTGCTATTGGCAAGGGCGCGGTTTACGTCGCTTATGGTGAGCCCATATTCGGTAAGTCGCGCCGGATTGACGGTGACGCGATACTCCTCGATGCGCCCCCCTATGACACCCACACGCGCCACCCCAGGGATCGCGGACAAGAGCGGCCGCAATTGATAGCGGGCGATGTCGCGCAAGGTCACCTGCGACACGCGGCGCGATGTGAAGGTATAGGCGAGCATCCGAAAAATGGTCGGCCGCATGCGCCGGACCTGGAAGGTTGTGTCGGTGGGCAGACGACGGCCGATCTCGGCCAGGGCGGCCTGGACCTCCAGCGTCGCCGTCGTCATGTTCTCGCCCCAATGGAAGTTGATGAAGAAGTCGGCGCTGCCGCGACTTGTCGTCGACCGTACCCCCACCACCCCCGGGATCCCGCGTACCGCCTGCTCGACCGGATAGGTCACCTGGATCAACATACGCTTCGCCGGCCGGTCGCCTGCGTTGGCGTAGATCTCCACGCGCGGGAAGGCGACGTGCGGAAAGAGTGCGACGGGCAGGCGCGTCGCCGAGTACACTCCGCCCAACACCAAGAGCGCCAGCAGAAAGAGCAGGGAGCGCCGATGGCGCTGGATCCAACCACTCAAGTTCATGGGGCGATCCGAACACGCATGCCAGGCGCAAGCTCGTAGTTACCGAGCACCACGACCGGCATCCCGGCCCGCAAGTGCGGGGCTGCGACTTGCGCGACATAACCGTTGTGGGGCCCCAGCTCGACACGGTGGCGTACCGCCCGCCCATGGGCCACGGTATAGAGCACGAAGTGATGTCCGGACGGTAGCACCGCCGATCGTGGCACCAGCAAGCCCGGCGGCGAGGCGGTGGTGAAGCGTCCCTCCACATACTCCCCAAGCAGGTAGGCATTGGAAGCCGGCAGCGTCACGAACACATTGATCATGTGGGTCGCCGGATCCATGACCCGCGCGATCACCGACACCAGGCCATGAATCCGCTGACTTGCCACCCCTTCGAACGACGACAGGCGCACGCGCTCGCCCACGCGTATATTGGGCACGTCCTCCGGCTCTACGCCCAGCCGCACCTCGAGCCGATCGCCGGCGATCAGCGTCACGAGCGCCTGCCCCGGGCTCACAGTCGAGCCCTCCTCCACCCCGATGTGACTCACGACGCCGCTCACGGGTGCCGTCACGATCATGCGCCGACGGAGACCTTCGGCTTGGAAGATCTGCAAGGACAGCCGTGCCGTATCAAAGGCCTTGCGCGCACGCAGGAAGCCCGCGCGCGTGGCAAGCTTAAGACGCAGGCGCATGCGCTCATCACGCAAGGCGATCTTGGCCAGGCGATAATCGTTTTGTGCCTGCAAGAGCGCGAGCCGCGCGGCAGGCCCAGGCCTCACCTGAAGCAAGGTCGCCCCCTGGCCCACGCTCTGGCCCCGATTGACGAACACCCGGCTGATCGAGACATCAAAGGGTTCCACCAGACTATGGACCGCCCACGGCGCCGCCACCACGCGCCCATAGGCCACGAGCCGCTTGATGACCGAAGCCTGCCGTATCGGTGCGACCCGCACCGTTGCTGTCGGCGGTGGCAGGCTCCCCTTGCCGGACTTTGACCCGTGCAGCCATACCCAGGCGGTCCCGAGGACCACCACGACGATGGCGGCCCCCGCCGCGCGCCTTAAGGGGGCGCGACGCATGTCTTTGGCCATTCAAACCTCCCGCTTGCTGCCTCCACAGCCACTGCCAATTGGTCGAGCTGGGCGCGGTCCTGCAAAAGCACCAAGCGCTCTTTGACGAGCTGCTCCAGAAGCTGATAATAGGTGAGCGCGGCAATGCTGTGTTTGGCCAGCGCCCCGCGGTAGACCGCCTCCAGATGCTTCAGGGCGCGTACCGACGACTTGGTCCTCACGAGCTCACGACGCACATAGCGCATGCGCACCGTCAACTGATGGATGCTGGCGCGTGCCGCGAACCATTGCGCGGCATAGGTCCGGAACAAGGCGCGGCGCGTGGCCCGCGCCTCCGCGATCACCCCCTGATTGTGGTTGAAGATAGGCAAGCTGATCGAGACGCCCGCGCCCATGGTATTAATATCGCTGGTATCGCGCGCGCGATTGACGCCCACCGTGATTGCCGGAAACTGGCCGGCGATCGCCTCCCGCAAAACCGCATCCTGACTCCGATAGCCCTTGCGCAGCGCAAGCAGATCCAATCGCCGCTGAGCAAGCCTTTTAAGCCACGGCGCCGCGCGCATGCATCCGCGTCCATGCCAGGCGTGCACATCGCGGCGCGTGAGCCGCAGGCGGGCGTGCGCCCCAAGGCCGAGCAGACCGCGCAATTGCAGCGCCACATCGGCCAAATGGCGCTGTACCGCAAGTTCAACGACTTCGGTCTGACGGAGCGCGAGCCGCGCGGCTCCGGCCACGCCCAGCGTCACATAGCCCGCAGCCTCACCGTCCGCCAGGATCGCGACACTATGGCGCAGAGCATGGACCTCGTGAGCCAGGAGCCGCCGTTGCGTGCGCCCGGCGAGCAGAGCATAGACGAGCGATTTGGCCTTCGCGGCCACCTGCCACTCCTGCCATGCGACCGTCAAGTCGACAGCCTGGGCGTGGAGGCGCGCAGCACGGATGCGCGGGCCGCGCGTCACGAGTGACTGGATCGGCAGCCCAAGACCTACGCGAAAGGCATGCGTGAGCCCGGTTCCGGACACGGGTATCCCAAGTCCATAGGAAAAGATGGGGTTCGGCAAGAGCCCGGCGCTCAGGACCTGCGCGTGCGCCAGCGCCTCCTGCGCGCGCTCCGCGCGTAGCGCGGGATCGGCGACCACCGCCACCACCGCCGCGAGGTCCGGAGTGAGCCGCTGCCCCTTACGTACCACAAGCGGCGGCAAGGATGGCAACAGGAGGTGGGCACGACGCACCCAAAGCGCCGTCGGCAAGCGCGGCGCGAGCGCCCCTTTGACGGCCTGCGGCGAAAGCGGCCGGGCCGTATAGTGCGCACAAGCCGCAGAGGTAAGCCAAAGCGCTGCAGCCAGAATCCGGCGGACCGGCCCAAACCCCCTTGCCAGACCGCCCGCCGTCACTCGCTCATCACCTTGACCCGCTCACGATACGCACCCGCGCGGACTTCAGGCCATGAACGCGATCATGGCGTTACCGAAACCCGAGCAACTCACCTCGGTCGCGCCAGGACGCAGCCGCGCCAGATCATAGGTGACCTGACCTGCCGCCAAAGCCCCGCCGATGCCGCGCAGGATGAGGTCCGCGGCCTCTCCCCAGCCGATGTGGCGCAACATCATCTCCGCCGACAGGATGAGGGACGCCGGGTTCACCTTGTCCTGGCCCGCGTAGCGGGGTGCCGTGCCGTGGGTCGCCTCGAACATCGCCACACTGTCGGAAAGGTTGGCGCCGGGCGCCATGCCGATGCCACCCACCTGGGCTGCCAGGGCATCGGAGATGTAATCGCCGTTCAGATTGAGGGTGGCGATCACGCTATACTCTTCCGGCCGCAGCAGGATCTGTTGCAAAAAGGCGTCGGCGATGACGTCTTTGATTACCACCGAGCCGCCATCGGCGCGTTTGATCACGAGCCTGCCATCCTGCTCGGTCGCCCCGAACTCTCGGCGCGCGAGGTCCATGCCCCATTGCCGGAAGGCCCCCTCGGTATACTTCATGATATTACCCTTGTGCACGAAGGTCACCGAAGGCCGCTTATGGGCGATAGCGTATTGCAGGGCCCGGCGCACGAGCCGCTCGGTCCCCTCGCGCGACACGGGCTTGATACCGATCCCGGAAGTCTCCGGGAAGCGGATCGACTTCACACCTAGGGTGTCGGTCAAAAACTTGATCAGTTTTTGCGCCTCCGGTGACTGCGCCGGCCACTCGATGCCGGCGTAAATATCCTCCGAATTCTCGCGAAAGATGACCATGTCGGTCTTCTCGGGCTCCTTCAAAGGACTGGGAACGCCCGCGAAGTAGCGCACCGGGCGCAGACATACATACAGATCGAGTTCCTGCCTCAGCGTCACGTTCAGGGAGCGCAGACCGCCGCCCACAGGTGTTGTGAGGGGCCCTTTGATCGACACCGCGTAATCGCCGATGTCTTTGAGCGTCTCCTTGGGCAAGTAATGGCCGGTGCGCGCATGGGCCTTCTCACCGGCATAGATCTCGCGCCAGACGATGCCGCGGGCCGCGCCATAGGCCTTGGAAACTGCGGCGTCGACCACGCGTTGCATGACCGGCGTGATATCGACGCCGATACCGTCGCCTTCGATGAAAGGGATGATCGGCCGATCCGGCACCTGCAAACGAAAATCCGGCCCGACTACAATCCTTTCCCCAGAGTCCGTGCGATTCTTGGCCATGCTGTCCTCTTTTGGGCGCGGCCCGTGCCACGCGATATAATGCGATATCCGGCGATTGTAGCGAACCTTGGACGGACAGGACAGGACATGACGCGACTCATCCTCTTCAACAAACCCTTTGGCGTGCTCACGCGCTTTACTGATCCCCACGGTCGGCGCACGCTTAAAGACTACATCCCGATCCCGCATGTCTATCCGGCCGGCCGCCTCGATCTCGACTCGGAAGGCCTCATGCTGCTAACCGACTCGCCCAAGCTCGCGACCCTCATCACCCGCCCGGGGGGTGGCTGGCCCAAAACGTATTGGGCGCAGGTGGAGGGAGTACCGAACGATCAGGCCCTATCGACGCTCGCGCACGGCGTGATGCTGGATGGCACACCCACGCGCAAGGCCCGTGTCACGCGTCTGGCCGAGCCCGCCCTCTGGCCCCGCAACCCCCCCATCCGGCTGCGTCTCACGGTGCCCACAAGCTGGATTGCGCTCACGCTCTCCGAGGGCCGCAACCGGCAAGTGCGACGCATGACGGCCGCGGTCGGCCACCCGACGCTACGGCTGGTCCGTTACTCCGTCGGTTCCTACACCCTCGAGGATCTGGCCCCAGGCAGCTATCGTACGGCGGAGGCTAGTCATGAGCCGTGACATTCATGTGACTGTGGCGGCGATCATCCGGCGTAACGACTGCTACCTGATCGTTGAGGAGACGGTAGGCGGCCGAATCGTCTTGAACCAGCCGGCCGGCCACCTCGAGCCGCACGAGACGATCCCCGAGGCGGTGGTGCGCGAGACGCTCGAAGAAACCGCATGGGATTTCGTACCGCAGGCGCTGGTAGGCATCTACCAATATGAGAGCGCCGAAGGGATCACCTATCTGCGCTTCGCGTTCGCAGGGGAGGTCACGGGCCATCACCCGGAGCGCCGGCTCGATCGGGGTATCGAACGCGCCTTATGGCTTACACGCGCGCAACTCGTGGCGCGCGCCGCCGATCATCGCGGACCACAGGTGCTGCGCGCTATCGATGACTACGAAAACGGGCGCCGCTACCCCCTGGACGCGTTCGTGGGCCGGCCATGAAGCGCCACGTCGTGGTCGCCCTGTCGGGCGGCGTGGACTCGGCGGTGTGCGCAGCCTTACTGCTTGAGCAGGGCTTTCGGGTCACGGGTCTCTTCATGAAGAATTGGGAAGATGATGATCGCGATGGCTTCTGTCCGTCCGCCGAGGATTACCAATCGGCGCGCGCCGTGGCCGAAATCCTTGAGATTCCCCTGCATGCGGCCAATTTCGCCCCGGAGTATCGGACGCGAGTCTTTGCGCGCTTCCTGCGGGATTGCGAGGCCGGCCTCACCCCGAATCCCGATATCCTCTGCAATCGCGAGATTAAATTCGACGTGTTCTGGCACCGCGCCCAGGCGTTGGGCGCCGACCTCATGGCGACCGGCCATTACGCACGTCTCGCGGAGCATCATGGGACGCTGCGTTTGGTCGCCGGACGCGACCCCGATAAAGACCAGAGCTACTTCCTGCACACCATAGACCCGGCGATCCTGCCCTTCCTGCGCTTCCCCATCGGGGACTTCACCAAGACCGAAATCCGCGCCCGCGCGGAGGCGCTGGGCTTGCCAAACGCCGACCGTAAAGGCAGCAGCGGCATCTGTTTTATCGGCGAACGGCGCTTTCCGCCCTTTTTGAAGCGCTATCTGAAGGGTGTGCGGGGCGCCATCTATTCGGTCGACGGCGAGCACCTGGGACACCATGAGGGGCTCATGTTCTATACGTTGGGACAGCGTCGGGGGCTCGGCCTCGGTGGCCCGGGAGAGGCGTGGTATGTGGCCGACAAGCGTCTCGTCGATAATGCCCTCATCGTGGCACAGGGAGCCGAGCACCCGAGCCTATACAAGCCCCGCTGCCGAACCGCCGCCGCCGATTGGCTCGGCCCGGCCCCGGCGCTGCCCTGGCAAGGCTTGGCCAAGATTCGCTACCGCCAGCAGGCCTTCCCGCTGCGCGTCCTGCCCGACCCCGATGCGCCCTGCGGCCTGCTGCTCGAGTTCGCGGAACCGCAGCGCGCCGTGACCCCCGGGCAATCGGCAGTCTTCTATGAGGCCGACGGGGTCTGCCTAGGCGGCGCGATCATCCGGGCCGAAGGGATCTCGCAACAGGATACGCACCCGGTGCCGCAAAGCCGGTAGGATCTCCCTCTCGAACCAGGGGTTACGCTTGAGCCACTGATTGTTGCGGCCGGAGGGATGCGGCAGGGGCCAGAGCGCGCCGTAATCGGCGCCCTGACGCACCGCCGCCGCCACCGCCAGACGCGCATCGGCGGGTGGGAGGTGGTAGGCTTGCGCGTAACGGCCGACCAGGAGCGTGAGTCGGGTCTCCGGAAGCAAGGCCCGCAGGCGCGCGAACCACAGGGGTGCACAGCGCCGCCGCGGAGGCTGATCCCCGCGCGGCCCCGAGCCCGGACAAGCAGAGCCCCATGGGGATGATGGCAAAATCCGGACCATAGAAGGTGGCGCGGTCGACCCCAAGCCACGCCCGCAGCCTCTCGCCGCTCGGGTCGTTCCAGGGGATTCGGGTGTCATGTACCCGGCGCCCCGGGGCTTGGCCTATGATGAGTATGCGCGCCGCTGCCTGAGCCTGAATGATCGGCCGCGGGCCGCAGGGTAGATCATTACAGGCGCAACAGGCGCGCACCTGGGCGAGCAAGGCCCTCAACGGCGAGGATTCAGGGTCTACCATAGGCCCAAAGATAGACGACAACGCACGACGGCGGCTAGACGCCGGAAGGATCTTTGTGAACGAACTTTCAGCACTCTCTCCCCTCGACGGCCGCTACGCGCGCGACACCCGCGCGCTTACACCTATCTTCAGCGAATGGGGACTCATGCGCGCACGCCTGCAAGCCGAGATCGCGTGGCTCGTGGGCTTGAGCGAGGAGCCGGGCGTCGCCGAACTACCACCCTTTACGGCCCGCGCGCGTGAGCGGCTGGAGACGTTCTTGGCAGACTTCGATAATGAGGCCGCCGGCGCCATCAAGGCCATAGAGGCCAAGACGAACCATGACGTCAAGGCCATAGAATATTACCTGCGCGACTTCATGAACCATCATGAAGACCTGAAGGCGGCCTCCGAATTTGTACACTTCGCCCTTACCTCGGAAGACGTCAATAACGTCGCCTATGCGCTCATGGCCCAGACTGGACGTGACAAAGTGCTCTTGCCGGCGCTCGATGCCATCATCACGGCACTCGACGAACTCGCCTGCGCCACCGCCTCGGTCTCGATGCTGGCCCGGACCCATGGGCAGCCGGCCTCGCCCACGACCGTCGGTAAGGAGATCCGGGTGTTCGTGGCGCGGCTTAGCCGCGCGCGCGGGGAGATCCAAACGGTACCACTGCCGGCCAAAATGAACGGCGCGGTGGGTAATTACAACGCCCACTACGCAGCCTACCCCGCAATCGATTGGCCAACGGTATCGGCGCGCGTGCTGGCCGGGCTTGGCCTCTCTCAGAACCCACACACGACCCAGATCGAACCCCATGATGGCTTAGCCGAGCTCTGCCATGCGGTGGCACGCGCCAATACCATCCTGATCGATCTGGCGCGGGATCTGTGGGGATATATCTCGCTTGGGTATTTTCGTCAGAAGACACGGGAAGGCGAAGTCGGCTCGTCCACCATGCCGCACAAGGTTAATCCCATCGACTTCGAAAACGCCGAGGGCAATCTCGGGCTTGCCAACGCCCTCCTCGACCACCTTGCCGCCAAGCTCCCGATTAGCCGCTTCCAACGCGATTTGAGCGACTCGACTGTGCTCCGTAACGTCGGCAGCGCCTTTGGCTACGCACTCCTGGCCTACCGCGCCTGCGCGCGCGGACTGAGCAAACTGTCCATCGACGAGGTACGGGTGCGCGCCGACCTCGACTGCCACATCGAGGTCTTGACCGAGGCCGTGCAGACCGTCATGCGACGCTATGGCCTTGCAGGCGGCTACGAGGAACTGAAGGCCTTGAGCCGGGGGCGCGTGCTCACGGCAGAGGTTCTACGCGACTTCATAGCGCGGCTCTCGCTGCCGCCTGAGGCCCGCGCGGCGCTCGAGCATCTAAGCCCCGAGACCTACGTTGGTAATGCACCGGCCCAGGCGCAGACCCGCCCACGCTCTTGAATAAGCGGTGCGTCGTCCGCACATAGGGGCCATGCGATACCGCGACTACTACCGCATCATGGGGCTTGAGCGCACGGCAAGCGCGGAGGACATCAAGCGCGCCTACCGTAAGCTCGCGCGCCGTTACCACCCCGACGTCAGCAAGGAATCAGGGGCCGAGGAGCGCTTCAAGGAGATCGGCGAGGCCTATGAGGTCTTGCGCGACCCGGAAAAGCGCGCCGCCTACGACCGCCTCGGCAGCCAATGGCAGGCGCAGCAGGACTTCACGCCGCCACCGGGCTGGCACGGGACCACCGGTGGAGGCGGCGGTGCGCACGTCTTCGAAGGGCAGGAATTCAGCGACTTTTTCGAAAGCCTCTTTGGCGGCGGCGGCCGACGCGGCGCAGCGCGGGGCGCGGATGAGAGCGCCCACCTCACCATCACGCTCGAAGACGCCTTCCATGGCGCCACGAAACCGGTGCGGCTCACCCTTCCGCAGCGCGACACCCAAGGCCGCCTCGTCCCGGAGCAGCGTACGCTCAACGTCCGCATCCCCAAAGGCATACAGCCGGGCCAACAGATTCGCTTGTCCGGACAAGGCAACCCCGGGCGCGCCGGGGCGGGCGACCTCTATCTCGAGATTGCGATCGCACCGCACCCGCTCTACCGACTCGATGGTCGCGATCTCTATCTCACGGCCCCCGTGAGCCCCTGGGAGGCGGCGCTTGGCGCGCGCCTCAAGGTGCCGACCCTTGCGGGGACGGTCGAGGTGCGGCTCCCGGAAGGCTCCCAGTCAGGCCAAAAACTGCGCTTGAAGGGGCGCGGCATGCCGGGTACACCCCCCGGCGATCAGTATGTCCTGATCGAAATCGTCAACCCGAAGGCCGACAGCGAAAAGGCGCGCGAGCTCTACCGTGCGATGGCGCGGGATCTGGCCTTTGATCCGCGCGCGCATTGGGGGACGGCATGAATGATGCGCTCAAAGGCATACTCTTGGATGAACTCGAGGTCGTGAGCCGCGCCGATCTTTGCGGCAAGGGCTGGGTGACCTCCGAGGAGCTGGATCTGCTCGCGACGCTCGGCATCGTCCGCCAGCGGGGCGACGGCTATCCCGCGGTGTGTCTCAGTATCGTTCGGCGCGCGGCGCGCCTGAAAAGAGGCCTCGAGGCGGATTGGGAGTCAGTAGCCATCATCATGGATCTTTTGCAAGAGATCGAGATGCTCAAAAACGAGTTGCGCGGCCTCAGGGCCCGCGAGCGCGAGGGGCTCACGCTCGATGACGGGCCTGACTCCCTCCGGGGAGAATGAGATGCGTCGCGACTAACGCCTACGCAGACTCGGGATGCCGGAGACCGGCGACGTCGCCACGAGCGGATAACCGCAGGTACAACGCTCGGCCCCGGACACCACAGGCGCTGTGCAGTGGGGACAGGTATTCGATGTCGCGACGACCTCGGCCCCAAAGACATAGCCGCAGGCGCAACGCCCGACACTCTTTGGCAAGGTCGCAGCACATACCGGACATTCCTTGTCGGCCGTGGCGCGTCGCGGCGGCTCTGTGCGGGCGGTCTCATGTTGATCCTGCCGATAGGCGCCCAAATCGCGTCCCAGGGCCTCCATGTCGGCCACCGCCAGGGCCAACGCGCGGGCATGTACGCGGTCTTCGGGGTGGAGCGCAGAGGCCCGGCGCAAGCGTTCGACTTCATCGTGCGCTTGCTTGAAGCGCGCCGCCAGATACTCTCCGTACAGGCGCTCCTGATCGTGTTCGCTCTCGCTCGCCAAGGCCTCGACGTAACCGCAAAACGGGCAGGCGCGCGAATCTCGGGCATACTGACGCGCGCACGATGGGCACGACTTGCGATACAAAGTGGATAGGGCTTCGTCGGTCATTGCGCCTCCTTAAGCCCCCCAACTATAGAACGCCGTAAGCCGTTGTGAAAGCGCGCTTGTCGGGCAAACGCGGCCGCCGACGCCCGCGCCGGTCTCGTGATGGGTGCCGCCCCACCCCGGGCCGCCATGGACGTGGCCGCCGTCGGCACGTCCGATCGTGCGCTACGCGCCGGTCGGCATTAGCCGGACTGAAGTGTCCGAGGGCGGGGGTGCGGGCATTGATACCACCAACCGCGTCTTCGTCCATCTACCCGCGGCACAAGTGCTCTTCCACGCGGAGCGGTCGCCCTCATCGCGCGCCGGCTCGGACCCTAGGCCGCTTCACGCGGGCATCACTTTGCCTTGAAGGCAGCGGCTGTCTCGGCGGATTTAAAGCCTATGCTCACATGCGTGCCATCGCAAAAGGGCTTCTTTTTCGAGGCCCCGCAACGGCACAGGGCAATCGGCTTGCCGGCCTCAACCGGAAAAGCCGCGCCGGTCTCGTCTACGATAACGGCGCCTTCCACGAGGTAGGGCCCATTGGCCTTCACGGTGATCTTCGTCATACGCGTTCTCCTTGTTTGTTGTTATTCGTCCGTCACGCAGCCAAGCGACGCGTTCCGCACATTCTTGATGTATTTTTTTAAGGTCCCGCGCGTGGCCTTGTAGGGTGGCATGACCCACGCCGCCTGCCGGCGCGCCCACTCCGCATCACTCACGTCGGCCGACAGGCTGCGCGTCTGCGCGTCGATGGTGATGCGGTCGCCATTCTGCACAAGCGCGATAGGACCCCCTTCCTGCGCCTCCGGGACCACGTGGCCTATGATAAAGCCGTGCGATCCGCCGGAGAATCGGCCGTCGGTGATGAGCGCCACGTCGGCGCCGAGCCCCGCACCCATGAGCGCTGAGGTCGGGGTGAGCATCTCCGGCATCCCCGGACCCCCCTTGGGCCCTTCATAACGGATGATCACGACGTCACCGCGCTGGACGCCACCCTTTTCGAGCGCCGCCAACATCGCCTCCTCGGAATCGAACACGCGTGCAGGCCCCGTGAACGACAGCCCTTCCTTGCCTGTGATCTTCGCCACTGAGCCCCCAGGAGCGAGGTTACCGAAGAGTATCTGGATATGAGCGGTCTCTTTGATGGGCTGATTCCATGGCCGGATTACCTGCTGCCCCTCATGCAGGGGCGCCGCCTCCGCGAGGTTCTCGGCCACGGTCTTGCCGGTCACGGTGAGGCAATCACCATGAATGAGGCCCTTCTCCCACAAGAGCCGCATGACTGCGGGCACGCCGCCGGCCAGATGCAAGTCCTCCATCACATACTTGCCGCTCGGCTTCAAATCGGCGAGCAGGGGCACCCGGTCGCTCACGGCCTGGAAATCCTCCAAGGTGAGGTCCACGTCCACGGCGCGGGCCATCGCCAACAGATGCAAGACCGCGTTGGTCGATCCGCCGAGCACCATGACCACAGCGAGCGCGTTCTCGAAAGCCTGACGCGTCATGATGTCACGCGGCTTGATGTCGCGCTCGAGCAACATGCGCACCACGGCGCCTGCGCGGCGGCATTCCTCGCGCTTGGCGGGCTCCACGGCGGGCGTGGACGAGCTGTAGGGTAGGCTCATCCCTAAGGCCTCGATGGCCGAGGCCATGGTATTGGCCGTATACATACCGCCGCAGGCACCCGGCCCCGGGCACGCATGGCGGATGACGTCGCTGCGTTCGTCCTCAGTCATCTTACCGACCAGGAAGGCGCCATAGGCCTGGAAGGCCGACACGATGTCCAAGGTCTCGCCATGCGCATGCCCAGGCTTGATCGAGCCGCCATAGATCATGAGCCCCGGGCGGTTCACACGCGCCATACCGATGATGCATCCGGGCATGTTCTTGTCGCACCCGGGCAATGTGATTTGGGCGTCGTACCACTGCGCGCCCATGATGGTCTCGATCGAATCGGCGATCAGATCGCGTGACTGCAGCGAGAAACTCATCCCGTCCGTACCCATGGACATGCCATCGGAGACCCCGATGGTGTTGAAACGCATACCGATAAGGCCCGCCTCGGTCACCCCCTCTTTGACAAGGCCTGCGAGGTCCAAAAGATGCATATTGCAGGTATTGCCTTCAAACCACACGCTGCCGATACCGACCTGCGCCTTGTCCATATCGGCAGGCACAAGCCCCGTGCCGTACAACATCGCCTGCGAAGCGCCCTGCGATTTGGGTCCGGTGATCTTTGCGCTGTAACGGTTAAGCTTTATCATATGTCCTCCACGGGGCCGCCATTGTAACGACCAAGGCGCCAACCCGACAACCGATAGCCACCCGAAGCCGCCGCCTATGACCGAGACCCTCGTGCGCATCTCCAAATTGCTGGCCGCGCGCGGGGTCTGTTCGCGGCGTGAGGCCGACCATTACCTGGAACAGGGTCTTGTGCGGGTCGACGGGCGTCCGGCGGTCCTTGGCGAGCGCGCCGCCCCTGACGCGCGCATCACGCTGGCACCCGGGGCGCGCGCCCGGCAAGAGCGCCGCATTACGATCCTCCTGAACAAGCCTCTGGGCTACGTGTCCGGGCAACCGGAAAAGGGTTATCAAAGTGCGCATGTCCTTTTGACGCCCGAGGCCTACGCGGGGCCTGCCCCGCCCCCCCGCGTCCCCCAGGGGCTCGCCATTGCCGGACGCCTCGATATCGACTCCCAAGGCCTGCTCGTACTCACCGAGGATGGCCGCGTCGCGCGGCTTTTGATCGGCGGCAACGCCATCGAAAAGGAATACCACGTCCGCGTCGACACCCCCATCGACGACGCGGCGCTGGAGGTCCTGCGGGGCCCGCTCGCCCTCGATGGCAAACCCCTTCGGCCCGCGCGTATCGAGCGCTTGGGTGCCGATGCCCTGGCCATGACCTTGACCGAGGGCCGCAAGCGCCAGATCCGGCGTATGTTGAAACTCGTGGGGCGCGAGGTGCGGGGCCTGAAGCGCGTGCGCATCGGTCGTATCCGCCTGGGGGGCCTGAAACCCGGGCAGTGGCGCGTCTTGGCCACGGGCGAGCGCTTCTAGGTGTACAAAAACCTACGACCCTGGCTCTTCCGTGCGCCGCCCGAGACCGCCCACATGGCGGCGCTCGTGGCCTTACGTGTCCTCGGGCTTTTCGCTGGTGGTAAGCGCGCCAAAGCGCCCCGGCTTCCGGTGACCGCCATGGGTCTCGAGTTTGGCAATCCCCTGGGGCTTGCTGCGGGCTTTGACAAGAACGGTTGCGCCATCCAGGGCTTGGCTGCGCTCGGTTTCGGCTTCCTTGAGGTGGGGACGGTCACGCCGCGGGCCCAGCCCGGCAACCCCCGGCCCCGGCTCTTCCGTCTCGCCGAGCAACGCGCGCTCATCAATCGGCTCGGCTTCAATAACGATGGCATGGATCAGCTGGCCGCGCGCCTACGGACGTCCCGCCGACCAGTACCCATCGGCGTGAACATTGGCAAAAATCGTGATACGCCGCTACCCCGTGCCGTGGACGATTACCGACTCGGCTTTGCGGCGCTCGCCCCCTACGCCGACTACATCACCGTCAATCTGTCCTCACCCAACACCCCGGGGCTGCGCGCCCTCCAAGAGCCTGAGCGCGCGCGCGAACTGCTGGGGGCCTTATATGAGGACCGGGCGGCGCTCGAACGCCGCAGTGGCCGGCGAGTGCCGATCGCGGTGAAGATCGCGCCCGACTTCGCGCCCGAGACGCTCGAGACTCTCCTCTGTGTCCTAAAGGAGGTCGCGTGCGACGCGGTCATTGCCACCAATACGACCGTGGAGCGCCCCGGCGTGGGGCATTTGCGCACAGCGACAGAGCAAGGGGGCTTGAGCGGGGCCCCGCTCGGTCCCCGGGCCCGGGAGATAATATCGAAGGTTTTCAAAGCCTTGCCAGAAATTCCCATCATAGGAGTGGGTGGCATAGTTGATGCAGCAGAAGCTTGGAAGCATTTGCTGGCGGGCGCGTCCCTCCTGCAGATCTATACGGGCCTGATCTATGAGGGCCCGGGACTCGTGCACACGATACTCGCCGGACTCGGTGATCGCGTCCGTGCGACGGGCCACGATGACTTCGCTAGCGCGCTTTCCGCGGCCCGCCGGAACCTTTCGTCCGGAGAAGAGCCAAATATGGTAAAATTGTCATGAAAACGAGCTATCCTCAAAGTCGACGCCAAAAGACGCGAACAGACAGTGGAAAGCGAGGTAAGAGATGATGACGGATGTCAGAAACAAGATCGTGATCGAAGGGGTAACCGAGGATGGCCGCACCTTTAGACCGAGCGACTGGATAGAGCGCATCAGTGGCAGCCTTTCAACCTTCGGCATGGACCGCCGTATCCGTTACTCACACTATGTGCAACCGCAGGTGATCGACGGCCGCAAGTGCTTGGTTGTCGACCCGGAACTGAGGGGCGTGAACCCGAGCGCGTTCAGTTTCCTCGTGGACTTCGCGCGCGGGAACAAGCTCAAGATCCACGGCCTCGACGTCGGCGGGGATGCCACCGAGCGTCACCAGCCCCGTCTCTGCCCGGCTTAACCGGCGTCCAGACCGTACGAGACGAGCCCATCGGCGAGCTTGGGCTCGAACCAGGTAGACTTCGGCGGCATGACCTCGCCTTGGTCTGCAACCGCCATGAGGTCCGCAAGGCTTGTTGGGTACAGCGTAAACGCCACACCACCGCCACGGTCCACACGTTCGGCTAAGGCCGCCGGTCCGCGGATACCCCCTACGAAATCGATGCGCTGATCCCGCCGCGGGTCCGTGATTCCAAAAAGCGGCGCCAACACGCGCTCCTGCAAGAGGCTCACGTCTAGACGTGCCACCGGGTCCTTGGGCAAGGCGCCCCGCAGCCGCAGCCGGTACCAGCGTCCATCCACATACATCCCAAACTCAGCATTCGCCGCCGGCCGTACCGGGGCGTCCTCGGGGATCACCTCGAAAATCGGCGTCAGAGCCTCTTTCAGTTTCTCGACGGTCTGGCCGTTCAGATCGGTGACCACACGATCATAGTTCAGGATCTGCATCTCGTTATCGGGGAACAGCACCGACAGGAACCACTGATGCGGCCCTGCGCCGGCCCCGCGACTTCCCGCCACGATCCTGGCGGCGGCCGTGCGATGATGGCCGTCTGCTATATAAATCCGCGGAAGCTTTTCGAAGGCCGCAGTGAGCGCATCCACGAGACCCGCGTCCGCTATGACCCACAGGCGGTGGCGGACGCCCTGCAAGGTCGCGTCGATGGCCGCCGGGCCCTGCGAGGCCCGCGCGAGCAAGGCGGCAATCCCGGGGTCGGCCCGGAAGGTGAGGAACGCGGGGCCTGTCTGGGTATTCAAGGCCTCGATATGGCGCACCCGGTCGCGCTCCTTGTCGGGGCGTGTGAGCTCATGACGGCGGATGCGTCCCTGCGCATAGGCCTCCACCGAGGCGGTGGCCACGAGACCCTTCTGCACATGATCGCCCATCGTCAGTTCGTAACAGTAGTAACAGGGTGTCGGGTCTTCGGTCAGCACCTCGCGCCGCAGGCGGGCAAAGTTCTCCGCCGCTTGCCGGAACACCGCCTCATCGGTGGGCGCCGTGCCCTCGGGCAAGTCGACTTCGGCCTTGGAGACCCGCAAAAAGCTCAAAGGACGGCCGATCACGGCCTCGCGGGCCTCGGCACTGTTCAGCACATCGTAGGGTGGCGCGATGACGGCGGCAGCGTGCGCCGCATCGGGCCGCAGACCGCGGAATGGACGTATGAGACTCATGAAGACCCCTGAAGCGAGAAGGCCGTCATTCAAACCCATTTCCCGGCGCAAGTAAACGGCCGCGACCTGTACCTTTGTCGCCGATCGGCTATCGACAGCCACACCGTTCGGCGCTACAAACACGCATGCTCATAATAACGCGAAAACGCGGTGAACGAATCGTGATCGACCTGGATCCCGCCGCCGACCCTGAGACGCGAGCCGCCGACTTGTTCGCTCAAGGACCGCTCGAGATCCTCCTCGTGGAAACCGCGCGCGGCTCAGCCCGTCTCGCCATCGCCGCGGCACGGTCCTTGACGGTACGCCGCGCACCGTCGCGCGACCCCGCGAATACCCCGTAAGTCCACGCTAGACCCGTGCGAGGCGCCTTCCCCGGCCGGGCACAGACCCGGTTGCACACGGTCACCGGACACACACGGCAGCCGCCGGGCGTACCACGCTTCTCCAGCCCGCCGCCACCGGCTATAATGCGACCATGAGTTTTTTTGACAAGCCCGCCCTTCAATATGTCACAGGCCCCCACCCCCATTACGCGTTCATCTGGCTCCATGGACTCGGCGCCGATGGCCACGATTTCGCAAGCTTCGCCGAGGCCTTCGCCGATAGCACCGACCGGGCCATACGCTTCATCTTCCCGCATGCCCCCATCCAGGCCGTGACTTTGAATGGCGGGGTGCGCATGCCGGCCTGGTTCGATCTCTACGGCACCCGCCCCGAAGACATGCAGGACGAGGCCGGGGTCCGGCGCGCGGCCGATGCCATCACGCACCTGATCGCGGAACAAAAAAAATACGGCATACCCGCGGAACGCGTGGTCCTGGGTGGCTTCTCGCAGGGCGGGGCAGTGGCACTGTATACGGCCCTCACCGGCCCAAAGCCCCTGGCCGCCGTCATTGGGCTCTCGACCTATCTGCCTCTTGCCCGTCACTTCACAGAGGGCGTGCCGCCCATCAATTCGGCCACGCCCGTGTTCCTCGGGCACGGCATAGACGACGCCATGATCCCCTATCCCTTCGCCGAAAAGACCCGGACCCTGCTCGGCGCGCGGGGGGTCGCGGTTGAGTTTCATGCTTACCCGATCGACCACAGTGTGAGCGACACCGAGATCAACGACCTCCATGCCTTTCTCACCCGGAGCCTGAGGCACGCCGATCTTGGCGCATCGTCCGTAAACCGTTAAGATCGCACACCCAATCCCGCAGCGACGCCCATGACGACCATCAGCATTCGACGCGACCACCACGCGACGACCGTCCATCGCTTTCCCGCCGAGTGGGAACCCCAATCCGGCATCATGTTGACCTGGCCCCACAGCCACGGCGACTGGGCCCCGGTCCTTGATGAAGCCGATGCGACCTTCGCCACCATCGCCTGCGCCGTCGCGCGCCACGAGCCCGTGCTCATCACGGCCTACGACGAGGACCATCGCGCCCGGGTGCTTGCGACTTTGCGCAAGGCCGATACCGACATGGCGCGGATACAGGTCTTCCTCGCTCCCTCGAATGACGTCTTCGTGCGCGACCACGGCCCGCTTACGGTGGAAGCCGAAGGGGGAGCGCTGCTCCAGGATTTCACCTTCAACGGCTGGGGACGCAAATACGCCTACGGCGCGGACGACGCCCTCACGCGTACCCTGCACGCCCAGGGAGCCTTCGGCGTGACACGCCTTGAGGCGACCGATTTTGTGCTCGAAGGCGGGAGCGTCGAATCGGACGGTGCCGGCACGCTGCTCGTCACCGCAAGCTGCCTGCTGTCACCGGCGCGCAATCCGAAGAAAAACGCGACCGAGATCGAAGAGATTCTCAAGGAACGGCTCGGGGCCCGGCGTGTCCTCTGGCTCCATCACGGCTATCTCGCCGGCGACGACACCGATGGCCACATCGACACGCTCGCGCGTTTCTGCGACGCGGACACCATCGCCTATTGCGCCTGCCCCTGGCCCGACGATGAACACTACCCGGAACTGAAGGCTATGGAAGAGGAACTGCGGGCGCTGTCCACCGCCACGGGCAAGCCCTACCGTCTCGTTGCGCTCCCATGGCCCGCCGCGAAACTCGACGCGACGGGCGAGCGCATGCCCGCTACCTATGCCAATTTCCTCATCATCAATGGCGCGGTACTGGTGCCCACCTATAACGATCGTCAGGACGCCGAGGCCTTGCGTGTGATCGGGGATCGCTTTCCCGGGCGCGAGATCATCGGCATCCCTTCGCTTACCCTGATCGCCCAGCACGGCAGCCTGCACTGTGCCACCATGCAATTGCCGCAGGGCGTCCTGTCCGAGACATTCACCGCCGCGCAGGAGGCCCCGTGATCCGTAGAGTCTGCTCCTCGACCCCGTTTCGGATGGCACGCACACCCGGAATCCCCATCGCCGCAGCGAGGACGATATGACCGCCGCTGTTACGGTTGCGCTCATCCAGCATGGCGCCGACGGCGGCCCGGCGGACGTGTGGGCGCGGATCGAGGCGGGACTTAGACAAGCGCGCGTGCAGGGGGCGGACCTTGCGGTGCTTCAGGAACTCCACAATGGGCCCTATTTCTGCCAGTGGGAGAACCCCACCGAATTCGCCCGCGCTGAACCGATCCCGGGCCCTTCGACCGAACGCCTGGGCGCTCTTGCCAAAGAACTCTCACTCGTTATCGTAGGCTCCTTGTTCGAACGACGCGCGGGCGGCCTCTATCACAATACCGCCGTCGTGCTCGAACGCGACGGCCGTCTCGTCGGCCGCTATCGGAAGATGCACATCCCGGAGGATCCGGGCTTCTCCGAGAAGTACTACTTCACCCCCGGCGACCTGGGCTTTACCCCTATCGACACAAGCGTGGGGCGCTTGGGCGTACTCGTCTGCTGGGACCAATGGTATCCCGAGGCGGCGCGGCTCATGGCGCTCGCCGGCGCCGACATGCTCGTGTACCCCACCGCCATCGGTTTTGATCCGCGCGACGACGAAGCCGAGAAGGCCCGCCAGAAAGAGGCCTGGGAGCTTGTCCAGCGTGCCCATGCGGTAGCTAACGGCCTGCCGGTGCTAGCCGTCAATCGCTGCGGACACGAGTCCGACCCGAGCGGCACGACACCCGGAATCGCCTTCTGGGGCGGGAGCTTCGTATGCGGACCGCAAGGCGAGTGGCTTGCGCGCGCCGGTGACGCGCCCGCAGTTCTCATCGCCCGCATCGATCCGCCCCGTACCGAAACGACCCGCCAGATCTGGCCATTTTTGCGCGACCGCCGCATAGACGCCTACGCCGATCTCCAGAAGCGCTACCGCGATTGATCACGCCCGCCCTCTACGAGGCCTGTGCGCGCCTGCTGGCCGATATCCTCGGGAGTCCGGGTGCGGCTGACGGGCGCATGGATCGCTTCTTTCGCGCCCAGCCCCGTCTCGGACCCAAGGAGCGCGGCGCCATCGCCGAGATCGTCTATGGGAGCCTGCGGCACCACCGTCTCCTCTGCGCACTGGCCGAAAACTCCGAGCCACGCGCGGTCATCGCCGCCTGGCTCGCTGGCTTCGAGGCTTACACGGCTCGCCAACTCGCAGCCTTAGGCGTCCCGCATCCCGAGGCGCTCGTGGCCCGCGTGCGCGCCGACCGGACCCCTCTTCCCTTTGCTGTACGGAGCAGCCTCCCCGACTGGTTCGCTGCGCGCCTGCACGCCCTGCTGCCGGCCTCCGAGGTGCCGGCGGCAGCCGACGCCCTCCTTGAGTCTGCACCCCTTGATGTGCGTGCCAACACCCTAAAAACCGATCGCACGGCACTCCAGCTGGCCTTCGCCGCCGCGGGCCATGATCTGCAGCCCACGCCTCTATCACCCTGGGGCCTGCGCCGTACGTCGCGCGCCGGCCTCTTTCGGACGGACGCCTTCGCCTCCGGCCAGTTCGAGGTGCAAGACGAAGGCAGCCAGCTCATCGCCCCGCTCTTGGAGCCCCGCCGCAGCGAACGCATCGTCGACTATTGTGCAGGCGCCGGCGGCAAGACCCTGCATCTGTCAGCCCTACTTGCCAACACCGGCATGCTCTACGCCTTTGATACCTCGCAAAAACGTCTGGACCGACTGCGCGAGCGCGCCGCGCGCGCCGGTTGCGACAACATCCGCATCCAGACCCTGGGGGCCGGTCACGACGGGCGCATCAAACGCCTCTACGGGAAAATCGATCGCGTCCTGGTCGACGCCCCGTGCAGCGGCACCGGAACCCTGCGCCGAAGCCCCGACGCCAAATGGCGGCTCGCCGAGGCGCGTATCGCAGCCCTGGCCCGCGAGGCCCGCGGGATTCTGACTGAGGCGGCGCGGCTCGTGCGCCCCGGCGGACGGTTGGTCTATGCGACCTGCAGCCTGCTGAAAGAAGAAAACGAAGAGGTCATTACCGACTTCCTGGCCGAACACGGCCAGTACACCGTGATCGATGCCCGCGAGATCCTCACCCGGCGCGGCATCGCGCTGCCACCCCGAACCCCCGATGAGGGTTCCGCTCTGCGCCTCTGGCCACATCGCCACAAGACAGACGGCTTCTTCGCCCAGGTCTTACAAAGAGCCTAGGGGGCGCCAAGCCCTATCCGGATCCCTTCCGCAAGAAAAAACGGGCCGCTCACGCAATGGGCACGTTCACCGCGCTTTAAA
>JAJYHM010000054.1 GCA_021784755.1 Pseudomonadota bacterium
CCTTGGGCCGGGCTTTGGCGTATCTTGCGAACGAATGGGACAAGCTCGTCGTGTATCTCACCGATGGGCGTATCTCGATCGATAACAACGCGACCGAGAACGCGATTCGACCTTTCTGTCTTGGTCGAAAGAATTGGTTATTCCATGACACCGTGGCGGGCGCGAAGGCCTCCGCCAACCTCTATGGCCTCATCGAGACCTGCAAGGCGGTAGGGCTCGAACCCTATCACTACCTGTGCCGGATCTTCACTGATCTCCCCACAGCTCAGACCGTAGAAGACCTCGAGGCCTTATTGCCACACGCCTTGGCCGCCGACCCCACGCTGCCCCGCTTTACGCCCCGTCGCTGACATCATCACCCCGCCCCGGCGCCCCCACCCTGGGCGCCGGGGTGAGACCGTACCGCATCCTGACTGTGAAAGAACTGTTGCCCGCTCCGGTTGGCCCGTCCTAGCGATCGGCCCCTCCATGACCCACACGATATCAGCGCGAAGCCAGGTGGGGGAGGGTGTGGTTAATGGAGCGCTTACCTCTGACCAGCATGGTTGAAGACCAGATAGATAGCGAGAGCGACGTGGAGCTGGATGTCTGGATCGCGGCGCTCCCTGCGCCAAAGAAAACTGCGCTGCTCAACTACTGTTGACAGGGGATGCGCAGCAGGCCGAGCGTAAGTGGAAATTACGTTTCCTTGCCTAGCAGCGCGAACAACAGCCGATTGAAAAACCAGGGATGCGGCGCACTGTTGCAGAGCCTCGGAAACTGGCGGCGTCCGCTGCTGAAGCGGGAAAATAGGCAGGAAGCAGTATGGCGCAAAAAGGTTCAGGCCGAACGGCAGGCTAGGCGGGAAACCTACCTGCGCGCGCGAGCAGCAGATTTCGACCCGTGCTGGCAGGGTGCCGACAAACTTGCCGAACGTGGTGTCGCGTCTGCCTACGACGAGGCAAAGCGTGCGCTCGTCGATCTTTCCGATGTCTATGCGTTGTGCGCAGCCCGAGCCGACTTCGATCAGAAGCGGGTGTTGACGGTCATGTAAAACCGCGCCTTTTTGGCACAAGGACGCGGCAGGATCATCACCGCGGCGCATAGCCGTGCTCCGCAAGCGCCGGGCGCAGGCGTTCGGCGAGGCGTTGCATGGCGCGCGCCTCGTCATCGGAGACGACACGGCTACGGTAATGATCCCAGGTCGCGCGCTTCAGGAACGGGGCGAAGGCGCAGGGCTTGGGGGGCACCCCCTCCAGGCGGAGGGTAAGGGGTCCGGGGCGATGGCGGGATGGGGCTTGGCGCCAAGGGCTTGGGTGGGCTCATGGTCGCTGCCTTCTACCCCCGGCCCCCCGAACGCGGGGCCATGGCACTTCCGCCGGCCCGCGCCTCAGATCTGCCGCCCGTGGCAGACCGTGCCGCGCGCCTGGAACTGCGGCCATCCGCGAGTTCTTAAAGGCCTTGTATGCGCGTGGCCAACCGGGCTCGGAACAACGCGCTCGCCACATCCAGGCCCCTTAAGTTGCGCGACGCGCCCCGCTCCTCAGGATCCCGGGCACCCAAATGGGGCCCCGAGGGGGCCATCTACCGGTGTACCCCGCTTTCCTCGCCCACCACTCCCCATGTGTCATAGTGAGATCGGCGTTTCGCGGCCCCTCACACAAGCTCCAAGGACCCATCGCGGGGCTTGCGCTAGCGCTTGCTCTGTGGTTTCATGCCCTCCCGATCGCTTATCCCTTGAGGGGGATAGACGGCGCGACAGGTTGGGAGGGCACGAAATGCCAGTCCCGGGCTCGAGCGCGTGGGTGCACCGCATTTGGATGATGTTAAAAATATCCAATATATTAGAATTTAGTGATGCGTTTACATGCAGGTGGGCACTGAAAATAGTCTTGCGTAGCCGCAAGCTATCAACTACCATCCTGCCGTTGACTCAGCTGTGTGACACACAGCTTAAGGGATTGCGTCAATCGGGCATTCAGATCCTGTCATTTCCATGACGGACGATGTGACCTAAGGCCGGGTCCACGAATGCGAACGCGAGACGTTCTTCGTGAGCAAGGGGTAGGATGGGATTCTCGGCGCGCGCGATGACAAATAGCACCACCCAAAAGAGCGCGCGGGTCGGCGATCCGGCCGTCTTTGAAGCGGTCGGCCCCCTACATGAGGCAGCTAATGTCCCCAGCGACAAAAGGGGACGTGCGAGCAGGGTGGATATCTAGCACATGTCGACCGAGCGACTGGCAAAGCAGATGCCCTTAGTGTGGCCCAAAAACAGATTGTTCAGCACGCTCTTCCGGACCATTGGCTTTGGGGAGGCGATGCGGGGTCTGTGGCGGTACTGCCACCGCACGCTCACCCGCTCTCTGGCTTTTGCATCGGCAGACCGTGCCCACCATGGCCTGCCAATCTGTAAAGGATTCCCCCAGAACACCACGCCCTCCTGGCGTCGTATTTTCCCGAATATCTTGGCGCGTCGTCTCACGAACCATCTGTACGGCGCGCTGCATCACCCCCAAAGATCGCCACGCCTCTTTGCGAAGGCCCCGGACACCTCATTTTTTTCATCTTTTTTGCCAATCGCGGGCCAAGACCGCCCCTGCCGCAATCTGCTGAGTGCGCTACGGCTCGTTACGAAGGGATTGGACAGCGTTTATAGAAAAAGTTTCCCGTCTCTTGCGATGTGCAGGAGTGATTCCTTTGGACGCCCTCGTGTTCGCCGGCACGCCAAGAGGCATGCAAGACTCGAGCGAGGCGCGATTGACCTCGGGGTAGGCGTCTAGGGCCGTCTGCGTAGGCGCGGCGGCGGTGGTTCAGGAAACTTGGGCCCGTTCTGGCGGGTGAGGAGACGATAAACCGACTTTACTGATACGAAAACGAAGTCGACTAGTTCGAGTTCGGTCGCGGCATGGTCGCGGCCGGCTTAAACGTTGTAAGTTCCACAGGGAGAAGAAGAGTATGTCCTTAAAAATACTAAGTTTAGAGCCTAAGAAATTCCTGGCATTGACCTCCGTCATAGGCGGCATGGCAATGTCGGCGAATGCCTGGGCGTTGCCAAGCTTTGCCCGTCAGACCGGCTGGACTTGCGCCACCTGTCACACCTCCTTCCCGCAGCTCACCCCCATGGGGCGCATGTTCAAGCTGATGGGCTTCACTACCACCAATCTCCAGCCGCAGCAGAAGCTCGAGGCCAAGGTCGGCAACCAGATCCGCCTGTTCCTGCCGCGCATCTCGCAGTTCTCGGTCTTCGTGCAGGCCTCCGCCACCAATGTCGCAGGCGGTCAGCAGGTCCTGGGCGGCCCGGGCGTAACGCGCACGGGCGGCAACACGGCCGCTGGAAATGCTGCGGCTGCTACAGGAGGGAACGGGGTCGGCGGCAACAACAATATTGAGGCGCCCCAGCAGGTGAGCCTCTTCTACGCCGGCGCTTTAAGCACGCATGTCGGCGACTTCATGCATCTGACCTACGGCGGCAGCGGCGGCTTCGGCTTCGATGACTCGGCGGTGGTGCATACGCATGCCTATAGTCTCGCCCGCAACAACACCTTGATCGTCGGCGAGGATGTGAATAACACGCCGACCTTCATGGATGTCTGGAACACCAGCACCGACTGGAACTCGCCTTTCTATTACTCGGACTACACCGCCTACGGCGCGGTGCCGACGACCTTTATCGGCAGCAGCCCGGGCGCGGCCTTCCCCTTGATCGGCGTGGGCGCCTATGTGGCCGACATCTTCGGCGCCAACCGCGCCAACTGGCTCTATTTCGATTTTGACGTCTACCACAACTCCGAGGGTATCGGCACGGCGCCCAACGGCGGTGGCGCCTTCAATCCTGGCGGCACGAGCGGCCATGTCAACATGGGTCAGATGCAGGGCAATGCACCCTATATCCGCTTGGCCTACCAGCATGACTGGTCGCGGTGGAATTGGGAGATCGGGACCTACGACATGTGGACGAAGCTGTATGCCGATCCGATTGCCCCGTCCGGCGCGGTCAATCAGTTCAATGATTATGACCTCGACTCGCAGCTGCAGTACCTGGATATCAGCGACAACAACAACCTGACGCTGCGTGTGAACTATATTCACGAGACCCAGAAGTTTGCCGATCCGACGCTTTACGGCGACTCCAGCGTATCCAGTGGCAATCTGAACACCTTGAACCTGAGCGCCACTTACTGGTGGCATGACGAGTGGGCCGCGCAGGGTGGGTTCCAGAACACCACGGGTACGGCGAATGCGCTGTTTTGGGGAACGGGGGCGAGCAACAATGGTGGCGTGCCGCTCTGGTCGTCCAACGGCTCGCCGAACAGCACGGATGAGTGGGTGGAGGCGTCCTACCTGCCTTGGTGGAACATGCGGTTCTCGGTGCGCTACACGCTCTTCAATAAGTTCCGCGGCCTGACAGGGGCTACGGCCACCACGCCGAGCGCCTCGAAGTTCAACACCGTCGAACTGCTTGCCTGGTTCTCCTATTAAGAAGGATGCTGAACATGACCAAACTTTCACATAAAAAGGAATCCCACCGGGCTCGCCGCGGCCAGACGGCCGGGGTATGGAAGCCCCTGGCGGTCGCCGCACTGTTCGCCTTCGCGGGCTCCGCGGTTGCTGGTAAGGTCGTTTCGGGCCCTGTGCCCTTCCGTGTGAGCAGCGACTGCCAGGTCTGCCACGGCATGCATGGCGCGGCGACCGATTACGGCGTCATTCCGAAGTTGGCCGGGCAGCATAAGGCGTACATCGTCCTGCAGCTGCAGCAGTTCCGTGACGGCAAGCGTGCGGACGATAACGGCAACGTCTACATGTTGCCGGTGGCGCAGGCCCTGACCAATGCGCAGATCGATGAGGTCGCCACCTACTTTGCCGCTCAGCGGCCCCGCATGCAGTCGGCTGGGGTGCAGCATGCCGGTGCGGCGGAAGGCAAGGCGATTTTCAATAATGGTGTGACGTCCGAGCAGATCCCGGCGTGTATGGAGTGCCACGGCGCCAACGCGCAGGGCGCGGGCACGTTCCCGGATATCGCCGGTCAGCGCTACGACTACATCGTCCAGCAGCTGAAGTATTTCCATAACGGGACGCGCACCAACCAGCTGATGAACCAGATCGCGAAGAACATCACTGTGCCACAGATGAAAGAGGTGGCCGCGTATCTGTCGTCCCTGTAAAGGGCGATCGGTTGGGGTAGTAAACGGTCCGGCAGCCAAAGGGCTTGCCGGACCGGACTTATGGCACGCCTTTGCGTCCAGATTAGGAGGAAACACAAGATGGCGGCAGGAAAGGGTACGGGGGGAGTCCTCGCATCCGGCGTGTTATGCGCCGCGGTGATATTCGGGGCGCTCCATTGGGAACACACGGTCGCTTTGCCGATGAGTGCGGGCAAGGTCGTGAACGGGGTTCATGAGTACACGATCCACGAGTTCAACTATTATTACGCGCCCGCGCATTTGACTTGGCATGTCGGCGAGAAGGTGCAGGTGACGATCAAGGACGACTCACAGTCTGCGCCGCCCTTGCCGCACCAGTTCGCGATCGGTAAGAACTTGGTGACGCGCAATAATGGGTTCCCGCACTCGCAGGCCTTAGCGGTGGGTTGGAAGACGAACTTCTTCGATGGCGTGCCCATTACGGCCGGCGGTACGACGGGGCCGATCCCGGCCTTCTCGGTGAGTTTGGAGCCGGGTCAGAGCTTTACGTTTAACTTTACGGTCCCGAACAAGCCTGGTTTGTGGCATTACGCCTGTTTCCTTCAGACCGGTCAGCACTATATGAATGGCATGCGCGGTCGGATCCACGTTGTGCCGGCGCAGGGGGCTTAAGGGGGAGCGATGAGCGCAAAAACGGAAAATCTGGTAAAGGCCTTCGGCGGACTGGTGGTGGTCTGGATCATCGGGCTTGTGATTGCGGAAGGGATCACGGCGGTGGCGTTGAGGCACTGGCCCTTGATCGGGAGCGTGCAGGCGCAGATCACGGCCGATGCGACGACCTATCTGATCTGGCAGGCCGTGGCAATTTATGTCCTCGTGGGCGGCACCATCGTGTATAGCGTGATCCGGTTCCGGGCGCGTCCCGGCGACATGGGCCCACCCGCCTTCCAGCGGCGTTATTGGACGCCGTTCGTGGTGTTTTGGCTGGGTATGAGTATCGCGATCAACATGGCCAACACGATCTATCCGGGCATGGTGGGTCTCGAGCAATTGTGGGGCATCCAGCTCCAGGCCAAGCACCCGCTTGTGGTGGATGTGACAGCGCAGCAGTGGAAGTGGACGTTTTCGTACCCGAAGCAAGGCATCACCGACGTTTCGCAATTGGTGGTGCCCAGGGGTGAGACGATCGACTTTGTGTTGCGCACCAAGGATGTGGAGCACGATTTCTGGGTCCCCGCGTGGGGTGTGAAGAAAGACGTTATCCCGAACGAGGTGCGGCATCTTTACATCACGCCGACGGTGCTTGGTTCGACGAAGACCAACCCCATGATTCGCGTCCAGTGTTCATTGATCTGCGGCAACGGGCATCCCATGATGCGCGCACCGGTACAGGTCTTGACGAAGGCGGCGTTCAAGACTTGGGTCTCGAACAACAGTTTCTGAGGCGCCGGGACGATCGGCAGGACTTGATTACGGGATAGACAGAGGAAATCACGATGGCGACTACAGATGTTCAGGGGCGGGCAGTAGCAGGAACGGGAGGAGGGGCACCCTTCACCTGGTCCATGGTTTTGCCTATGGTACGCGCGGGGCTATTCGGGTTTACCGGATACTTCGGTGCGGCGTGGATCACGGCGATGTTGGCACACACCGTGATCGTCAACCCCTTGCCGGCGACGATCGGGTATCTCGTCGGCTTACTGGGTTGGGTTATGGGAAGCGGCATCTGGGATGGGTGGATTCGGCGGGCCTTTGGCGGTGAAGAATCGCCATCGCTGACCGGTGTGGAACGCTATTTCCGGTTCAGTTCGGATCCCAAGGCGACGGCGGTACGGTACATATTTTTCAATATCACGGCCTTCCTGTTCGCGGGATTGGCGGCGATGGCGATTCGTATCGAGCTTCTGACCCCGGATTCCACTGGTTGGTGGTTGTCGGAGGTGCACTATAACCAGACCTTCGGTATCCATGGCCTGATGATGCTTCTGGCTGTCGCGGCCTCGGCGATCGTGGGTGGCATGGGCTATTATCTCTTGCCCATGATGCTGGGAGCGCGGACCGTGATCTTTCCCCGCCTGCTGGGGCTTAGCTGGTGGCTTCTGCCGCCGGCGGCGGTGGCGGTCTTTATGAGCCCGTTGATCGGTGGCTTTCAGACGGGCTGGTGGGGCTATCCGCCGCTTGCGCAGAATAGCGGCGCCGGTATCGTGTTCTACACTTTGGGCGCGGCCACGTTGCTCACGAGTTCCGTGCTCGGTGGCATCAACATTATCGGGACCATAGTGTACATGCGCGCCAAGGGCATGAGCTTGGGTCGCATACCCATGTTCGTCTGGGGCCTGTTTGCGGCTGGCACCATTCTGATTGTTGAGGCGCCTGCAACCTTCACGGGCACCTTGATGGATCTGTCGGACATGATCCTGGGCAGCCATTTCTACACGGGTCCGACCGGCCATCCCTTGGCCTACGATGACCAGTTCTGGTGGCTGTTCCATCCCGAGGTGTATGTATTCGTGCTGCCGGCCTTTGCGCTCTGGCTCGAAATCCTGCCGACCGCCGCGCAGCGCCCGGTGTTCGCCCGGAACTGGGGGATCGCCGGGATTCTTGGTATCACGATGATCGGCGCCATGGTCGGTGTGCACCACTACTTCACGGCAGTGAGTGCCGAGCGGATGCCGATCTTCATGACGATTACGGAGACCATCTCCATCCCCAGCGGGTTCGTGTTCCTCTCCGCCCTGGGGACTTTGTGGGGTGCCCGCTTGAAGCTGTCCTCGCCAGCTCTGCTTTGCCTCATGGCGATGATGAACTTCCTGATCGGGGGCCTCACGGGTATCTTTAACGCCGACGTTCCGGCCGACCTGCAGCTGCACAACACCTATTGGGTGATCGGGCATTTCCACTACACAATCTTGGGTTCAGTGATCTTCAGCTGGCTCGCGGGGCTGTACTGGTGGTTTCCGAAGGCAACCGGACGGATGGTGAACGAATTCTGGGCGAAGTTTCATGCCTGGTGGTTCTTCATCTTCTTCAACATGACCTTCCTGCCGATGTTCGTTCTGGGTATCGAGGGCATGAACCGGCGCATCGCGGTGTATCTGCCCTACCTGCACCCCTTGAACGAGTTCGTGTCGATCTCATCGTTCTTCTTGGGCGCGGGCTTCCTGATTCCGCTGGCGAACCTGCTCATCAGCTGGCGCTCGGGCAAGAAGGCCCCGCAGAACCCGTGGGGCAGCAAATCCCTCGAGTGGCATTCGCCCTCGCCGACGCCTTACATCGTGTTCCCCGAAGGGAGTGATGTCACGGTGGTTGGACCCAATGACAATTACGCCGCTGGTGCGCCGGAGCCTTTCGTATGGGCCCCGACGACGGCTGGCAAGTAGAGCGATCCGGAGGAGTAACGTATGGCAGTCAATGGAACGAATGGGTTGATGGACCCGGCCCCGGAGCGAGCCAAGCGTGGCGCCTTCTTCTTCCCCATGATGTTCGTGGGGATCATCGTCGCAGCATGGTGTCTGGCGCGCTTCATGTGGGCGGGTACCTCCGTACCGAAGGGCGCGGATTTCGGGGTGGGCGCAGGGCTTACGATCATTATGATCCTGAGTCTCGGGCCCATGCTCGGAGCACGCGGAAAGCTGAGCCGTGGGCAGGACGCGGGCGCGCTTGGCAATCTCACAGTGCTTTTGTTGGCCGGTGTGCTCATGATCGCAGGGATCATCTCGACCTGGGGCGCGGTCCCGATCGGTTCGGCCTACGGCGGTATCTACGACGTGACGAGTGGCTGGATCGGCCTCTACTTTGTAGGTGGCGTGCTGGCATTGCTCGCGAGCCTGATGAAGGGTAAGCGGGTCCCGGCGCGATTCAGCGGGGAACGGTGGGTGGCGCACAATGTCCTCAGTTTCTGGGGGGAGTTGGTGCTTCTCTGGACCATGTTCTTCATCGTGTTCTATCTCGCGTAAAGGCCCGGGCCGCTTACTACGAGAAGGAGGGAGTTAGCTATGGATATGTCACATCTATCGTTCGTGATCCCGATCGGGGCCGATACGCCGATGTTCTTCTGGATGATCGGGTTTATCGGGTTTCCGATCACTTTTCTGGCCATCTATTTCTGGTGGCTTTTGAAGGAGGTCGGCAAGGAAGACCGGTTACGGGTCCTGAATCGGGCCACGGATGAGAAGACCCAATATTAAGGCGGTTAGTCTGTAGGCAATTGAGCGCAGGGCGCCCGCAAGGCGCGCCCTGCGGCTTTCTTCTGAAGTACTGATTTGTTACGGCTGTTTTCGAATACGAGCTCGGCGAACGCCGACACTAAAGGCGACGCTCGACGAGTAAGAAAAGTGGACATGGGCGTGCGGAAGGCACGCTGCGCATGGCCGGCACGGTGAGATCTGGTGTCGCTACACAAACAAAAGTATGAGGTTCCCGAGGAATCATGAGCGTGCAATCAAAGGTATCTGAGGTGCAGGCGGTTATGACTGACGAGCAGCCAATGACCGCGTCATGGCAGACGGCTCGAGCGCCGGCGCGCGGGCTCGGGCTCGACCTCGCGGTTGTGCTTTCCTATTGCGAGCTCACGAAGCCCCGGGTCGTGAGCCTGCTTATCTTTACGGCGATGGTGGGGATGTTGCTGGCCTCGCCGACGAATCTCGCCGGCATACATTGGGCGGTTATCTTTTGGGCCAACGTCGGGATTGCGTTCGCATCAGGGGCGGCCGCTGCCATTAATCATGTCGTGGACCGGCAGATCGATGGGCAGATGAAGCGCACACACTCGAGGCCGCTTCCGAACGACGCGGTATCGGTCACGGGTGCACTGGTGTTCGCCACGCTGCTGATGGGGATCTCGGTCGTCGTCCTTGTGGTGTTCGTGAACCAGCTCACGGCGATCCTGACCATGGCGGGTCTGGTGGGTTATGCCGGTATCTATACGGGTTTCCTCAAGCGTCGCACGCCCCAGAATATTGTCCTAGGCGGTGCAGCTGGCGCCATCCCACCAGTCCTCGGATGGGCAGCGGTGACGGGCCACGCGCCGCTCGACAGCTGGGTGCTCTTTCTCATTATCTTTTTGTGGACGCCGGCGCATTTTTGGCCGCTTGCGATCTACCGTCGCGAAGAGTATGCCCGGGTCGGGATCCCAATGATGCCCGTGACGCGCGGCGTGCGGCATACGAGTTGGCTCATTCTCGGCTACACGATTGCCACGGTGGCCGCGACCGAGCTCCCATTTTTCACAAAGATGGCGGGCATTCCCTATCTGATCGGCGCGAACCTCTTGGGTGCGGGATTCTTATATCACGCCATTCGGTTGATTTCGGCACCCGAGAAGCACAATCCCATGCGGATGTTTGGGTACTCGATCGCCTACCTTGCGGCGCTCTTTGCGCTGTTGTTGGGTGATCATTATCTTCTGGGGCTCTGAGGGCGTAGGGTAAGGAGCCAAGCGTAGTGAGCGAAGAGGGCGACAATATGCGGGAAGGCGAAGGTCACGAGCTTGATATGGCGGCAGAAAACGGCGAAGGGGCGAGCGGGAACCTCGTATTGCTTTTGCTGTTAGCGTGGGCGACAATCGCCCTCGGTGGATATTATATCGCCATTCGAATCATAACGTAGGCTGAGGGCGCAGCGCGCCGTGTGAATTGTCCGGCGCGGACGCGAGCCCGCAGACGCAAAGAACGCAAGGCATCCACGGGAGGAGTACAGTCGGTGGATGGCAACGGCGACAGAGTGACTGAGAATCTCAGCGTTAGATGGGGGCGAGTCACGTTCAAAATGGTAGACTTTAGGAGAATGTATGAAGAGCTATGAAGGAACGATGGGGAGCATGAATCGGAAGCTTATCGCCAAGGGCGTTGCAGTGGCAGTCGGCGCGATCTTTAGCGTTGGCGTGGCGTGTGCAGGGCTCGTGCCGACCAGTGCGTTCAAGAAGGCCACGCTCCCCCAGGTGAAGGCGATGCTCGGCAAGGATAACGGCAAGGTGAGCGGTAAAACCGTCACCTACGGCAAGAACGCGCACATTGTGATCGCCGCCGTCTTGCCGGGATTTCCCTTCCCGAGCTTTGAGATCCATCACGTGAAGAACCCGACGCTGGATATCGCGGCCGGCGCGACTGTCAAGTTTACGTTCATCAACACCAACAAAGGCTTTGGCCATAGCTTCGACGTGACCAAGAAGGGCCCGCCGTACGCCGTCATGCCGCAGGTGGCGCCGATTGTGACTGGCACGGGCTTTTCGCCGGTGCCGGCGGGCGGTCAGTTTGGCTACGCGAACTTCACCTGGAAAGCAACTCCGGGGACGTACTACTACGTGTGCCAGATCCCGGGACATGCCGCTACCGGCATGTTCGGCAAGATCATCGTAAAGTAAGCGGCAAAGACGGGAAGCGGCGCGCGTGGGGTGAACATGCTGAAGCGGGCGCCGTAAGTACCGGGGAGCCGGGGTGCGAGATCGCCCCCGGCTTTTTTTATGAGCGTGTAGGGGCGTGGCGATTTCGGTTTTAAGCGCCGTTCGTCTTTCCAGCTTCTGAGGAGAGATGGCGAGCATAGGTCTGCAGGCGGATGTGCGGTAACATGGGCTGTTGCGCCAAGGTCGCCAATGGAAGGCGCGGCAACCGGCCAAGATTGGCGAGGGCCGTGGAGGTTCGTCATGGAGAGCCCGGACTGGTGAAGTAGGAGGAACGGAACGGTATGAGCGGATCACAAGCGGTGTTCGGAGGAAATTGCGCGGGCGTTAGGCGCCGGTGGAAGGGGATCGTAGCCGGATTTGTGGCGCTTGCCGTGATTTATGTGAAAGGCTATGCCGTGGCGGGCGCCCAAGCAGACAACTGGCATTTTTGGGCAGCGGATCTGAACCCGCTGCCGTGGCTAGGCGCGGTCATGCTCATGGCCGCCTACTGGACGCGCTATGACCGCTACAAGGTTGAAGGCGGGGTGCCGGGTCTCTGGTCGGGAGTGCGGGTGTTGTCCTTCATGGCAGGGGTGCTTGTCGCGCTCGCGCTCTGGGAGTCGCCCTTGAACGGTTTCGTTGAGAGATCGATGACGCTCTATACGGTGAAGCTCATGGGCGAATTTGAGCTTGCCGCTCCCCTAATCGTGTTTGGAATCCCGTTTGGTCTTGTTGACGCAAACCGAGCCAAGGGGGGGTTCTGGAGTGTATTGCGGTTTCTGCATAACCCGGGCGTGACGGCGGTTGCGCTCGCGATCGTGTTGGCCCTCTGGGACATGTCGGCGCAGATGGCGCTCGGTCTGCGTGACGCGTTCATGTTCGCCATCCTGCCGGGCGTTTATCTTGGGCTTGGCATGGTAGTCTGGATACAGTCCTTGCATGCGTTGCCGACCTTCCCCAACTTCTCGAGCCATTTGCGCAAGGGCATTTATGTGTGGGCAATGGAGACCACCATGATGGGGATGGGTGCGATGTGGTTCTGGAGCGCCATGACGGACCTTAACCCCTCGACTAACCAGCCCTTGGTGTTTGGCTTGAGCCGAATCACGGATGTCCACATGGCGGGCGCGACGATGATGGTCTTGTCTTTGCCGACCATGTGTCTTGTGTTTTGGCATTTCTGGCAATGGATCGCGAGCGTAGTCGGCGTCTCCGAGAATGGTGACTACGAAAAGGCGGCAAGCCGGTAGAAGGCTTGCGGGATGGTATACCCCATAATGTTTGTGGGTTTCTAGACGAGTCAGTGTCCGTATTCGGTACGGTGGGTCAGGAGGGTGTGTGCGACGGCTTTTAGGGGCAGTAATGTTGGTGTTGGTGGCGGGGGTAGCGAGCGCCCATAATGTACTCTTTTTTGGTGCGCCGGTTGTGGGCGGCACGCGCGCAAGCGTGAATGCGGCACTTGCGCGGGCCGGGTTCCAGATCCCGAAGAAAGGGCCAGAGGAGTGGTTCGATACCTACAGGATCAACGGTCAGCTCGCGAATCTGCAAGGGGCAAGCCGGCTTACGGTGAACTTCACCAAGGGCGGCCGGTTTGCGATCGCCCAGTACACCTTTCCGAGCTTCGGGAACGTCCGTCAGGTCAAAAACATTATCACCATGGTGGCTTACAAGTACGGGCGACCCACGAGCATAAGTGGGGACTTGAGTCAGGGCGCCGTGGTGGCGCGCTGGCACGAGCCGGGCAATACTGAGGTGAAGGTGTGGCGTGGTACGGCCTCCACCACAACCTATATGGACCTCGAGAATGTCGGCGCGTTGAAGCGCCTGCGCACGGAGTATCCGGTGGTCGCAGCATCCCTGGGTAAGTCCCTGCCAAGCTCCGCTGCGGCGGGAAAGGGCCAATGGGAGCCGCCTACGCCCTCGGATACGACAACGCCTGATTCGAACCATCCGATCCCCATGAAGTGGGAGTTCGCGATTATTTCTGTGTTCTCGGTGCCTGCGCTCATTATTGTCTTTTTCGCGCACTTCCTGGCGCGCGTCACGCGCATGCCGCCCTCGGTGAAGGCTGTATTCCGCGTGAGCCTGGGGCGCATGGCCGGTTGGTTCCGGAGACCGGCCTGGAAGCGGCGCTGAGACGCGACGCAAAGGGACTGTGGCGGGGTAGGGCGACTCGTGCCCGCCGGTACGGTCCCGTGGCCCACAGGGCGCGAAGTGCTCTTGCGCCACCACGGATTTCTTAAGTGAGGCTAGGGGTCCCGGCGCTCCGGGCATCCCGCCGCCCGGACTATGCAGACGTCGCGGCACGGGCTTGAGTGCGCCCTTAAGCGGCCCTTCTCGGGCCTCCAGGCTTGGTCGTTCCAGCCCTCTCCCTAAGAGTCGGGTAAGCGCCGAGAGGCGTCGCTCCGGGGCGCGAAACGGCGGTCGGCGTTTCTTATCTATCGTCTGATGTAAGTATTTTCGTATATAGCGCTGCGCTGATATACTGAGCGGGTGTCGCATTCCTCCCCGTCTCCGACGAATAATTCCAGCTCGATCCGTTTAGGCGCCCTATTTGCTGGGGTAGGCTTGGCCTTGGCGCTCGGTTCCTTTGAGGGCGCCTCGGTGCAGGCCATTTTCCCTTACATCGGCGGCGGCCTGTCTACGAGCGGTTATCGCGCGCTCTGGACGCTTACCTATTTCGTTGTGCATTGGTCGCTTGGGATCGCGCTCATGCCATGGAGTGCACGCCGCTTCGGGAGGCGCCGCCTCTTTCAGGGGGCGGTGATGCTGGCCATGAGCGGGAGCCTTTTGGGGGCGCTTACCGGGAACCTCTGGCTTATGCTGATTTCCCGCGGCATGGAAGGTCTGGGAGCGGGTCTTCTCGTTCCACTCAGCCAAAGCCTGTTTTTGGCGTCGACGCCGCCGCGGCGCCATGGCCTGGTGACGATCTTTTGGAGCAATGCCATGCTCTTGCCGTTTTTCATAGGACCGGCTGCCGGGGGATGGCTGGCGGTCACGGTAGGGTTTCCCTGGATTTTCGGGCTTACAGTGCCTCTGTGGCTCATTGCCGCATGGCTTGGGGCGCGCGGCATCGCGGCCGAACCGCCCTCTGCGTCGCGGGCCCCGCCTTTTGATGGGCGGGGATTCGCCTTGCTCTATGCAGGTCTCATGAGCTTGCAAGTGGTACTCGACCAGGGGGAGCAGCACGGGTGGTGGTATTCGCCCTTTATACGCGAGGCTTCAGCGGCGGCGGTGGTGTGTTTGTCTCTTTTTGGCTGGTATGAGTTGCGTGCGCCCCACCCTTTGCTGGAGTTCCGTTATCTCGCGCGTCGTAATTACACGCTGGGTCTGCTACTTTTGAGCCTTGGCTGGGCGCTCTTCATGGGCTGGGCCTCTCTACTTCCCCTGTGGGCGGAGGAGGACCTCGGTTACAACGGGCTCTGGGGCGGTATTATGCTGATCCCCGTGGGACTCGGTGCGCTCCCCTTGTCGATGGTCCTTGATCAGCTACGCGGCCTGTTTGGTCTGCGTCGGCTCGCGAGTTTGAGCTTCCTGCTCCTGGGGACGGCCTACGGCACCTTGTCTGTGCATCCGGGCAGCAGCCTCTCGGATCTCTTCTGGCCGCTCGTGGTTCTGGGTCTTGGTGTCGGCATCCTGTTCGTGCCGCTCACTATGATCGTGATGTCCGAGATCGCGGTGGCGGCCGTGCCGCAGGCCGCCACGACCGCCAATTTCTTGCGTGTGTTCAGCGCCAATCTCGGGGTGTCGGTGCTCGCCGTCTTTTGGTCGCGGGGCGCGGCGCAGGCCGGTAACGCCTTGACCGGGGAATTGTCACGCTATGGTGAGCCCACCACGTTCCCTCTCGGTATCCTTCAGGGGATTCTATCGGTCGAGGCCCATACCCTGAGCCTCGACAATCTCTTGCGGGTGTCGATGTGGTTGTGTCTTGCGGGTGCCTTGGTCGCGTGGTTTTTCCTGATCCCACCCCGCACGCTCGCCAAGCCGTCCGCGCAGGGCTATGTGGAGGAAACGGAAAACGAGGCCCTAGGCTCTTGAGCGTAGCGGCGCGGGCGTGTTCGCGCCCCCTCATCGTGGAATATCCCCTGCCATCGGGACTAGTGGTGGCGCGATGGTGGTCACAAGGCGCCGCCTTTCCTGGGGTTATAGGGAGGCGAGGCGCGCGATAGCCTGCTCCACCCACCGGAAACCGATGCGTTCCTGTTCCAGGCGCAGTTGGGGCCGGATGCGATTGTCGCGCAGTTCGTCATAGAGCTGTCGCTCGTCATGGGTGAGCCGGGGTAGGTCGCGTGCGGTCTGTTTGTCCTCGCGGCCCCAGTGCGGCTCATGGGCGAATAGGGTCTCGCGATCCATGAGCAGAGATTGGGCGTGCGGACAGTAGATGCGCAGCTGATCCAGAATGGCGAAGCCGTGGGTATCGATATCGCCCCAATAGTGGATGCGCGTCTGCATGAGCCAGGGGAGGTCTTGCAGCATGGCGAATCCATAGCCCGCGCCAAAAAGGGCGATGGCCCGTGGGATCTTCGGGAGCGTGAGGAAGTTCACCTCGTTTTCGGTGATGATGACGTCGTGGGCCTCGGGGCCGAGGGTGCTCAGGCTCGGCGCGTCGAGGGTGATGTCGGTGCCTATGCGGGCCAGGGGCAGGGTGTCGTCCAGGGGTCGTAGGCGCACGCGCAGCGGTTTTTCCCGAAAGCCGTAGCGCATCGCGAAGCCTGCTGTCGCGCTCGTGGTGGGATCGTAGGCGTCTTTCGGGAGGATGACATCGAGAAGCGCGCCGAGCAGGCCCCGGTGCGCCTCGATAAACTTGCTGTCGATGCCCGGCAGGTCCACTTGGCGCAGATAGACCTGCGGGCGGGGGTGGTCGGCGATCCAGGTCACGACTGCGAGCAGGCGTTCCCAGATGCCCGCCAACTCGAGGGCGCGCAGCGGATGGTCCGCGAGCCAACCGAGGAGTTCAGGCCGCGCTTGCGCAGTTCGGGTGAGTAAGCGCTCAAAACAGCGCGCCTCGGTGGTCTTGTGGGTGAGTGCCAGCGCATCGTCCAGGGTATCGATCCAGATCTCGCTTGGGAGTTCGTTCGCACCCAGGGTCCTATGGCGCACCGCGCGGATCGTGAGACGCGTGTGCGGGAGGGCGCGCAGATCGGCGGCCCAGGCGCGTACGTCCGCGAAGCGTTCCATTATCTCTCGTGCGGAGGGTATCCTGCACGGCACTCTCATCGGGAATTCGGATCGGCCGGTGACGAGGGGCGACAAGAGCTCGCCACGTGTCCAGCGCCGCATCAAGTGGGCGCGCACATCGTCGGGCGTAGTCCAACTCATCCCGTGATACGCGCCTTCTCGGCGCGATATTCCTCGATCGTGAGGTTGCGCAGCTTGGAGGCGCGGCCGTCCTCGTTGTGCACGAAGCCCACGCAGGACACGAAGGGCTCGATGATGTGGATCTTCTGCAGGGGTGTGACGATCAGGAGTTGGAGGTTCAGTTCACGGAACAGCCGCAGCCCGTATTGAGCGGATTCGTCGGAGCCGCGCCCGAAGGCCTCGTCTATGACCACGAACCGGAACGAGCGCGACCGGGTGGCGCCCCATTCAAGCCCGAACTGGTAGGCGAGGCTTGCCGCAAGCACCGTGTAGGCAAGCTTCTCTTTCTGGCCTCCCGATTTGCCGCCCGAGTCTGAATAGTGTTCATACTCACTTTGATCCTCGTGCCAGCGCTCGCTGGCCGCGAACACGAACCAGGCGCGCACATCCGTCACCTTGGCCGTCCACCGGCGGTCAGCCTCCGACTGACCCTCGCGTCCGCGAAAGCGCTCTATGATGCGCTTGACCTGCAGAAACTTGCCTTCGGAGTACTGCGTGTCGTCGCTGCCGGTGAGCGTGCCATCGGTGCAGGCGCGCAATTCCGCTTGAAAATCCCGGATGTCGGCGTCGGTTGTGCGCTCGGCTTCGAGAACGATGTAGCGCCCGGGATTGTAGTCGATCTTGGTGAGTGAGGCGTTGACGCGATCGATGCGCTCCTTGATGAGCTCGCGCTCGCGGGCGAGCTGTGACTGAAAGTTTGTGACCTCGCGGATGGTGTTTTCATTCAAGAGATCCTTGAAGCGCGCCTCGAAGCCGGGAAGTCCATCCGCCAGGAGCTCATCGAGCATCCTCCGATATTCGAAGCCCGCCTCGATGGCGGCGTCGACTTCGGCGGTCTCGAGCTTGTATGCCTCCTTGTAAGACACCATCCCTTGGATGACCGCGTCACGCAGCGCCGCAAGCCGTCGGGCGCAGTCGCTCGCACGCTTCCCGATCGCGGAACGTAGTTCGTTTTCGCGATGCTCGCAGGACTCCAGCGTGAGGGCGCCTTGCAACTCGGCGCGCAGTGCGTCGATTTGGTCGAAGACGGTGGCGTGTTGCGTGAACTCCGGCTCATTCAAGACGGCCTCGACTGCCTGCCGTAGCGCCTTGGTGTCGGTCCTTTGCTGTTCGCACTTGGCACGTAGTTCGCGCTCAGTGTCGATACGAGTCTCATGGGCCTCTCGCTCGGCCGTCACTTCGCGCAGCCGCGCAGTGAGCTGCTGTAGGGCATCCGAGGTCGATTCAAGTCGGTGTTTTTCCTCCTCGAGAACGGCAATCTCCGCGGCCGCCTCCCGCCAATCGAGCTCGCGAAAGTCGCGGTATTCCTCCAGGCGCGTCAGGGCGGCGAGCCGTTCCTTCAGGGCGGTGTGGGCTGCCTGAGTCTTAGCGAGGTCCGCGGCGTGATGTGCGATCTCAGATTCAAGGGCACGTGCGCGCGCCTTCAGCGCGCTGATCTTCGCGGCATTGCTCCAACCGAGAATATAGTGGCTGCGGTCGTCTAGGCGGTGACGGTCGTCCTTTTCGTGGCGATCGCCAGGGGTCTTGATCTGGCCCGCGCGGGTCAGTGCGCGGGTTTCGCGCTGGAATTGTTCGTAGGTGGCGCAGCAGGCGACGTCGAAGCGCTGTGCCAGCTCGCGCTCCAGCCACTCGTAAAAAGGCGAGTCCGGGCGGATCTCAAGTTTGCGCGCGAGTGAATCGGGGTGCAGCTCGATTGGGGCGTTGCGCGCGGGTTTGCGCACCCGGAAATAGACAATGCGGCCCTTGAGGTCGGTCTTGTCGACCCAGCGGGCCACATCCGTGTAGTGGCCGTCCGGCACGAGCAGGGACAGACCGAAGTTGTGGAGCAGGCGTTCGGCAGCCCCTTCCCAGGCCGATTCCTCGGCACGCACCTGCAGGAGTTCTCCCGCGAAGGGCATCTCCTCCTCGGCCAGGGCGAGCGCCCGGCAGATTTCTGCGCGGATCAGGGCGTGGCGTGAGTCGATGTTGCTCTGTCGCGCTTCGAGGTCTCTGACCTCGGCTAGGAGCGTCTCGTGTGCGCTGCGGGCCTCGCGCAAGGCCATACTCTGTTCCGTGAGGGCATTCTGAAGGTTCGCCTCCTCGGTCCGCGCCTGCTCGGTCCTGTCGGAGAGGCGCGCACCTTGCGCAAGAAACGCGGCCTCGTCCGTGGCTGCCGATTCGCCAATGGCTTGGCACCACTGTTCGTAGTAGCGGGCGCGGTCGGCGCGGCTCGTGCGCTCGTGCGTTTTGCGCCCGATCTCCTGCGCGAGCCGTTCCAGGCGATCTCCGCCGTTTTCGGCAATATGGTGCTTGAGTTCGTCCTCGGTGGCGCGCAAGGCGTGGCGGGCCTCGGTGAGACGGGCAATGGCGCGGTCGCGCCGCCCCCATTCGTCTTCGAGGCGGATGAGGCGCTTGTCGAGCAGTTCCGCCTTCAGGCGCGCAAAATAGGGGCGCACAGCCTCGCGCGCGGTCTCCCATGCGGCGAGTTCCCCTTGCCGTCGCGCGTGCTCGTCGAGGCGGGCTACAAGCGGGGTCAGGAGCTCGATCTGGCGCTTGGCCTTCAAGACTGCCTCGTGGGCGCGGTTTAGGTTGTCAAAGTGGTCGACCAGGGCCTGGATACGCGGAGCCACGTCGAAGGGTTCGAGCATGTGCTGGCGCACGAAATCCGTGAGGTTGCCCACGGACTTCATGGAGACCGTCTGATGGAAGAGCTCGAGCGCCTGTTCGTTGTCGATCCCAAAGCGCCGGCGGAACCATGCCCCGTAGGGCGGAAAGCTGTCGAAGATCTCGACGCCTTGCCCGCGCAGGCGTTTACGCAGGGCGTTGATATCCGACCCAAAGCGGGCAAATTCTGCCCCGATCGACAAGGCGTGTTCGGCGCCTGCGTAGAAGCGCGCCGGCTGGCCCTGCGGATCCTTGATCCAGAAGACCTGTGCGAGCGTTACGGTCTGATCATAGGCGGCGTTATGAAAGACCCCGAGGATCACCGAGTAGGTGTTGTGGTCGCGCAGGGCGATGGGCCGCGCCGACTGGCTGGCCTCCCCGCGCCCCGACTTGTAGTGCCCTAGCACATAGGAGCGCAGCGACCGCTCCTTCGCTTCCGCCCCCGCCGCCTTGTTATAGGTGATGCGCTGGGACGGGACGAGTAGTGTGGTCACGGCATCGACCAAGGTCGACTTGCCGGATCCTATGTCACCGGTCAAGAGGGCGTTGCGGCCGTCGGGCGCAAGCGACCAGACGCGGGCATCGAAGGTACCCCAGTTGAAGACCTCGAGGCGCTGGAGACGGAAGCCCGACAGGCTATCGTCTGCCAGGAAGTCGAGGCTCAGGCTCTCGGGGACGCCCCCCGGGGCGATCCGTTCAGACGTCATCGGCAGGCCCCTCCTCGGGGGCGGCGATATGGTTCTTATAGGCGGCCAGGCGTTCGGCGAAGTCGGCCAGCCACTGGGCGTCAACGAAGGCCTTCAGGATGCGTCGCACCTCGTAGGCAGGGGCCGCTGAGCTCGTCGCAGGCTTCAGGCGGCGCAGAAAGCCCAGGTCAACGATACGGTTTATGTGGGTCTCGATCTGGTCGATGTGTCGGGCCTCGTTGGTGGTCTCGGGGAGGAAGACGCGCACGAGTTCCACGACCTCATCGCGTGTCATCACGAGCTTCACATCGCCGCCGGTCGCGTCGAACTCCGCCAGGCGTTTTCGCAAAAGCGCAAGCAGTAGGCTCACCGGGAATGACAGCGGTCGCCGCGCCACGAGCCGTGGGAGTCCGTCGTCCTCGGTGTCGCGCGAGCGCAGGAAGGCGTAACCCTCGGACTCGTCGACCACGAGGTCAAGCCCCAGCACCCCGACATAATCGCGCACGTGCGCCTGCAGGCTCAAAAGCGTATTCCAGAGCTGTGCCTCGCTGTCCTGGTAGATCACGCCCTTCAGAAGCGGGATCACGACCGCCGAGAGCCCGGCCCCCGTTTCCTGTGGTTCTTCCAGCATGTCCTATCTCACGAAAATGACGCGTGGTATATGCGCTTGCCGCTGTCGCTCTTGTCCATCCGTGTGCACGCTACGCCATATGACGGTGTCCGTCACGTCCTCGTCTATGCACGACTTGGCATCCATGGCCGCGAGATCCAGGTAGGCGACGAGTTCGGCCAGTCCGTGTCGCAGCGGATGGAGCTCGCAGACTTCGCGAAGGGTGATTTGTGAGCGGTTCTGTAAGGCTTGGCGCACATGGCGCGCGAGTTCCGCGCGGTCGATCACGATCTGGGCGTACAAGGCGCTGTCGTCCATGTCGGCCTGGCCCGCATCGATCGCTTGGTCGGTGATTGCAAGTCGCAGGGGCGGGTTGTAGAGGCGGCGTTCCAGGGGCAGGTCGACCGCAGCGCCCGTCTCGTACAAGCGCATCATGGCACCCCCGGGCGGTGTCTCGCGCAGATCGAGGGCAAGGCTTTCGATTTCGCGCAGAAGATCCATGATGCGGCGATTTTCAAGCCAGGCACGGTCATCGAGGAAACGGCGCAGCTGCGAGGACAGTTGCGCGACCGTGCGTTGGGTATGCTCCCCGGCGGCAAGCCAGTCGTAATGGATGCGACGGGTGCGTGGATCGGGGGCCATGTCGCGGATCACGGGCAGGGCCAGGATGTGTTCGAGCAGCTGAGTCAACTCCTCTTCGCGGGCGCTCGACATGAGGAAGTCGAAAAAGGCGCGGAAGCTGCGGCCCTCGTCGGAGTCGGTGATCAGGTCGCGTTCGCCGAGGATCTCCTCGAGCAACGCCCCTTTGGAACCCTCCCAGAGCGCAATGCGTTCGCGCACGCGCCGGTCGAGCTGGCGGAAATTGTATTCGACCTGGCGGAAGTCCGAGAGCAGTTCGCGGGAGAGCTGCACGAATTGTTGGAAGCGGTCCTTGAGGGCGCTATCCTCGAGCAGTGGCACACAGCCTTGCGCAATGCGCGCCATCTCCGCATCGATTTCGTCGCGGCGCCTGTGCAGTTCGGCGAGCCGCACGGCCGGGTCGGTCTCGCTGCCTTCGCTCATCTGTCTTAGGAGGGTAAAGAGGGTGAGCAGGCGCGACTCGGTGCCTACGAAGGAGCGGGTCGCGAGTGTGGCAAGCCACGCGATGGCCTTCTCGGCGCCGGGTGTCAGGTCGTATTGGGCCTCGTCCGACTCTGCAGCGTAGAATTTGCGCAGCCAGCCCTTGTCAGCCGAGGCCCAGTCGTCGAGATAGTCGTGCGCCGCGCGTGGAAAGGCCTCGGGTCCCAGTTGGCGGCGCAGCCCATAGAGTTCGTCTTCCAGGGCCTCGGTGAGGTCTGCCGCATCGATGGCGCGCCGATTGGGTGTCACGAAGATGCGCTCAAGAAAGCTCGCCACGAGGGGTGCGTGGTCGGAGCATAAGAGGCGCCAAGCCGGATGGTTTTGGCGCAGGAGGTTCAGTGTGGCGTAGTCGATGGCCATGGGTGCGCTATTTTAGCGCGTTGGCACAGTTTTGCGCACGGTGTGTGGGTACGCGCCGCCGTCCGTGTCCTTGTCGTCGCCGATTGGGGATTGTTGGGGATCGGTCGCTTGAATGGCGCGTGGAGGGGATGTGCTGCCATACATCGCTTTTCCCGGGCTCCGGCCTTGGAGTAGCATAGCCCGGTCTGCCACGCCGGCGCCGGAATCACCGAACCCCTCATGTTCGCTGCCCGCAACCCCGTCTTGCGGCCCCGTATCGTACTGATCGCGGCGGCCGTAAATATCCTCGTAGGCGCCGTCGCGCTCTGGGGATGGCTCACCGCGCATCCGTTCTTGGTGCAGTGGAATCGCCATCTCGCGCCCATGCCGGCCAATGCCGCACTCGCTGAAGTCCTGATCGGTGGCGGGCTGCTGCTATTACAGCGCGCTCATTACCGTTGGGCCTTTCTCGCGGCCTTTCCCGTGGTGCTCTACAGTACCCTGGCGGCGATGAGTTTCCTCTTGGGCGGCCATCTGGGCGTGAATACGCCGTTCTTTTTGCCGATCCATCCCACGACCCTTTTTCATGGCCGGGCGCCTATTTCGCCTTTGAGCGGCACCATGCTTCTGTTGGCAAGCGCGGCGATCGCTTTCGCGGCGCTCACGGGGGCCCGCGCCCCGAGCCCGGCTCCGGCCGCCGTCTTGGTCGCACTCAGCACCGCGGGTCTCATAGGCCAGCTGAGTCCGCTCTGGCCGATATGGCGCGATCTGCATGAGGTTTCGCTTCCCGGCGCGCTGGCGCTGCTCACGTTTGGGGTCGCGGTCTTGGATTACGGTTGGCTCGAGCTGCGTTCGCGACGCTTTGGTCTTGCCTTCGTGACGGCCATTATGCTGCTGACCGTGGCCATGGTCCTGGCGGCTGCCCTGAAGACTTATGAGCGGGATGAACTTACGCGCATGACTCAAGGGGTCTGGCAGGGGATCGCCGATCAGATTCGCACCCAGGAGCATCGGCCTTTGGCCGTGGCTCGCCTTGCCGAGCGCTGGACGATCTTCGGAGTGCCGCCCGTAGCGCACGCCCAGCGCGAGGCCGCCTTGCTCTTGCATCAGGTTCCCGGGCTGCAAGCCGTGATATTCGTCGCCCCCTCCTTGCGGGTCCTTTGGCGGGTACCGGGTCCCGGTCACCCGCGTGTGATTGGGCGCGACTTGAGGACCCAACCCGGACGCGCGCTCGCGCTTCAGCGCGCACGTAGGAGCGGGCGGCCAGCCATGACCTCGGTCGTCCCTCTCTTTAAGGGCGGACAGGGGTTTATCGTGGTGGCGCCGGTCCGTATCGGTGGCCGCTTCAAGGGCTATATCGGCGGGGTTTTTGACACCCGCGGCCTGCTTTCGCGCGTCATGACCAATCTCTGGCAGGGTTACCATGTAAGCGTGTCTCTGCACGGCCAGCGCTTTTTCACACGCGGTCTGCCAGGTACGAACCGTTATCGCGCCACCGGCAAGGTGCGATTCCTTGGCCAGAATCTCGTAATCCGGGTGAGCCCCGGCCCACGCGTAGTGAACAAGATCGCGGTCGGTCTCCCGCCTATCGTGCTCACAAGCGGTTTCCTGCTGGCCCTGTTTGCGGCAGCGGCGGTTTACGGAATGCAGCAGGCGCAGCGTCACGCCGATTCCCTCGACCGTTTGAACTCAGGCCTCGAGAATTTGGTGTTAGCCCGCACGGGCGCCCTGCGCGAGGAGCGGGAACGGTGGCGGGTGACGCTCATGAGTATCGGCGACGGGGTTATCGTGACTGATAGTAGTGGTTTGGTGCGGGCCTTGAATGCCGAGGCGGAACGGCTCACGGGTTATGGTGACGAGGAGGCGCGAGGCTTGCCGGTCGATACGGTCTTACCTCTGTATCGAAGCCCTCAGGGGGCGTCGATCGAGGGGCCGGTGGCACAAGCCCTGCGTACGGGCGAGGTGCAGCATCTGAAGGGGCCGGTGGTCTTGAAGGGCCGCCACGGGAGTGTCTTGCAAGTCAGCGATTCGGCAGCGCCGATTCGGGACGAGGATGGTGAGGTGACGGGTGTGGTCATGGTTTTCCGCGACATCACCCAGCACCAGGCCTTGGAAGAACGGGCAATGAGGGCCAAGAGTTTGGAGGCGCTCGGAGTGCTCGCCGGGGGGATCGCACATGATTTTAATAACATTCTGACGGCGATTTTCGGAAACATCACGCTCGCCAAGCTCTATGCCTCGACTGACGGCGCTGTGCAGAGCGCGCTTGCCGATGCCGAGCAGGCCAGCTGGCGGGCACGTGAGCTGACTTTTCAGCTGCTCACGTTCGCCAAGGGCGGGGCGCCCATCAAAAAGCCGGGGTCGATCGGTGAGACCGTACGCGATCTCGCGGGCTTCTTCCTGAAGGGATCGGCGGTTCGCTATGAGATGACGATCCCGGACGATCTCTGGTCCACGGAGTTTGACCCCGACCAGATGGGTCAGGTGATTCAGAACATCGTCTTGAATGCCAAGGAGGCGATGGGGGGCGTAGGGGTCTTGGAGGTTGTGGCGCGCAATGTGACAGTCGAGGCCGCCCAAATAGCCGATCTCGCCGCGGGTGATTATGTGGAGATTGCGTTTCGCGACTGCGGTCGAGGGATAGAGCCGGAATATTTGGGGAAGATCTTTGATCCTTATTTCTCCTTGAAGCCCTCCGGCACGGGGCTCGGGCTTGCCGTCACCTATTCGGTGCTCAAGCGTCACCAGGGCTTGGTCATTGCGGATTCTTCGGTGGGGAAGGGCACGACGCTCACGCTCTATCTGCCGCGCACCGGGAGTGGTGCGTCACCTGCCACACACGGGCGGGCGAACGAGGCGATTGCGGCCCGAGGGCGTGGCCGCCGCGTTTTGCTCATGGATGATGACCGCGACGTGCGCTCTGTGGGCGCGCAACTTTTGCGGGTGCTGGGTTATGACGCGGTGGAGGCCGTGGATGGAGAGGAGGCGCTGCGCGCGTATGAGGCAGCGCGTAGAGAACGCCCCTTTGACGCTGTGATCCTGGATCTCACGGTGCCGGGCGGTATGGGCGGCAAGGAATGCGTACGCAAACTGAAGGAGTGCGACCCGGACGTCCGCGCCATCGTCGCTACCGGCTACTACACCGATCCCATCGTCGCCGAGTACGAGGCCCACGGCTTTCGGGCCTCGGTGCAGAAGCCCTACCGCCTCGAGGAGCTGGCCACCGCTCTTACGCAGGTTCTGGAGGCTTAGGCGACCCGAACGATGCTTGCGCGCGCAAGCCGCACTCTTCCACACTAGCGCTGAAAGCGGTAGGGGCGATGGGTCGCGGGGAGGCTGCTTTGGGGCGAGCGGGATATCGAGGCTTTGGAGGCGTCGCGGTAGCACTGCTTGTGTTCGCGACCCAAGCCGTGGCAAGCCCTGCGCAGGGTTTTGACTACGCCACCGCCGTGCGCAAGGCGCAACACCTGGCGGCCGGTCCCTTCCGGCCCCAAGCGCGCATCCCTCGGATCGGCCGCTTCACATACGACCAGTATCGCAGTGTCCATTTCAGGCCGGGCGCGACCCTCTGGCCGCACCGGCGTTTCCATATGCAGCTCTTTGCCCCCGGTTATAGGTTCGTGCGCGCGGTGTCGGTGTATGTGGTCGCCTCTGGGCGTGTGCGCAGGCTGCGCTTTCATCCCTCGTTCTTTCGCCACCCGAAGGGTTTGTATCCGCGGCCCTTGCCCGCGCATATCGGCTATGCCGGCTTTCGTCTCCTCTATGACGGCTACGATCCTCGCCGTTCCAAGGTAGCGACCAACGATCAAGTGATTGTATTCTTGGGTGCGAGCTATTTTCGTGCCAAGGGCTCGCATGAACAGTTCGGCCTGTCCGCGCGGGGGCTTGCCATCGACACCATAGCCCCCCATCCCGAGGAGTTCCCGCATTTCATTGCCTATTGGATCCGCCGTCCGGCGCGACAGGCCCGTGCCATTACGGTCTTCGCCTTGATGAATAGTCCGAGCGCCGCAGCGGCCTTCCGTTTTCGCATCCGGCCAGGCCGTGCGGTCCACGTGCGCGTGCGTGCGACCTTCTTTTTCAGGCGTCCCGTGCGTGAGCTTGGGATCGCGCCCTTGTCGAGCATGTATATGTACGATCTGTGCGACCGCCGCCCTTGGGCCTATTTGCGTCCAGCAGTTCACGATTCCGAAGGCTTTTTGCTTGAAAGCCGGCATGCCGTGCGCTGGCGGCAACTCGCGAATCCCGCGCGCGTGCACCAGTTCCTGTTTCCGGTCCGCCATTTGCGCGGCTTCGGTTTGATCCAGCGGGATCGGGATTTTTTTGACTATCAGTCGGTGTCCATGCGCTATCAGGGCCGCCCCAGCGTGTGGGTGCGGCCGCGCGGCGCGTGGGGGCCCGGGGCGGCCACCTTGGTTGAGATCCCAAGCCCCAACGAGACCAACGATAACGTCGCGGCCTTTTGGCAGCCGGCGCGCAGGCCCCCGCTCGAGCAGCCCTATCGCTTGCGTTACACCTTGATCTGGAATGGTGCCGGCCCCCGGGAATCTCTGGCGCGCGTCGTGCAGACCCGTGCCAGCGCGCGTTGTCCGGGACGCCCGGTGCGATTTGCCATCCAATTCGCGGGCGCGTCGCTTGCGCGCCTTGTAAAGGGTGGGCACCTCGCGGTGCAGGTGCGTGCCCCAGGCCCCCACGCCCCCCTCGTCGACATCGCCTTGCGGGCACTGGCATCCGGGCGCGTGCAGTTGAGTTTCACGGTTGGCGCAAAGCGCCCCAAGGCCTTGCGGATTCGGGCGGAACTCGTCGATCGAGGCCGGCCTGTGAGCGAGGTCTGGGACTATGTGGTGGCGCGCGAGGAACCTCCGATCCACGTGATGCGACGCCTACGGGGTGCGTCATGAGTGCATCGCCACCCCGAGGCCTCAGGGGGGCGGCGCGCATGGCCCCGTCGGCGGGGTTTGGGCCGGTGGCGGTCGGGTGCGTAATGGCGGTTGTGGCGTCCCAGGCCCTGGCTTTCGATCGCATCGTAGCGCTAAAAGACGCCGCCCGGCATTCGTCGCCGTGGGTCGCGCACGGGGTGTTGCTGGCGCGCCTATCGTCCACGCCAGCCCGGGAAGTCTGGTGTCTGCAGGGAGGCTCGCAGCCCCTGCGCGTGGCGGTCGCTTCGGCAGGCCATGAGGTCTACGGTCGATGCCAGGCGCTGCGCGTGACGGGGCCCGGCGCGGATGCGCGTCCGGTCACGTTCTTTTCGCTGGCACGTGGTTCGTTCTGGGCACGCCCGGCCGGGGGCTCGCGAGGGGTTGCGATGCAGGCCTTGGGACGGCACGGGGTGTTCCGCAAGGTGACCCTCGCTGTCAACGCTCGAGGGCTTGTCGTGTCGGCGCAAGCCTGGGCGGAGGCGGCGCGCGCCCGCTATCGTATTTTCGTCGAGGGGACCCGCGTGGTGCGCATGGAGGTGACGGAGCGCGTGCGCTACCAGAACGCTGCGACAGGGGTTCGCGATCGGCCGGCGCTTGCTGCCTTCTACGATTATGGGGTGGCCAATCACATGCCAGCTTCGGCCGTCGATCTCGCGCGCCACGATGCCGATGGGCTCTGGCTCGACCAGGCTCGGTCGATTTCGTGGCTCCCCCTGCGCAACCCGCCCAAGCCCTGGTCGCGCACCTTCGGCGCCTCTGTACGCGGCGTTGGTCTCGTGCAACGCAATCGCGCCTTGCGCGACTTCGGTGTGCACGTGGCGCGCGAACAGGATGCCCCTGATGTGTTTGTGCGCTGGACGGGGCGTGGGGGGGCGGTCGTCTTGCGCGAACGTCCGAGCGCAGGTGGCGGGGGGCCGAATATCGGCGTGATCTTCGCGCCAGGTGGGATACGCGCCACCGGACACGGATGGACTGGGCGCTATCGGCTCGTGTGGGAGCGTGCCCCCGCCCACCCCGAGCGCGTGGCGGTGGTGGTCTCGAGCCTCATCGGCGGGAACGCCGACACCGGGGCGCGCAAATATGTTATCGATTACGCCGGAGGCCCCCTCGAGGGGCGACTTCCGATCGGCGCCGTCGCGGGGAGCGTACGCGTGCGGCCCGACACCTTCGTCACCCAGGACGCTGTCGGATTCAATCCCTATACCGGCGGCTATCGCCAGGTGGTGCAGGTCATGCCCGTGCCGGGCCGCACAGTGCAGGTGCGCGCCTGGCTTGATCTGGGCGGCCAGGTTATCTCGGAGATCTGGCGCTATGCGCTCTTCACGCCGCGTGTGGCCCACTAAGGGCGGCACTGTTGCTTGTCTCAGTCTCCCCGGGCGGTTATCGTGGCCATGGATGACCAATCGAAAGGAGGGGGGGAGGTGCGGGACGCTATCGAAATGAACGCCTTGGGGCAGGTCGTGGGGGTGCCGCTCGGTGATTGGCAGGCCCCGCCGCGACCGGACGACCGGGTGCTCGAGGGTCGCTATTGTATCATCGAGCGCTTGCAAGCGACACGTCACGCGCGGCCGCTCTACGACGCCAACAGCCAAGACCGCGAGGGCCGCATGTGGACCTATCTTCCGCACGGGCCATTCGCCGATTTCGCGGATTACCAGGCCTGGGTCGAGCGTGCGGAAGCAAGCACCGATCCGTGGTTCTACGCGATCGTCGACAAAGAGCGGGGGTACGCCACGGGCATCGCATCCTATTTGCGTATCACACCCGAGGCAGGTTCGATCGAGGTGGGCGCTTTGGTGTTCTCGCCTCTTTTGCAGCGCCGCGCGGCCGCCACCGAGGCCATGGCGCTCATGATGGGACACGCCTTTGCGCTCGGATATCGGCGATACGAGTGGAAGTGTGATGCCTTGAATCGGGCCTCTCGCGCGGCAGCGGAACGTCTGGGCTTCCATTATGAAGGGACTTTCCGCAAGGCCGTGGTCGTGAAGGGACGTAACCGCGATACCGCATGGTTCTCAGTGACCGACGATGAGTGGCCGGCGCTTCGGGGGATATTCGCGCGTTGGCTCGACGCGGCGAACTTTGACGCCGAGGGGCGCCAGCGCGTGGCCCTTTCGGCTCTGACGCGCGCCTGGCGCGCAGCTTTATAGTTGGACCCGCGGCGCGTGGGAGCGGTCATGCCATTACCGCGGAGCGCCAGCAGGCCTCGATGGGCTCCACGAAGGCGCTTTTCCGGCCGTTGCTTGGCGCGTGCGGTCACGGCTCAGCTTGTGGCCCCTCTTTTCGCGGTTCACACTGGCGATTTCCCGGAAAAAGGCGGGGGAGCTCATGGAGAGGGAGGAAGAAGTGTGGCGTCGGCGTGCCTGGGAGGTGCTGGCGGGCGCGGCCGCCGACGCGCTGATCGCCTGGACACAAGACGGTAAGGTGTTCGCCTGGAACGAAGGGGCGACCCGCCTCTACGGTTACGAAGCCTGCGAGGTTATGGGGCGCGACATGCGCGCTGAGTTCGGAGTTCCCGATAGCGACGTATGGCCGCCGGCCTCCCTTCAGGGACCGATCGCGCTCGAGCTCGATCGCCGCCAGAAGGATGGGACGCCGCTTGTGGTGTTGGTGGAACTGCGGCCGATAACAAGTGAGCACGGTGCGGCTATAGGGGTAGCCGAGATTGGGCGCCCTGTCCCACGCACGCTCGGCATAGCGCGAGTGCAGCAACAGGCCGTACGTCAACATCTGGCGGCGATCGTCGAATCGTCCGAGGATGCGATCGTGACCAAGTCCCTGAAAGGTATCATCCAATCCTGGAACCACGGCGCCGAACGAATCTTCGGTTACGGCGCCCATGAGGCCATTGGCCGTCCTGTGACCATATTGATACCGCCGGATCGTCAAGACGAGGAAGAGCGCATCCTTGCGGCGATTTGCGCCGGGGAGCGAGTGCGGCATTACGAGACCGTACGCCTACGCAAAGACGGCCAGCTGATCCAGGTCGCGCTTTCGATCTCGCCTGTGTACGACAATCAGGGCCGCGTTGTCGCGGCGTCGAAGATCGCGCGTGACATGACCACCTATCGCGCCGCCGAGCGGGCGCTCGCCGATAGCGAGGATCGGCTGGCGGCGGTGATCGAGTCGGTGCCCGTGGTGCTATTCGCTTTTGATGCGGACGGCGTGCTCACACTCCTTAAGGGGCGCGCGGTCGAGGGCTTGGGCCTGAAGCGCGAAGGGTTGCTCGGGCGCTTGTTTCGAGGCCTCGAGGCGGGGCCTGCCGCGGGGCTTTCTGTGCAGCTTGAGCGGGCGCTCGCCGGGGAGCGCTACACGGCGACCCTCGGTGTTGCCGGACGGATTCTTGAGATCCGCTGGTTACCGGTGGTGGGGCCGGGGGGAACGATCCGGGGCGCCGAGGGTATAGCGATCGATGTAACCGAACCGCGACGCATCCAGGAAGAAGCCCTGCGCAGGAGTAAATGGGAGTCGTTCGGCGCACTCGCGGGCGGCATAGCCCACGACTTCAATAATGTGCTGGCGGCGATCGTGGGCAATCTCGCGCTTGCGCGCATGAAGCTTCCGGCCGACTCCGAAGTGGCATCTTTCATCGGGGAATCCGAGAATGCGGCGATGCGCGCGCGAGGCCTCACGCGGCAGCTTCTGAGCTTCGCCAAAGGCGACCGGCCGGCGCGGCATCCGGTCGATCTCGCATCGCTCATCGAATCTACCGCGCGTTTCGCGCTCGGCGGATCGAATGTCCGTGCCCACGTCCTGGTGGCGCAGGACCTCTGGAAGGTCTTGGGGGACGAAGGTCAGCTAAGTCAGGTGATCAACAATCTGGTCATCAACGCCCAGCAGGCGATGCCCTCGGGCGGGGCCGTGGAGTTGCTGGCACGCAATGTCTCCTTACACGGTCATGAGACCGCCCTTCCGGCCGGCGACTATGTGCGTATAGACTGCGTGGACAGTGGGATGGGTATTAACGAGAAAGATGTGACGCACGTCTTTGATCCGTTCTTTACGACCAAATCGCGCGGTAGCGGCCTTGGGCTGACGACGAGCGCGCGCATCCTCCAGGACCATGGCGGGCACATCGAGATAGCCTCACGCCCAGGGGAAGGGGCGCGCGTGCGTTTCTATCTCCCGCGCCTGGTCAAGGAAGGGCGCGCTCGGGAGGCCCTTCGATCCGCGCGGCCGTCGAAGGGGCGCATCCTGTTCATGGACGACGAGGAGCCGATCCGCAAGGTCGCCCAGGCCATGCTCACGCATCTCGGATATCATGTGTGCACGGTCGCTGAGGGGGCTGCGGCGGTGTGTGAGTATCAGAAGAACCGCTACGATATCGTCATTCTCGATTTGACGGTGCGCGACGGCTTGGGAGGGCTTGCTACCCTCGAGCGTCTGCGCGATTTCGATCCCGGGGTGGTGGCCATCGTCTCGAGCGGTTATTCTAGCGACCCCGTGATGGCCGACCATGAACGCTACGGTTTCGTGGCGAAGGTGCCCAAGCCCTATACGCCCGAGGCCTTGGACGCGGCCATCGCGCCCCTGCTCGCGTCCAACGCATCCAGGCGGCCGGCGAGCGCGGGGATTTGACGGGGCGTGTCTCGGGGAGGGGAGCGGATGAAAAAGCCTGGCAGGCGTCCGGGAGACGGCATCGATGGCGGAAGGCTCGATGCCATCGTGGCGCGCGCCCACAAGGAGGCGGACACACGCATGCGCGGGTATCGCGAGCAGTCGCTGCGCCTGCATCCGCATGTCTGTGCACGCTGCGGCCGCACCTTCGATCGCAGCAACCTCCATGAACTGACCGTGCACCACAAGGACCATAATCACGACAACAACCCGCCCGACGGCAGCAATTGGGAGAATCTCTGCCTGTACTGCCATGATTGGGAGCACCAGAAATATTCCTACGCTGTGACAGGGGCTTACGCGGATTTCGGGCTTACGACCCGGCCTGCGGTCCAGGCGGAGGTCAAGCACAATCCGTTTGCCGGATTGAAAGATGCGCTTACCAAGAAGGGCGGGAACGGATAGAAGCCTTGGGGTTGCGCCGCATACGCGGGAGAGGGCCGCGAGGCGCGTTCGGGTTCCTTGCGGCACACATCTTGAGACAAAAAAAGACCGACGACCCCTTTCGGGGCCGCCGGTCGTTTATTGCCTAACCGAAGTCTTGGGACTTAGGCCGGCGAGACCTGGGTGGCCTGAAGGCCCTTGGGTCCTTTCTCGACCTGGTAGGTCACGGCTTGGCCTTCGGCCAGGGTCTTGAAGCCCGAGCCCGTGATGGCCGAGAAGTGCACGAATACATCCGCGCTTCCGTCTGAGGGAGAAATAAAGCCAAAGCCCTTCGCTTCATTGAACCACTTCACTGTTCCTGTTGCCATTCTGGTAGTGCCTCGATGTGTATGAGATCTGATCCCCGTTATCCGGGTATAATTGCAGGATCGAAGGAGATATACGGGAAATTGCCGAGTGGAACTTCGTGTAACGTCCTAAAGAGCAGCTGCAATAGGGATACGCTACGCTAGTTCGGCGGCGTACGCAACTAGGGTGTTGGAGGGGACGGACTTTGGTCCGAGACCCCCCGGTAGGCGGGCTTGGCACAATCCCGGCAAGGCCCGGTTCGGTGGAACTTCTCGGGAGTCTTATGGACTTACTCAATACAGGGCAGGCAGCGTGGGCTATGGTGGTTTGTCGTAAGATGTACAACGCCTTGGAGGCGGTTTCAGGCAGGGGGAGTGCGTGGTAGTCGACGAGCGAGCGCAGAGGCGGGTGCGTGTCATGCCGCTGGATGTGGCGGAGCCCGCGGAGATTCGAGAGCGATTGCGCGCCTACCTTGCTGCTCTCGGGGCCGATGAAGGCCTTTCTGAACACTACATAAAGGAGGCGTGCGAGGGCGCAAGCCTCGCCGGGGCCGCTTTCGCGCGCCTGCGCGACTTGCTGGTCGCGGACCTCGCGAAGAGCGCGCCCGGCGTAAGCGACGATGTGGAATCCGCGGCCCTCGCCCGGTTGGCCCTCTGGCTGTCGGCGGATGCGGCCACCCTTGCGACTTTGCCCCTTACGCCTCCGCTCACGCGTCAGTCCATGGCGTCCGAGCGGACGCGCCCATGACCAGGGAGACGTCACGAGGCCCGGCGTCGCGCTACGGGGGTTTGTGGCGCGGTTTGCTTCTGACGATGTTGGTCTTGGTCCCCGCGGTTGTGGCGAGCCAGTTCATGCTCGCCGTACTCCCGCATCCCGGTTACGGTGACCTGAACGACGCGCTTGCGGCCGTGTTCGGGGTGTTGTTTGGGTGGATTTCCATAGGTCTCTGGATCTCTTTGGCAGGCGCGCTTTCCTTGCTGTTTCGCACGCGTTCGCGACTGCAGGCGCCGGCCGCCACAAGCCGCGAGGCGCGGGTGGCACTTGTGGTCCCGGTATTTCGTGAGGACCCGCAGCCGGTTTGCGCACGCCTCGAAAGCATGTATCGGTCGTTGGAGGCGGCCGGGCGCCTCGCGCAGTTCGACTTCTTTCTTTTGAGCGACAGCAATGACGCGGACGCCTGGGTCGAAGAGGAGGTCGCGTGGGCCGGCCTGCGGGCGCGGCTTGGTGGCGCCGCCCGGATCTATTATCGCCGCCGACGTATCAACATCAAACGCAAGAGCGGCAATATCGCCGATTTTTGTCGGCGGTGGGGTCTTCAGTACCGCTATATGGTCGTGCTTGATGCCGACAGCCTCATGACCGGGGAGGTTTTGGGGCGACTGGTCGATCTTATGGAGCACAATCCTTCGGTCGGTCTGATCCAGACGCTGCCGGCGGCCATACATCAGAACACCTTGTTCGGCCGCGTTCAGCAGTTCGCGAGCCGCCTGTATGGGCCATTATTCGCCGCCGGCCTGAATTTTTGGCACATGGGCGAGGGCCATTATTGGGGGCATAACGCCATCATCCGGGTCGCCCCCTTTGTGCGTTATTGTGCGCTGCCGCGATTGCCCGGTAACGGGGCTTTTGGCGGCGAGATCATGAGCCATGATTTCGTGGAGGCGGCCCTCTTGCGGCGTGCCGGCTGGGAGGTATGGCTGGAGCCGAGTCTCGAGGGTAGCTACGAGGAGACTCCGCCCACCTTGCTCGATGAGCTAAAGCGCGATCGACGTTGGGCGCAAGGCAATATCCAGCACATGCGCTTGATCTTCGCCCGCGGCTTCGTGCCGCTGCACCGCGCGGTCTTCGTCAATGGCATCATGTCGTACGGGTCTTCGTTGTTGTGGCTCACGTTTCTCCTGCTGTCGACCGCCGAGGTGGTGCTGCATGTCCTCGTGCCGCCCAGTTATTTTCCGGCCACGCGGGTGCTCTTTCCTGTGTGGCCGGTCTGGCACCCGCAGTGGGCGGCGATGCTTTTGTGGTTCACGCTTGCAATCCTGTTCGTGCCCAAATTTTTATCGATCGGACTGACCCTCCTCGGTCGGCGCGTGCGTGATTTCGGGGGCTTTGCGCGCCTGCTTGCGGGCGTTGTGTCGGAGAGCGTCCTCTCATCGCTGCTCGCGCCGGTGCGCATGTTATTCCATACGGTGTTCGTGGTGTCGGTCCTGCTCGGGCGCAAGACCCAATGGGGGCCCCAGGCACGTGGCGATGCGACCACACGTTGGCGGGAGGCTTTGCGCTACCACGGCCCCGGCACGATGTTGGCCATAGCTTGGGGCGCGTTGGTCTACGTATTGAGCCCGAATTATTTTTGGTGGCTCCTGCCGATCATGGGCGCGTGGGTTCTCGCCATACCACTTTCGGTGTGGTTGAGCCGGGTGGGTCCTGGGCGCGCCGCGCGCGCGGTAGGTCTTTTCGTGACGCCCGAGGAAAGCCATCCGCCGCCTTTGCTGCGTCTCTACCAGGAGGCCCTGGCAGCGCCGGGTTTGCCGCGGTGCACCCGCGCGCGCGGTTTTGTAGCGGCCGTCGTCGACCCAGGCGTGAATGCCCTGCACTGTGCGCTTCTGCCGCTTCCGGGAGCGTCCCACGAGGGCACAGCGCTCAGTCGCCAGCGATTGATCCTGACGGCCATAAAGGATGGGCCGGGGGCGCTCACGCCCAGCGAGCGGCTGCAGATTTTGAGCGACCGCGACAGTGTGGCGGGCCTGCATTGGCGTGTGTGGGCCTTGCGCGTGCCGCGTGCGCGGTATTGGTTGGAGGAGCATCTGACGCGGAGCGATAAACCGTCGCCGCCGCCGCGCGCGGAGGTTCGGCGTTAGTTTACTAGGACACGACAAGAGAAAGGGGGGGGGATAGTGAGGAAGGAGAGTTTCGGGCCGGCGGCTATCATCGGCGCGGCCTTAGGGGCTGCTTTGAGTGGCTGCGCGACAACGGGATCCGTGCAGGTAGTCGGCGCCGAGGCGCAGCAGGCCACGCTTACGAGCCACAAGGCTCTGGCGGCCGTGAAGGCTTTGAGCGCCAAGCGCCAGGCCGCAGATCAAAAGTTCGAGGCCACGATTGCGCAGATCAAGGATGAGGAGCGCGTGCTCGAGCAGAGCGTCTTGCGCTTGCGCGTGGAAGAGCATCGGCAGACGCGTGCCTCGGCCTTGCGTCGCAAGTCCGGGCCGGCGGCACCCGGGGTCTCCAAGGCCGAGGCGGACGCCTTTTTCGGTCAGGTCGTAGCGCGCGCCCACGCCCTTGCGGCGGCCGCCTACCAAGCGCCCAAACAGGCCCCCAAGATCTTTCAGAAGCTCGATTTCTCGGACTACAGCAAGATCTCGTATGCCGGGCGCATACCGGGATGGCCGGCCGGCACCCCCTTTCATCTCCAGCTGTATCCGGCGGGCTATCTCTTTACGTGGCCCGAGCACATTCGCATCATCTCCGGTGGTCATCATCTCACGCCACAGTTGCCCATTACCGTGGCCGGCGATCCGCCGCTCGCGGCGCGTCTGCCAAAATCGGTCGCCCCGGCCGGGTTCAGCGCGTATACCGGTTTCGGCAAGGGGCCGCCGGTCTATGAGTTCTTGTCGTTTCTCGGCGCGAGTTATTTTCGTGCCGTGGGTGCAGGCCAATCCTGGGGCCTGTCGGCGCGTGGGGTGGCAGTCAATACGGCGCTTCCGCACCGCGCCGAGGAATTCCCGTATTTCCGGGCGTTCTGGGTGTTCGCGTCGCATCCTCATGCCCGCCGCATGGCGTTTTGTGCGCTGCTCGACAGTCCGAGCCTGACCGGCGCCTATCGCTTTGTAGTGCGGCCGGGAACCGATACGATCATCGACGTGAAGGCGGTCTTGTTCGAGCGCAAGCACGTGCGGCGCTTGGGCGTCGCCCCTCTCACCAGCATGTTCCTGCAGGGGCGTTTCAGCCGCCATCGTTTCGACCCCCTGGTGCGCGCCGCCCACGACTCGGATGGGCTTGCGATATCGCTGCCCGGCAATGGCAGACTTTGGTGGCCGTTGCGCGATCCCAAGCGCATCGCCATCTACCGTTTCCCGGGGGTGAATCCCACGGGTTTCGGGCTCATGCAAAGGGCGCGGCGTGCAGGCGACTACCGGGCCTACGGCATGCACTACGAAAGTCGCCCGAGTGCGTGGGTGACGCCAGAGGGGGAGTGGGGCCCGGGGCATTTGGTGTTGGTGGAATTGCCGACCAACTCCGAGACCAATGACAACATCTCGGTCTTTTGGGTGCCGCAGAACCAGCCACCACCACTTACGCCCATGACCTTCCAGTACCGCATAAACTGGAGCGGTGGCGATCCGCATGGCGCCCATATCGGCTATGTGAGTGCGTGGCGCCATGCGCGCAGCTCCGGTCATACTGAGACCTATGTGATCGACTTCCAGGGGGCCACATTGGCCAAGTTCACTCCCGCGCAGCTTGCCCCTTTCGTGCATGTCTTTGGACCTGCACGCGTGGTGAGTCCGTGGCTTACGCGCAATGCCGCGGGTGATATCCGTGTGCAGTTTGGCATCGTGCGCACGGGCTCCGATCCCGTCACGATCCATGTGGCGGTCATGCATGGTAAGGGGCGGGTGACCGAGACCTGGGGCGGGGTCCTGCCGGCACCGCGCTGAGCGGGCTTGCCGGGGAGACCGGAGAGACGCGCACCGCTCACGTTGCGATAGGATCGGCCCTGCCCGGGATTCCGAAATCCCCGGGGCGGCGGTCTCGACCGCGCGCCGCTCTTCTTAAGGCCACGGCATAGGCGGGCGGGGCGTTATGGTCGGCGCTCCGAGTCCTGAGGCGCGCAGGGACGCCCCTGCAGGCGGGTCGGGTCTCTTTTTGGGGCGCATGGATGCCATCCGCGTTCGCCGGATCGCACGGAATAGTCTAAGCTAAGCGCCATGTCCCGACCTTCCCCTGAGCTGCGGGTGCTGTTGGATGCCACTTTGGCCTTTTACGACGGCCGAGCAGAGGCTTTTTGGGCCGCGACCCGCGACCATGATGTGGCGCAGAATCGAGAGGCGTTATTGTCGGCGCTGGGCGCGGGTGGTCCATGGACTTTGCTCGACCTGGGCTGTGGTCCGGGGCGCGATCTTAAGGCCTTTGCCGAAATGGGCCATCGCGCCATAGGGGTGGAGGGCGCCGCGCGTTTCGTCGCTATGGCGCGGGCGCACAGCGCTTGCGAGGTGTGGCAGCAGGACTTTCTGGCGCTCGATCTCCCCCCGGCATTTTTCGATGGTATATACGCGAATGCGTCCTTGTTCCATGTGCCGCGCGCGAGCCTGCCGACTGTGCTGAGCGAGTTGCGGACTGCGTTGCGCGCAGGCGGCGTGTTCTTTGCCTCCAATCCGCGCGGCGCGGGTGAGGAAGGCTACAGGGAGGGCCGCTACGGCGTCCTCTACGACTGGTCGGCGTGGCGGGATGTCGTGTCGGCGGCCGGTTTCACGGAGTTGTCGCATTATTATCGCCCCACGGACGAGCCTGCCGAACAGGCGCGCTGGATCGCTAGTGTATGGCGCAAGACGTAGCGCAGCCGCGCAGGTCCACGGGCTTATGGCTCCGAGCGTTTGGGGCGGCGGCCTTCGTGGGCCTTCTGGGTGCGGCGCCCCCTACTCCCTCATTGTTTGGCGTGCGGCTCGCGACGGCCACCCGCGCCGAGCTTGGACGGGCGCTCGGCGCCGCCCATCTGACCCTGGCCCCGGGTGGGGCGCATCAGTGGTATGACCTTTACGACGTGAACGGCGCCCTAAAGCATGCGAGCAAGCTTGCCGTGAGCTATACGAAAGGGGGACGCTTCGCTCGGGCCGAGTACGTGTTTCCGAGCTTTGTGAGCACCAAACGCTTGGGCGAAGTGATAGCCGAGGTGCGCGCCAAGTACGGTGCGCCCACGCGCATGACCGGAGAGCTTGCAATCGGGCCCGCGCAGGCGCGCTGGAATCTCCCGCATGGCTTCCAGATCGTGGTGAAACGCCGGTGGCCGAACCCGACAACCTTTATGATCATTGAAGATATTCGCATGCTGAAGCGCATGAAGGCCGAACAGCGCCGTGCTACGGCCGAGAGCGGCGCGTTCTGATGCCGCCCGGTTATGCGCCCAGGGTTCGTGGCAGGCGGTGGGTTGGGGTGCGCCTCCCGACCGGCTTCGCCGGTGCCCAAGGGACGAAGTCGCCGATAACGGTTGCGTAAACGCGCCGCCGGCCCCATAATGGCCGTTCAGGATGGCTAATGTCTGTAGTGTCGTCGATATCGATACAGTGTCCCGCGTTTCCCGACCTCCGTCAGTCGTTACCCTAATCCCCTAGTAGCCGCAGCCGCCCAATAGGGCGTCAGCGGAGTGCGGGCGCGTGTCGCGTCCTTTCTGTGTTTTCAGGAGTATTATGTCCTTTGCGTCACTGAACTTGATTTCCCCGCTTTTGCGTGCCCTCGAGGCCGCAGGCCACGAAAACCCCACCCCCATACAGGCGAGCGCCATCCCGGCGGTGCTCGCGGGGCGCGACGTCATGGCCTCGGCGCAGACCGGAACCGGTAAGACCGCCGCTTTTCTGTTGCCGACCTTGCAGCGGCTGGAGGAGCGCCCCGCGCAGGCGGGCCGCGGCCCGCGCGCGCTTGTGTTGACCCCGACGCGCGAGCTTGCGACCCAGGTGAAGGAGGCTGCGGAACTGTACGCCAAAGAGTTGCGGCACTTGCGCATCGGGGCGATCGTGGGCGGAGTGCCCTACCCCGCGCAGCAGAAGCTTCTGCAACGGCCGCTTGATATCTTGGTGGCGACCCCTGGCCGGTTCCTGGACCATATGGAGCGCGGCCGCATTGATTTTGCGCGGCTTGAGGTCGTGATTCTCGATGAGGCCGATCGCATGCTGGACATGGGCTTTCTCGCGGATGTCGAGCGAATCATGGCGGCGATGCCAGCGACCCGCCAGACGGTCATGTTCTCGGCAACCTTCGAAGGCAGTATCGCAACACTGGCGGCCAAGCTCCTGAAGAACCCTGAACGCATACGCGTCGCGGCCACCGAGGCCAATAATGCCAAGATCGCGCAACAGGTCCATTATGTGAGCGATGTGGCGCAGAAGAAGGCGATGCTGCTGGCCTTGTTGAAGGAAGGCCCGGTCGGGCAGGCTATAGTGTTTACCGGCACCAAGCATGGGGCGGACCGTCTGGCCACGGCCATCGGGCATAGCGGGCATAGCGCGGCGGCTCTGCATGGTGATATGCGCCAAGGCGCGCGTAACCGTACGTTGGCACAGTTTCGCGCGGGCGCAGTGCGCGTCTTGGTGGCAACTGACGTGGCGGCGCGCGGCATCGACGTGGCGGCGATCTCGCACGTCTTTAACTACGACCTGCCGCGCTCGGTCGAGGATTATGTGCATCGGATTGGGCGCACCGGCCGCGCTGGCCAGAGTGGTTCGGCGATCTCGTTTGCGACGCGCGACGAGCGGCCGGCGCTGAAGCGCATTGAGCGCTTTACCGGGCAACAGATCCCGGCGGCGGCGGTGGCGGGTTTCCCTCTTATCGAAGCCCCGTCCGACAATGAGCGTCGGGCGCCTGCCGGGCGTGGCCGTCCGCCACGACTCGGTGAGCGGGCCGGTGCAGGGCGGCCGCGCGGCGGTCAAGGCGCGGATAGTCGCTTCGCACGCAGGCCCGCCGGCGCGGATCGCCAAGGCAAGGGGCGCGCGTAGAATCGGGCGCGCGAAGGAGTCATGGAGCCGACAGGAGCGTGTGCGCGTTGTTCGGACCGTGACTACGCAGACGAAGGGGGGCTTTGCCCCCCTTTTTTTTGTGAGCAGGGAGCCTGCTCGGCACGGGCTATGCATGGAATGCTAGGCAGAGAGACAGGGGGGCGGGCTGTGGACGAAGCTTGGCAGGATCGCGAGCCGGTGTTGACGGTGGGGCGGGTGGCAGCAACGCCTGCGGTCTGGCTCGCAGCCATCATTGTCGTCTCTTTGTTCGTGGGCGCCACGCTGCTCTGTGCGCCGCGCGCGGCAGTTACGGCCCCCATTCTGCCCGGTTTCCTGCCGGCATTGGCGTCTTTGACCGTGCTTGCGGATATCTTGACCGCCTATCTCTTGTGGGGGCAGGCGCGCGCGGGCGAGGAGCCGGCGCTGGTCGTATTGGCGGCCACCTATGCTGGCACCGCCGTGCTGGTGGCGGTTAACGCGTGGCTATTTCCTGCGACCTTTCTCGTGTCGGCGGGGCATGCCGGAGAGACGGCTGCGTGGGCATGGATCTTCTCGCATGTCCTATTCGCGCTCGGGGCGGCAAGCTACGGGCTCTATCCGACCTCCCGCAGGGCACCGCGTGCCTTTATGTCGAGCGCGCGGCGCATCGTATCCGTCATGGTTTTGCTCGTCGTCGGCGCCATCGTGCTTGCGCACTCCGGCCATCTGCCGCCGCTCCTGGGCCACGGCGCTTTTTTCCGTCTCCCGAGATTAGTGTTGGGGCTCATGCCCCTTGTCATGGCAATCGCCGTGGCGGTGTTGATCGCGCGTCGCCGGATGCGCACCGTTCTCGATACCTGGCTGCTCGTCGCGATGGTCGGGATGTGGTGTGATGCAGGGCTCATGCGCTGGGGCAGGGGCCGCTTTACGCTGGGCTGGTACGGGGCGCACGGGGTGAGTCTTGCGGCCTCCCTCACGGTGCTCGCGGCTTGTCTTTTCGAGGTGAACTGGCTCTATCGGAGGCTCGTGTTGCGGGAGGCGCGTATGAATACCACGAACGCATCCTTGCGCGCCGCCAATAACGAACTTGCGACGATTGCGGAACGGGATGAACTGACGGGCCTTTTGAACCGGCGCGCGGTTCTCGGGAGGCTCGCAGAGAGCTTGGCGGCATGGCGGCAGGGCGGGCTTGCCTTCAGTATCCTCATGGTTGATCTTGATCATTTCAAAGTCATCAACGACGAGGCCGGGCATCTGGGGGGCGACGAGGTGTTGGCGCAGGTCGCGCGGCGGCTACGAGCAGCCGTGCGCGCCTCGGATGCCGTAGGCCGTTACGGGGGCGAGGAGTTTATCGTCGTGCTGCCCGGCACGAGCGGCGACGGCGCACGCAAGGCGGGGCTGAAGCTCGTTGAAGCCGTGCGCTCTGCGCCTTTCTGTTACGCGGGCCGCGCCATGCCGGTGACTGTGAGCGTGGGCGGGACCTGTGCTGATGAAGGGGACGAGGGCCTGGACACCCTGATCGCACGCGCGGATCGCGCCCTGTATGTGGCCAAGCGCGATGGGCGCGACCGCCAGGCGTGGATGGACGCCTCGGGTGCGGAGGATATGTGCGCATGCGGCTAGTGCACACCCTGCACAGGGCGTGACCCGGGTCCGCGCGGGCCTCAGTGCCGCGCTTTGTTGCGCGCGTGATGCGGAGGGCGGCGAGTGGTGGGTCGGACGCGAGGGCGAAACAAGGGCCCGATTTGCTCCGGTCGATCACGGCCAATCTCGGCCGCACGCCCGAGATCGTCTTGGCGCCTCCGTACCCCTCCTTTATACTGGCTCAACGAAACGCGAGAGGGCAGGGAATGCAGGTCGGACAGATGTTGGTGTTGGCGGTCGTTCAGGGTGTTACCGAGCTTTTCCCGATCAGCAGTCTCGGCCACAGTGTTCTCATTCGTACCATTCTCGGCTGGCATATCTCCAAAGCGAGCCCCGACTTCCTGCCGTTTCTGGTGGTGTTGCACGTCGGCACCGCGAGCGCGCTCCTGCTGTATTTCTGGCGCGACTGGCGCGACATCGTGGGCGGGCTCTTGAAGGCGCGTGGGCGGCCTGTGAATGACCAGGCGCGACTCTTCTGGTTCCTGGTGGTGGCCTCCATCCCGGCGGGCCTCATAGGTCTGCTCTTCGAAAAGAAGATCAAGCTCTTGTTCGCGAACCTCTTGGTGGCCGCCATTTTCCTTATGGTAAATGGGGTCGTGCTTTTGGTCGGCGATGTGTTGAAGAAGCGCCGCCCGGAGCATACGCTCGCGCATATGACCTGGGGCAAGGCTCTCGTCATCGGCGCAGCGCAGGCTTTAGCCTTGATTCCTGGTATGTCGCGCTCGGGGGTTACGGTGGTGGCGGGACTGGGTCAAGGCTTCGATTACGCCGTGGCCGCGCGCTTTTCCTTTCTCATGGCGACACCGATCATAGGCGCGGCCGCGGTTCTGGAGGTCCCCAAGCTCTTTCGAATCACAGGCCACATCCATGTCGGCGCGATCTTTCTGTCGGGCGTGGTCGCGGGCCTCTTCGCCTACCTCAGCACCTGGGTATTGATGCGGTATTTCCACAAGCAGGAGGTGCAGGCCTTGCGGCCGTTCGGCTTTTACTGCCTGGTGGTCGGGGCCGGGGCGCTCGCCTGGCACTTTGCCTGAGGGCGCTTAAACGTCGTTCACGACCAGTGCTCCCCGGGCGTCTGGGTGGCTTGCGCGTATTGGGGTGGGGTGAGGATGGTGTCGCGCGCCGGGTGCGAGGTGTCGGTTTCCGGATAATCGCGTGAGTAATGCAGGCCGCGGCTTTCGGTTCGCGACTGCGCCGACCGTATGATAAGTTCGGCGACCTGAACTAGATTGCGCAGCTCGATCAAGTCGTTGGAGACCTTGAAATTCGCATAGTATTCGCGGATCTCGTGATTAAGCAGGTTCACGCGGTGGAGGGCGCGCTCGAGACGTTTGTTGGTGCGCACGATACCCACGTAATCCCACATGAAGCGGCGCAATTCTTCCCAGTTGTGTGACACCACGACCGCCTCATCGGCGTCCGCGACCCGGCTCTCATCCCACGGCGGGAGCGTCACTGCGGCCGGGCTCGCAGCGAGCCTCGCCCCCGCGTCCTCGGCCGCGGCGCGGCCCAAGACCAGGCATTCGAGCAGGGAGTTGCTCGCCAGGCGGTTCGCGCCATGGAGACCCGTATAGGCGCACTCGCCTACAGCGTAAAGCGATCCGAGATCCGTGCGGCCGCGCAGATCGGTCAGGACACCGCCGCAGGTGTAATGGGCGGCGGGTACCACCGGGATCGGGCCGTGGGCCATGTCATAGCCAAAGCTCAGGCAGCGCTCGTAGATATTTGGGAAGTGTTCAACGATGAAGTCGCGACCCTTGTGGCTGATATCGAGGCCGACGGCGTCGAGGCCGAGGCGTTTCATTTCGCTGTCTATGGCGCGCGCCACGATGTCGCGCGATGCGAGTTCGGCGCGGGGATCGTAGTCGGGCATGAAGCGCGTGCCGTCCGGCAACAGCAACAGCCCCCCTTCGCCGCGCACAGCCTCGGAGATCAGGAAGGATTTAGCCTGAGGGTGGTAGAGGCAGGTGGGGTGAAATTGCACGAACTCGAGGTTCGCGACGCGGCAGCCGGCGCGCCAGGCCATACTGATGCCATCGCCCGTGGAAGTGTCGGGGTTGCTGCTGTAGAGGTAGGCTTTGGAGGCGCCGCCTGTGGCGAGCGCGGTCAATCGGGCGGCGTAGGCGATCACGGTGCCAGTCTTTTTGCTCAAGGCGTAGAGACCAAGGCAGCGATTGGGCCCGTCGAGGCCGAGTTTGGCGCTCGTCACGAGGTCGATGACAATATGGTCGGTGAAGATGTGTATGCGCGGATGGTCGCAGGCCTTGGTCGCGAGCGTGGTCTCCACCACGCGTCCGGTGGCATCGGCGGCGTGTATGACGCGTCTTTGGCTATGGCCGCCCTCGCGCGTCAGGTGGTAGCGTCCCTCGTGGGCGGTGAACGGCGTGCCCTCGGCGATCAGCCAGCGGATGGCCTCGGGTGCACGTTCTACCACGAAACGCACGGCGTCCTCGCGGCAGAGGCCGGCGCCCGCGACCTGAGTATCGTGGATATGGGATTCGAAGGAGTCGTCCGGACTCAGCACGGCGGCGATCCCGCCCTGTGCATAGAAGCTCGAGCCGTCGACTAGGTCGGCTTTCGCGAAGAGCGCAACCTCGCCGTAGTTGGCCAGGCGGAGGGCGAGCGTAAGCCCGGCGAGCCCGGAGCCGATGACGGCGAAATCGTAGTCCCGGGAGTGGCGACCTGAGTGTTTCTTCATCGTCATGGGACGCGCTCGCGTTTTTTGCGCTATCATAGTGGCTTTGTCCCTTATTGCAAAACCAAACACTCAAGCGACTCGACCCTCCTCATTATGCTGATCGTCACGGATGTCGCAAAATCTTCGTCGGGAGGCGAACCTTTTCCCATGGCCGTGGTCACTTGCAAGTGGTAGGAAGCCCTTTGAACGAGGGTCCGGATCAGAGCCTCGATCAGGATCTGGTGGCGCGCGTCAAGAAAGGCGAAAAGGGCGCGTTCGATCTGCTGGTGCGTAAATATCAGCACAAGATCGCGAAACTCGTGGCCCGCTATGTGTACGATAGGACCGAGGTCGAAGATGTCACGCAGGAGGTCTTCATCAAGGCCTACCGGGCGCTGAGTGGCTTTCGCGGGGACAGCGCGTTCTACACTTGGCTCTATAGGATCGCGATCAATACGGCCAAGAACCACCTCGTGTTCCAGGGGCGGCGGCCGCCATCTTCGGATCTTGAGGCCGAAGAGGTGGAGCTGAGCGAAGAAGGGTCGAGTCTGCGCGAGATTGCGACCCCTGAACATAGTTTGTTGACAGACGAGATCGCGCGTACAGTGACGCGGGTGCTTGAGGATTTGCCGGAGGATTTACGGACGGCCATCACCTTGCGCGAGATAGAGGGTTTAAGTTACGAGGACATTGCCGCTATTATGGAGTGCCCCATCGGGACCGTACGGTCGCGGATCTTCCGGGCACGTGAGGCGATAGATAAGGAATTGAAGCCGTTACTCGAACTCTGATGGCCTTCGTGGGCGGAGAGTGTGTATGAATGAAAACCTGTCGGCGTTGATGGATGCGGAACTTAAGGCCAGAGAGCGCGAGAAGGTGCTTGATGCGGTGGTGGGGGATCGCGAACTGCGGGCGACCTGGGGCCGCTACCACATAAGCCGGGCGGTGCTGCGCCGGGAGTGGGACGGGGATCTTCGGATGGATCTGTCGACGCGCATCCTCGACGCGCTGACGGAGGATCCAATGACTCCGGTGATGCCCGCGTTCTGGGGCCCCCTGGGACGCCAGAGGGGACGGCAGGCGGCGCGCTTCGCGTTGGCAGCCTCGGTGACGGCGGCAGCGGCCCTCTTCGCATTGCGCGTGGCGGTGGTGGAAACGCCGACCGTCACCCAGACGCAGGCCTCGTTCAAGACTGCGCTCGCAGCCCCCATGTCCAGGGCCCCACGTTATGTGGAGAGGGCGCATTGGCAGGGCCCCCGCTGGCGCAAGCGGCTGAACGCCTTCCTGCTCGAACATTCGGCGGTGGCGCCGCTTGCCGGAATGAACGGACTATCCTATGTCCGCTTGGCGGCCTATAACGATCCGCCGGCGCGAGGAGCGCGGAAATAAGCCATGCGAGGTTTACGGCCGCTGTTTACGGCGAGCCTCGTTGTCGTTAGTGGCGTCGCATGGGCAGGTGGAGCACGGGCTTGGCTCGACCGTATGCAGGATGCTGCGCATACCCTCGATTACACCGGTACCTTCGTTTATCGTCATGGCGGCATCATGTCGGCCATGCGCATCGTCCATCGCGTTGCCCACGGTCGTGTCACGGAGCGTCTGACCACCCTCGACGGGCGTCGTCAAATCATCATTCGCCGTCACGGACGCATCGCCTGTTACCTACCCGGCGACCACATGGAGTTCGTCGAGCGGCGCGCCCTGGTTCTGAAGACTTTCCCAGCGTTTGTCCCGACGCACTTGAAGCCCTTGCGCCGATTCTACGCCATCCATCTGGGCGGGCTTGCGCGTGTTGCGGGGTCGATGGCGCGTCTGGTCGTGATCACCCCGCGCGACGACTACCGCTACGGGTATCGCTTGTGGGCCGACCGCCGCAATGGCTTGTTGTTGAAGGCCGCAGTCATCAACGATGACGGGCGCGCGATCGAGCAGTTCCTGTTTACCCGTTTGCGGCTGCATCGGACCATTCCTGCCTCGGCCGTTGGGCCTATTGGCGTAGGGCAGGTGCGCGCCTATAAAGAAGAGCGAGGAGAGCTGTTTCCCGATCCCAAATCGCGTTGGACGGTGGGGAAGCGCCCCCCCGGATTTCGGCTTGCCATGCGCCTGATGCGACGTGTCAGTGGTCAAAAGGGGGTCGTGCAGCACCTCGTCTACTCGGACGGGCTGGCGGGCGTATCGGTGTTCATCGGCCGGCGCCCGCGCGCGGCGCTGGTCCATGCCCAGCTCATCCGTTTGGGGGCTTTGCATGTATTTCGCACAGTGGTGGATCATAGGATGGTGACGGCGCTCGGTGATGTGCCGATGTTGACCGTCGAGGCGATGGCGCTGTCGGTGCGGCGCGTGGCGTCGGCGACGCCCTGAAGGGACAAAGAATGGAAGGGAAGGGATGGCGATGATCGCGCGCAGGGTGCTGCTGTCGGTTTGGCTCATGGTGATGGCGGCCTTCGGGGCCGCGCGCGCCGATAATGGAAGCGCTTTACCGAATTTCGCACGGATCGTGAGCGCTAACCATGCCGCCGTGGTCAACATCAGCAGCACGGAAGTGGTGAAGGGGGCGGCCACTGCGCCGGGCTTCGGGTTCGGCGCCCCCGGGCGGCCCGACAATCCCTTGAACAGGTTCTTCCATAACTTGCCGCCGCAGAGCCAGACGATGCCGCGGCATTTCGTGACCAAGTCCTTGGGATCGGGTTTTATCATTGCCTCGGACGGCTATATCCTCACCTGTGCCCATGTGATCAACCATGCCAAGCAAGTGATCGTCAAGCTGGCGAACGACCACGATTACGTAGCGCGCGTGGTGGGCCTCGATACCAAGAGCGACGTAGCCCTCCTGAAGATCCAGGCCGCGCACCTCCCGATCGTCAAGATCGGACGCGCCTCGCGCCTCGCGGTGGGCGATTGGGTGCTGGCCATAGGGGCGCCGTTTGGTTTCGAGAATTCGGCCACCGCAGGCATCGTATCGGCGGTCGGGCGCAACCTGCCGGGCTCCGATTATGTGCCCTTCATCCAGACCGATGTGCCGATTAACCCAGGCAACTCCGGCGGGCCCCTTTTCAACACCCAAGGTCAGGTCGTAGGTATCAATTCGCAGATCTACAGTCGCACTGGCGGCTTCATGGGCCTGTCGTTCGCGATCCCCATCAATCTCGCCATGCACATCAGTCACGAGTTGCAGGCGCGAGGGCGCGTGCAGTGGGGATGGCTTGGGGTCACGATCCAGGATGTGACGCGCAAGCTTGCGGCGTCTTTCGGTCTGCGCAAGCCCTACGGGGCGCTCGTATCGGAGGTCCTGCCCAATGGTCCGGCGGCCCACTCGCCCCTGAAGCCGGGCGATGTCATCGTGCGGTTCGATGGCCATCCGATCACGCGGTCCTCGGATCTCCCGCCGCTTGTGGGGCTCTCCCCCGTAGGGGTGCCGGCGCGCCTGAGGATCGTGCGCGACGGTCATCCCGAGATGCTTTCGGTGGTCGTCGGGGCCTTGCCCGAGACCATGCCGGCCAGCTATGTGCGCACACCGCATAAGCCCCGTAACGGGGCTTCGCTTGGGCTTGCGCTGCGCGATCTCACAGCCCACCAGAAGCGCGAACTCGGGGTCACGAAAGGGGTGTTCGTCGAGGGGGTGAGTCGTGGACCCGGCGAAAAGGCCGGTATCGCGCCGGGCGATGTCATCCTGAGCCTTGCTGGGCGATCGGTGGGGACGGTGTCCGCGTTCATGTCGGTGCTGCGTGGCATCCCTGCACACCGCCCCGTGCCCTTGCTGATCCACAGGGACGGGAGTTCGCTATTCTTGGCCTTGACCAAATAAGTTGGTGAGGCCCGCGAAACCCGGTATGATGCGCCCACATGTCTGTGACCGGTTTTCGCGGTAATCGTCCGCGCCCCAAGGCCAAGCTTGCAAGATCGCATCCGCAATTTCTCGATCATCGCCCATATCGACCATGGCAAGTCGACGCTCGCCGATCGTTTCATCGAGTTCTGCGGGGGCTTGAGCGCGCGTGAGATGGAAAGCCAGGTGCTCGACTCCATGGATCTCGAGCGCGAGCGCGGGATCACCATCAAGGCCCAGAGCGTCACCTTGCGCTACCAGGCGCTCGATGGACTCGAATATAAGCTGAACCTGATTGATACACCGGGGCATGTCGATTTCTCCTACGAGGTGTCGCGTTCGCTCACCGCCTGCGAGGGCGCGCTCCTGGTGGTCGACGCGGCGCAAGGCGTGCAGGCGCAAAGCGTGGCGAATTGTTATACGGCCGCCGAACTCAATCTCGAGATCGTCCCGGTTCTAAACAAGATCGATCTCCCGGCCGCTGATCCCGAGCGTGTCGCGCGCGAGATCGAGGATATCATCGGTGTGCCGGCCTCCGGTGCCATCCGCGTAAGCGCCAAGACCGGCGAGGGGATACGCGACATCCTGGAGGCGCTGGTGGCGCTCGTGCCCGCGCCTCGCGGTGACGAGTCCGGGCCCTTGAAGGCGCTCATCGTCGATTCCTGGTTCGACACCTATCTCGGTACGGTCGCGCTCGTACGCGTGGTCGACGGAGTGCTGGCGCGGGGCGCACGGGTGCGCATGATGGCCACCGGGCGTGACTACGAGGTCGAGCAGGTGGGCGTTTTTACCCCGAAGCGCTTGCCGGTCGACGCTCTGTGCGCGGGTGAGGTCGGCTACCTCGTGGCGGGCGTCAAGGACGTGAAGGGCGCGCGGGTGGGGGACACCGTCACCGACGCGCGGCGCCCGGCCACCACGCCCTTGCCCGGCTTCAAAGAAATCAAGCCGCGAGTCTTCGCGGGGCTCTATCCGATCGAGGCGTCGGACTATGATCATTTCCGCGAGGCCCTCGACAAGCTGAAGCTGAACGATGCCTCCATGCATTTTGAGCCGGAGACCTCGGAGGCGCTCGGATTCGGGTTTCGCTGCGGGTTTCTTGGTCTGCTCCATATGGAGATCATCCAGGAGCGTCTCGAGCGCGAGTACGATCTGAATCTCATTACCACGGCACCCACGGTGGTCTATGAAGTCGAGACCGCGAAGGGGGAATGCCTGCGCGTCGACAACCCCGCGCGGCTTCCCGAGGCGGGCACGGTGCGCGAGATCCGCGAGCCCATCATCTCGTGCAATATCTTGGTCCCTCAGGAATATCTGGGCCCCGTGATCCAGCTCTGTGTGGAGAAACGTGGGGTACAGCGCGATCTGCGCTTTCTCGGACGCCAGGCGATGCTCTCTTACGAGATGCCGCTAAACGAGGTGGTTGTCGACTTTTTCGACCGCTTGAAGTCCTTGAGTCGCGGTTACGCCTCGTTCGAGTATGATTTCCGCGAGTTTCGGGCGGCCGACCTCGTGCGCGTCGATGTGCTTATAAATGGCGACCGCGTGGATGCTTTGTCGATCATTGCGCACCGCGCCCAGAGCCAGTACCGGGGGCGCGAACTCATACACCGCCTGCGTGAGCTGATACCGCGCCAGATGTTTGATGTGGCCATCCAGGCGGCTATAGGGGCGCACGTCATCGCTCGCGAGACCGTCAAGGCCTTACGCAAGAATGTCACGGCCAAATGTTACGGCGGGGATGTGAGCCGTAAGCGCAAGCTTCTCGAACGTCAAAAAGAAGGAAAGAAGCGTATGAAGCAACTCGGATCTGTGGAAATCCCGCAAGAGGCATTCCTGGCCGTTCTGCGGGTCGATAAATAATATGTCGCTCGACGATTTCTCCGCGTGGCTTGTCGGGCTGCTCTTTTTGAGCGGTATCTTGTGGGGGATGGACGCGCTTATGCGCAAGGACAAGTCGGTGCGACCGCCACTCTATGCGGAATACGCCCGGTCCTTTTTCCCCGTCATCCTAGTCGTCTTGTTGATTCGTTCGTTCTTGGTCGAGCCGTTCCGGATCCCCTCGGGGTCTATGATCCCGACCTTGCACGTAGGGGATTTCATTCTCGTGGACAAGTTCGCCTACGGCCTGCGGCTTCCGGTGCTGCACACCAAGATTCTACCGGTCGGCGAGCCTAAACGGGGGCAGGTGGTGGTGTTCCGCTACCCGAAGAACCCATCGGTCGACTATATCAAGCGTATCGTGGGCCTTCCGGGCGACCATATCAGCTATATCAATAAGCAGCTTTACATTAACGGCAAGCTCATACCGCATTACCATAAACGCCCTTACCTCTACGCCGAGCAGAGCGGGCAGTTCCTGGAGGCTTACCGGTATACGGAAAAGCTGGGGCAGATCACGCACCACATCATCCTCATACCGGGGATCACCCAAAAGCCGATGCATTTCGTGGTGCCCCCGCATGAATATTTCGTGTTAGGGGATAATCGCGACCTGAGCGATGATAGTCGCTACTGGGGCTACGTCCCGCAGAGGAATCTGGTGGGTCGCGCGTTTTTCATTTGGTTTAGCTGGAATACTGCCCATGGCGGGGGCGTGGATTTTAAGCGTATCGGGCGTAGTATTCCCTGAACAAGAGGAGATGGCGGGAGGACTTATGGCGTGGCGAAGGGAGCGCGGTGCGTCATTATGGAGCGCGTTGGTATGCGTCATCGTGGTCGGGTTCTGGGTCTTTTTGGCATTCAAGATCTGGCCGCCCTACATGAACAACTGGCAGATCGAAAAGGCGCTTGCGAGCGTCGCCAAGCGGCCGGGGGCCGAGAGCATGGGGCGCAGCGAATTGCGCCAAGCCGTGCGCCGGATGTTTTCGGTGGGTTATATAAGCCATGTCGCGGTGGGTAAGGACCTGCATTTCGAGCGCACGGCGCAGGGCGCACGCGTGATGGTGTTTCGCTACGATGTGCAGATACCGATCATGTATAACATAACGGCGGACGTCCACTTCGTCGATCGGCGCGCGGTGACGGGATCTTGAGCGACGAGTCCGGACTCCTGCGCCGCTGGGATTACACGTTTCGCGACCCCGGGCTTCTTACGCAGGCACTCACGCACAGGAGCCATGGCGCAAGAAACAACGAACGTCTGGAGTTCCTGGGAGATGCGGTGGTGAATCTGGTGATGGCCGACGCCTTGTATGCGGGTTTCCCTGACCTGTCCGAGGGGGAATTGACGCGCCTGAGGGTGCGGCTTGTGCGGGCCGAGACCCTGGCGGCGGTTGCCCGCGAAATGGGGCTCGGCCGCCTCTTGCGCCTCGGGGGCGGGGAGCTAAAAAGCGGCGGCTTCGACCGCGATTCCATCCTGGCCGACGCCTTCGAGGCGGTCATCGGCGCCTTGTATCAGGATGGGGGGTATGAGCGCACCCGCGCCGTGCTTCTCGATCTCTTTGCCGCGCGCCTGTCGGGGATCGAGGCTCATGCCCAAGTGAAGGACGCGAAGACAGCCTTGCAGGAGTTTCTGCAGGCCCGCGGTCTTGACCGCCCGCGTTACGAACTCGTGGGTATCATGGGGCAGGATCATGATCAGCGCTTCCAGGTGGCGTGTCTCGTAACGGGCTTGCCGCAGCCGACGCAAGGCGAGGGCGGCACCCGGCGGCACGCTGAGCAGGAGGCCGCACGGCGTGCCTTGAAGCGCCTCGGAGGCCTATGACCACTTATCGCAGCGGCACGATCGCGGTCTTCGGGCGACCAAATGTGGGCAAGTCCACGCTCATAAACCGCCTGCTTGGGCACAAGTTGCTCATTACATCGCCCAAGCCGCAGACGACCCGCCACCGGATCCTCGGCATCAAGACCACCCCGGGCGCGCAATTCCTGTATCTGGATACGCCGGGGCTTGTGTGGGGGGGCAAAGGGGCTTTGGCGCGCCACATGGACGGCGCCGCCGCCACGGCCATCGCCGAGGCCGACTGTCTCGTGCTGGTGACGGCCTGTCCTAGGCTGCAAGACGATGACGAGAGGGCGCTCGATTTCGTCAAGGAGCTAAGGCGCGATCGGCCCTTGCTCCTGGCCCTGAACAAGGTCGATCGCCTGGAGCGCAAGGAGGCCCTCCTGCCTTTGATAGCCGCGCTTGGCGCGCGCGGGCTCTTTGGCGATATCGTCCCGCTGTCGGCCCGCGACGGCAGTAATCTCGACGCGCTCGAGGGCGCGATCGCGCGCTCGCTCCCGGAGCAGGAGGCTTTGTATCCCGAGGACCAATTGAGTGATCGGGGAGATCGCTTTCTGGCCGCCGAATTCATCCGTGAACAGGTATTCCGGCGGTTCGCCAAGGAGATCCCCTATGTCACGACGGTGGATATCGAGTCTTACAAAGTGGAAAAACGTCTCGTTCGCATCGAGGCTGTAATCTATGTCGAAAAGGAGGGCCAGAAGGCCATCCTCGTCGGGCAGGGGGGCGCGGGACTCAAGGCGGTCGGCACGGCCGCACGCAAGACCCTGGAGCGGCATCTGGGCCAGAAGGTCTATCTTGGACTGTGGGTGAAGGTGCGCGGGGGCTGGTCGGACGATATGCGAGCCTTGCAGAGTCTCGGGTACGGGGGTGACAATTGACGTATGCATACCGACGGCGAACGCGGCTTTGTTCTACATCATTACCCCTATGGGGAGACGAGCCTTTTGCTTGAGGCCTTTACCTACGCATTCGGGCGCGTGGGTATCGTGGCGCGTGGCGCGCGGCGCGCCGGCAAGGCTTTCGCGGGCGCCCAGTTGCGACCCTTTCAGCCCCTGCTTCTAACCTGGGCAGGGCGCGGGGAGCTCGGCACTCTGGTGCGCGCCGAGGCGCCTGAGGCGGCAATCGAAATGAAGGGCAATGCCGTTTGGTGCGCCTTTTATGTGAACGAACTCGTATTGAGACTTTTGCATCGCCACGAGGCCCATGCCGACCTCTACGTCGCGTACGATGAGGTGTTGCGTGCGCTCGCAGACACCGACTGCCAAGAGGGCGTGTTGCGAATCTTCGAGAAGCGCTTGTTGGCGGGACTCGGCTATGGGCTCGCGCTTTTGCGCGATGCGCGTAGCGGAGAGGCCGTGCGCACCAGCGCAAGCTATCGCTACATCTTAGACGAGGGGCCGGTCGTGGCGGACGGCCTATCGGAGGGTCTTGTGATCAAGGGCGCCACCTTGATCGCGCTCGCCCGGGAAACGTTCACGACTCCCGAACAGTTACGCGAAGCCAAGCAGCTTCTGCGCGCCGCGCTCGCACCCTTGCTCGGCGGAAAGCCGCTCTATACCCGTCGCCTATTTCGCAGCGTGCAGGTCCCATCATGAAGCTCGGTGTCAATATCGACCATGTGGCCACCTTGCGCGCTGCGCGCAAGACCCACTATCCCGACCCTGTGCAGGGGGCGCTCATCGCCGAGCAGGCGGGGGCGGATGTCATCACCCTGCACTTGCGCGAGGATAGGCGCCACATCCAAGACCGCGACGTGATGGCTCTGAGCGATATGTTGGTGGCGCGTATGAATCTTGAAATGGCCGTTACCGACGAGATGCTCGCGATCGCGACGCGCGTGCGTCCCGAGGATTGCTGTCTCGTACCGGAGCGGCGCGCGGAGCTGACCACCGAGGGAGGTCTTGATGTGGCAGGCTCTGAGCACCGGGTCGCGGAGGCCTGCCACAGGCTCGCCGATGCCGGGGTGCAGGTCTCGCTTTTCATAGACCCTGACGCCCGTCAGGTCGAGGCTGCGGTGCGTGCGGGGGCCCCGGTGGTGGAGTTTCATACCGGGACCTATGCCGACAGCAAGGGCGCCTTGCAGCGGAAGGAATACGAGCGCTTGCAGGCGGCCGTGGCGCTTGCGCGCGAACTGGGACTCGTCGTGCATGCCGGTCACGGGCTCCATTACCACAACGTCCAGGCGGTGGCCTCCATTCCCGGTGTCAGCGAGCTTAATATCGGACATGCGATCGTAGCGCGCGCGATCTTCACGGGGCTTGGGCCTGCGGTCGCGGAGATGAAGCGGCTTATTACCGGCTGCGTACGGTCATCGTGATTATAGGGATAGGGACCGACATTGTGCGCGTGGCGCGGCTGGAGGCAGGGCTCGCCCGTTTCGGTAGGCGCTACGCCGAGCGCATCCTCGACGCAGTCGAAGAGGACGAATTCGATGCATCGGCACGGCAGGCGCATTTCCTCGCCAAACGCTTTGCGGCCAAGGAGGCCGCCGCCAAGGCCCTGGGTACGGGATTTCGCGGGGTGTTTGGTCTGCGCGACATCCGTGTGGCGCACGATGCGCTCGGCTGTCCGCGACTTTTATTGCACGGTGGCGCGCGCATCCGCGCCGACCAACTCGGTGCGAAGACGGTGCATCTGACCTTGAGCGACGAGGCCGACTATGCGGTCGCGTTCGTGATACTCGAAGGCGCCTGAGCCTTTTATCCGACGGCGCCATGGGGGGCCGCAGGACCTATCGGGCCGGGGCATGAAGTGCGCGTCTTTAGGGGTCGAGATGGACCGCCGTGTTCCCCGGTCGCTGTCTCGTGAACCGTGCCTGAATGGCGTCGCGGATCCCGGCGACCCTTTCTGGCGACAAGGCTGGCAGTTTCGGCAAGAGAGGGAGAACGGATGCCTCTTCTACCAGGCTGTGCGCAATCATGGCATCCAGAAACGGCCGGTCCTTTTCCCGATTGGCCACCGTTTTCGCGATGAAGAGATCCACCGGATGCATGCATCGCCCCACGACCTGGTGGGTGTTGGCGTTGACCAGGGGATAACAGCGCGATAGCCACCCTTCCGGGGCGACCACGGTATCTATCGAGACCCCCTGCGCGTACACGCCGAGGGTTTTACTGAAGTGAGACTCTTCTCCGATGGCGCCGTCGATGAGGTCGGGTTTTCGCTCATCGTCATCGATGGGGATGATATCCGCCTCCATGGATTGCGTGAGGACGGGCAGTATGGGGTGGTCGCGGTATTTCTTGAGCCAAGGCAGAATGGACTGGCTGCCTACAACGACGACCTCGGTATCCCCGATGATCGCGCCGGACGCACGGATCAGGTGCTCAAGCTGCCGTTCATCCATGATCGTGTTTCCATTGTTTTTCGAAATCGAGTAATGCCTTGGTTCTCTCTTGCACGGTCAAGACGCCGGCCCACGGAGAGCTCTGTCGCATGTCGATACCGCGCTCGGACGGATCCAGCATGACATCATACAGGCGCTCAAGATCGGCATCGCCGCCATCCAGTGCTCGCTCGAGGAGTTGGCTCCAGCGAGCGAGCCAGAGGTCGTTTGGGCGTTGCTCGCCAAAATGTCGGGCCCATGTCAAGGCCGCGGCGATGGGCTCGCGCGGGTCGGGCGAGCGCACGATCTTGTCAAGAACCGCTCGGATCAGGTACAGGCTCTTGGTTTCGTGTCTGCGCATATCGGTGCGGAATGGATGTGAGGCCGTTTTTCGGTAGCATACGCCACGGGAGGTATCGGCGCATCTTGCCCGCCGGCAGCCCTGCGGCCGGCGTAACTTAAGGGGATATGCGGCCCTGTGCGCAAGCGCATCGCCGCGCGCGGCCAAGGCCCCAGCGATGGGGTGAGGGGAATTGGTCGCCGGGAACGGCCCAAAGCCGCGGGTCGACCGATCGGGTGGGGCCCCGCGGGGCCTTACTTCTTGCCGCCGGCGGCCTTGACCACCGGCGGGCGGCCCTCGAAGAGGAAGGCCTGCATCATGGCCTCGATGTCGTTTTGCGATTCGGGGTCGGCGGTATTCAGGTGATGGTCATTCATGAGCACAGATAGCTGATCCAGCCACTGGCGCCAGCCGTCCTGCGAGACCTCGTCATAGATGCGCTGGCCGAGCTCGCCCGGATAGGGTGGCCGCTCGAGACCGGGGGCGTTACGCTTCAAGACCCGACACTGAACCATGCGCACGAAGGCCGTCCTCTGTGAGTTGGATGGCGCAGTATAACGGACCTGCGCCGCGCTTAGGAAGCTGCTCTTACGGGATGCGGCGGTGAGCGCTATACTGGGACTTTCCGAAGGAGGTTCTCATGCAGCAAGAACAGGCGGTGGCGAGCGCGGCGCCCATGTTTCCGGCGCAGCTCACAGACGAGATCCATGTGACCGAGCCGGCCCAGACCAAGCTTGGCGAGATCGTATCGCAGGCGGCGGCGGACGGTGTCATCGGCATTCGCGTCTTTGTCTCGGGCGGCGGCTGTAGTGGCATGACCTACGGCATGGTCATGGCCGAGGCCGAGAGCGCCCGTGATGCCGTCTGGCAGAAAGGGGGGCTCAAGATCTTCGTGGACGCCGTGGCCCTGAGTTATCTGGAGGGCGCCGAGATCGATTACACCGAAGACGGCGAGCCGCGTTTCCTGTTTCGCAACGTGTTTAGCCGCTCTGGGGGCGGTGGGGCGTGCGGGGGTTGCGGCGGCGGCGGGTGCGGGGCGCACTAAAGAAGCCACGACTGCTGCTTGTTGCGCCGTTCGGCTCCTACCGGACAGCGCCGTTCCTGGCCGCCGCCGAGAGGTGGGCGGAGGTTGTTTTAGCAAGCGAGGGGACGTCCAATATCGTTCGTAGCGGGCTTCCGGGCCTGCGTCTCGCGCTGGACGACCTAGATGGCTGCGAGAGGGCCTTGCGCGAGGAGATCGGGCGCGGCGGGCCTTTTCAGGCGATTCTGGGCCTCGACGATTGGGGCACGCAGGTCGCGGGTTTTCTGGCCCCGAGGCTTGGTCTGCCGGGGAACCCGCCCCAGGCCTTGGAGTTTGCGCGCCGCAAGGATCATGCGCGTGCCGTTTTGAGTGCCGCGGGTGTGCGCGTCCCCTGGCATCAGGTGCTGGCGCTGGATGCCCCACTGCCGCTGCTCGATGATCTTCCCTATCCCCTGGTCTTGAAGCCGGTGGCCCTGGCGGGCAGTCGCGGCGTCATGCGCGTAGATGACGCGCCGGCCCTGCGCCAGGCGCTTGCGCGGCTCGCCGCCATCCTGGGGCGCGACGAGCGGGCGGTATGGAACCGGGCGCTCGTGGAGCGCTTTGTGCCGGGTGCCGAGATTGCCCTCGAGGGCCTGCTTACGGACGGCGTCCTCCAGACGCTGGCGATCTTCGATAAGCCGGAGCCGCTCAATGGCCCGTTTTTCGAGGAGACCTATTACATCACGCCTTCGCGGCTGGATGCCGCGACCTGCGAGGCGGTACGCCGCGAGGTTGAGCGCGGGGCGCGTGCCTACGGGCTGCAGGAGGGTCCGATCCACGCCGAGTGCCGCCTGAATGCCGAGGGGGTGTGGGTGATCGAGATCGCGGCGCGCACCATAGGGGGGCTCTGCGGGCGCCTGTTGCGGTTCGGCACGGGGCTATCCCTGGAAGAGCTGGTCGTGCGTCACGCCTTGGGGGAATCGATCGTGGTGGCGCCACGGACAGGGGCGGCGGGCGTGCTCATGATCCCGATTCCAGGGCTCGGCCTCTTGAAGCGTGTGGAGGGGCTCAGGGCCGCCGACCGCGTGCCAGGGGTGATCGAGGTCGTGATCGATGCGCGCGAGGGACAGGAGCTTGTGCCGCTGCCGGAGGGGGCGAGCTATCTCGGTTTCATCTTCGCGGAAGGTCCGCACCCCGCAGCGGTCCATGAGGCACTGAAGACCGCCCATGGCCATCTGCGCTTCGTGCTCGCTCCCGTGTGGCGGCCGGCCCTCATGCCGCAGGGGGAAGTTGCGGTTGGCGAAACCAGGCTTGCCAGAGGGATGCCGCCAGCATGATGAGCAGGGGGCCTGCGATGACCCCCACGAGCCCAAAGACCTTGGCCCCGCCGAGGATGCTGAGCAAGAGGGCCATGAAGGGCACAGAGCTTTCTTTACCTGTGACGAGCGGCCGCAGGAGCAGGTCCGCACCCGTGATGACCGCCACCCCCCAAGCGGCCGTGAGCAACCCGGCGAAGACGTGACCTGTCAGCATGAGCCACCCACAGACCAGCCCAAGCACCGCGCCTGCCCCAAACGGAATGGCGGACAGGAGCGCCGTGGCGATCAGCCAGATCGACCATAAGGGCATGCCTGCCAAGCCGTAACTCAGCCCGATCAGTACGCCCTCCACGAGCCCCACGCCGATGATACCGAGCATGACCGCGCGCGCCGATTGGGCGGCGGCGGTGAGGACCTGCTGTCCGCGTGCCCCCCAAAGGGATTCAGCAATCCATACGAGCTCGGCACGCATCTTCTCGCCCCGTAGGGCAAGTGAAAAGACCACGGCGGCGGCAATGATCGTATGCAACAGAAAGACCCAGACGTGGCCTAGGCTCGCCTTGATGACGTCCGAGTGGTGGCCGATGTAATGGACCAGCACTTTGGCGTTCAGGTTATGGAGATGACCTGCAAGCCATGGGCCGATAAAGCGCGCATGGGCGAGTTGCGGCGGGACGTGCACGAGTGGTCCGCCGCTCTTCCAGCGCGCGATCTCGGGTGCGAGCTTGGCGGCGAGGGTGTCTATGACGAGCCACGACGGAAGCACGATGATGGCAAGCCAAGACAGCGCATGCAGGATCGCGCCGGCGAAGCGCGGGAGGTTCAAGTGATGTTCCACGGCCAACTGCACGCGCCAACCCACGGTGCACAGCACGGCGCCCATAAAGAGTGGTACGAAATAGGGCGTCAAGGGGTAGAGGCCTATTACAAACAAGGTCGCGAGCGCGATCTGTCCATAGCGTCCGCGCGTCATGGGCGGGCCCCTGCATGTCGCGCGCCTCGTGGCGTCATCGTGCAGAGGGATACGCTTCGTTGGCGCGCGCGATGCGTGCAAGGCTTAAGTCGGCTCAGCATCGGCCCATGATAGGGGCCCCGGTCGGGAAGTCAATCTTGCGCGTCGATTTCGGGCTCCGGGGGTGGTCGTGGCTCCGAGCTGGGCTTTGCGCGCGTCGTGATCCATGGATTTCGAGAAACCGCTGGGCTAGGCTTAGCAAGGCGCGCGCTCAAGAGTACGTCTCTAGGGGGCGATCGGGCGCGCGGGGCTTTAAAGATTGGCAGACCCCAGCTGACGGCTTGGAGGCGCCTGGCTGGCGTTGCTAAGGGCCGGGAGGCCCCAATGGAGGAAGGTCTCATGCCGACGCCGGTAACGGTCATACGTCCTGGGGATTTCCTGAAGTGCGACAAGGGCTTGCAAGATCGCGTGGGGGTGGCGTGGTTCGACGGGCGGGTGCTGCACAATAGCTTTTTTCGGGGTGAGCATCTCCCGAGTATCGAGGAATTCGCCCCGGGCCGTCCCTACGTGTGCGGCCGACACCGACGGCGCAACGGGGCCGCGTGCTCGCCATTGGCGTGAAGGTCTTAAAGGCGCCGCGGCGCTATCATCTGTGGCGCAACAACTGAGAAAACGCGGCCCATTACGTGGTGCATGGGCGCCCGTCGAGTCCGCAGCTCTCGGTCTGGACGCTGGTCGCCCTGGCAGATGCGTTCATCGTTTTGCGCTAGGGAAAAACCGCGGGGGGACGATTTTTTGCACCCGCCGATGCGGTATCCTAGGCGCAGCTTGGTGTCTCGAGAGGAATGGAGATGGCCGTGAAACATCGCTTTGTCATGGCTGCCGCACTGGCAGGCAGTCTGTTTACCGTGGCGGCGCGCGAGGTGTATGCGATGCGCGCGATGGCGCCTGTGTCACACGCGCACGCGTTGCGCGTCGATGACGACGAGGGCGACGACGGTGGCGACGACTGGTTTCCGTTATGGTTCGGCTTCCGGGCCTTCGCCCCTCGGCGGCGAGTCATTATAGAACGTGATTACTATCCGCCACCGCGACCGGCGCGGCCTACCTATTACTACTATTGCCGCCGTCCGGAGGGCTACTACCCCCGGGTACCCAATTGTCCGAGTGGTTGGTTGCGCGTGGTCCCTCCCGGCCGCGGTGGCCCGCCATGATCGCGGCGACGAAAACGGCGGCGCGACCCTTGCGGGAGGCGGATGTGCGCGTGGAGCTCACCGCATCGGCGCGTCGCGCACTCGACGCTCGTACCGAGCCCCTGTTGGTGGAGATGGAGCTTTTCTTCAGCTGTCTCATCCGCAAGCGGCTACGCTTCGGTGTCGCGCCCCCTGATGAGGTCGCGCCAAGCGCGTCTTCCGCGCATCCGCACCTCGTGGTGTGGTTCCGTCCGGTTATGGCGCGTCATTGTGCGCTGCCGAACGATGCCGTCTTGGACGAACTCCCGCTTATGGATTTTCCGCTTGAGCGGCGTGACGCATTCCGTCCGCGCTGGGTCACAATCGATTACCGTGGCGGCGGCTTTTGCGGCGACTTCGGTTGGTAGCGATGGAGTGGCGGCCGCGCGCTGCGGCAGATCTCTTTATAGGCAGAGCCACACCTGTTCGGCGGCACGGGTGACGGCGACATAGAGCGCGCGATGGTAGTCGTCGACCTTGCCGCCCGCGACCATCCCGTAGAGGTCAGCCACGTCCACCAAGGCGTAGTGGAAGGTGCTTCCCTGGGCCTTGTGGGCGGTCGTGGCGTAGCCGTGCATGACCGGGGCGCATGCCCGTGTCACGGCCCACGCGCGCCGGAAGTCCTCGGGGGCGCGGCTCTCGGTGCTCCTGTACATCGTCCATGTCTTGCGCACGAGTCGCTCGTACTCGGACGGGTCGTGCGCCACGAAGAGTTCGACCGCCTCATCCTGTCCCGGCGCCTTCGCCTGGATCCGCCAGCTTGGGATGTCGAGATAAGGGTGATGCAGCGCCTCGCAGGCCGTGACGATCATTTCGGTGTTGTTGGGTACGAGGTCGACGAGGGCATCGCGCCGTTCGCGCTCCGCGCCCTCGGCGCCCCGGGATCCTTCGATAGGGGCCAAGGCCTCTTCCCAAACCTTCGCCCCACGCTCCTGGATGCACGCCGCAGAACGAAAGGCGTAGACCGTTTCGCGGGCGATGAGCGTCTCGCCGGGCCAAAACGGCGCCATATCCAGCCCCTCCGGCTCGCCGCGTCCGTAGAGGGCCGCAAGCCCCCGATGGATGAAGCGGTTGCGCTCGTCGACGACCCGATTGCGCCAGGCGATCACGCGTATGTCTTTGGCGGGTCGGCGTCGCCGTAGGCTCACGGCCCCTTCCGCTGCGGAGGCGGCACGCGCGAGATGGACGCCTTGCATTTCGCTTGCGTGTTCGGCGAGGTAGCGGCGCATGCTATCGGCATTGAACACCCCGCTTGCCTCGCCCTCGATGTAGCGGCGTATCTCCCCTGCGAATTGGATGATGGGGTGCGGGCGGCCGGTGGATTTCTGGCGGACCACTTCGACCAAGTCGTGCCGCAAACTGCCCTGAGCGAACACTGGCGGTTCGCGATCCGCGGGATCAGCCAAGGCGAGATCCTGTTGCGGGGCTGTAGTAGGGGTGTTTTCCTCCACCGGTAGGAGCTGCCCCGGGTCCCCTATGTAGATCACGCGGGTGCGTGCGCCCTGGGCGAATCGTTGGATATATGACAGGAGTTCGGGCCCTACCATGCTCGCTTCGTCGATAAATACGAGGTCGTAGGACTCGAAATAGAGGGTCTTCGGGTAGCGATCCAAGGTAATGCGCATCACACCCTCGTGGGTTTCGCGCAATTTGAGACCAAGGAGCGCGTGCAGCGTGCCGGACCAGACCTTGGTACGCGTAGGGCGCGCGAGCTTGGCCGTCATGACTGAGACCGCCTTGTGCGTGGGCGCGCATAAAGCGACCCGGAGGCCCTTCGCGCACGCCGCCTCGATGAGATGTATGGCAAGCCAGGTCTTGCCGGTGCCTGCATAGCCGCATAGCACGCGCAGCCCCGCGGCTTCCCCGGGATCAAGACAAAAGGCGTGGAGGGCCAGAAACGCGCGGCGCTGACTCAATGTGGACCCTTTCGGACATGCCTGGCGCTTCTTGATGGCGGTTTTGGTGCGCATCATGGACGGCGTTCTATCAAGGGGAAAGGGTCTCCGTGTGCGGACACGGGGCCGTCACCTTAGCACGGGCGGGGCCTTCGACAAAGCGGGAAAACGGCGCCCCG
>JAJYHM010000045.1 GCA_021784755.1 Pseudomonadota bacterium
GTCCAGCAGGCGGTGGTGACGGTTCGTGTCCTTCCGGCAGAGATGCGTAAAACGCTCGGCCACCGCGCAGATCGGCTAATCAGGGGGCTCAGGGTTGGGGTTTTGCAGGGCGAGCGTCGCCTGGTAGTTCCAGGGCATCCAGTCGGCGGGGTTCGCGGCGACCGCGTCGGCATGGCGCTGGAGTGCCACCAGATACTCAAACGGGGCCACGTGGTTCAGTTCGGCGGTGTGGATCAGGCTCATGAACGTATCGCCGACATGGGCGCCGTTGAGGGTACGGTAGAAGAGCGCGTTCTTGCGGTGCAGGATGGCCTTTTTCAGAACCCTTTCGGTCACATTGTTATCGAGTGGGGCGCCCGGCACGCGCAGGAATAGCGTGAGTTCGGGCCAGCGCTTCTGCATGTAACGGATGGCGGCGCCCAGCGTCGAGTTGGGCTCGATCCGGCGCTCCTCAAACTGCGTGCGCATCCACTGCTCCAGGATCGCCATGCGTGGTGCGCTCTCGGCCTGGTGACGGAGGAGTCGCGGTTCTGGGTCGAGACCCTCGGCCTGGATACGGGCCTCGGTACCATAGACCTCACGCAATGTCTCCAGCACGAAGCGCACTTCTTCTGGGAAGGTCTCGGTCAATTCGACGTACTTACGCCGTGCATGGGCGAGACAAGAGGACATCACCGTGTCGAAGTCGCTGGGGGCGTTGCGCGATAGCCCGTCGCACATCTGGATGGGGGCGGGCAAATCGGCTGCGCGATGCGCTAACACCGTAGCGAGATTCTCGCCGGCGTGGCGGACGCCTGTGAAGAAGAGCGCGATCTGACGACCCTCTTGGGTGGCGACGATGCCGGAGGTAAAGATCCCGGTGCGTTCGATGTGCGCGTCGTCGGCGAGCGCCGCGGCCCGCTGCGCTTTTGTCAGCTTAAGGACCTTCATGGTCGTGTCGTCGTTGTAGAGCACCGGGGCCTGGGCCGCCTGATGCAAGAGCTCCGCGTGCGCCGGGGCCAACACGGGGGCGGCCTTACGCACCAGGTCCCATTGGGTCGCGGCCGGCAACGGGATGCCCATGCCGGCCTGCAAGGTCTCGATGCGGTTAAAGGGGAGGCCTGCGCCATACTTCAGCAGGCCTACCATACTGGTCGCGGTGGCATCGTATTTCTCGGGTCCCACGCCCTCCGGGGCCGGGGCGGTGGTGACCTCGCCACAGAGATGGCAGCGCAGCCGGTCGCAGGCATAAACCGTGGCGCTCAAGGGCGCCATGCCCGTGATGCGCACGAGCTGGGCGGGCTCGTTCTGTCGATAGAGCGTCCCCTCCGTGCAGTGGGGGCAGGCATCCCCGCTGTGGAGGTCGGGATGCGCCACCGTGACCTGTTCGGCCCCGGTGTACGCACTCACAGCGTTGCGGCCATGGCCCGGCGCTTTGGGTTTCGACGAAGAGGGATCTGGCGGCAGTGAGGGGGCCGCGTCGGATCCTGGCGCCTCGGTGCCGGGCGCATGACCCTCTTTGTCGGCCTTCTCCCCGAGCACGGCGCGGGTGGTTTCTGTCTTCGCGCCAAACAGCATCCGGCGCAGCCGCTCCAACGAGGTCTTCTTGGCCTGCAGTTCCGCGGTGAGGAACGCAAGCGTCGCCATCGCGGCCTTGAGCTTCGCGTGGTCCGGTGCCGTGAGTGCCCCCGTTTGTGTGCGCTCGACGATGGCGGCGATTTCCTCTATCGGTACCTCGAGGCGCTCGGGTAGGGGTGGCCGGTGTTGCTGCGGCGGTTTCTTGTTCCCGCTCATGCCACGCCCAACAAGCGGGCGCGATAGTCCCGGCACAGCGGCAAGCCCAACACGTCTTTGATGCTGCGGTTTGCCCGGTGGGTGCGGTCGTCCTTGCCGCGCCCCTGGGTCTGGCCCAGGACCTGCCAGTTGGCCGCGCGGTAGCAGGTGCCGCGATAGCGGGTGGTATCGACGAAGGTCTCGGCCCAATACACTGGATGGCCATAGGCCTCTTGCCAGGCCTGCGGGAGCGCGCGGGTCATACGGGAAAGGACGTGCGAGGCGAGATGCGGGACCGTGATCCACGGCAGGATCAAAAAGCGCGTGTTATAGGCGATGCCCGCGATGTTCTGGCGGCGCACCGCAGGCGACCAGCCGAGGAACCGGTCGCGGGGCCCCAGATGCCGGGGGGCTGAACTCCACGCACCGAGCGCCACCGGGCGCGTCCCGGCATAGACCATAACCTTCAGGTGCTCGCCCACCGGCTGCGCGTAGCCGAGATAATGATGGGCCGCCATGAGGCTGTTGAAGAGGGCCTCCGCGGCGGTCCGGCGGACCGACACGACTGTGAGCGCGCCTAAGCCCCGCAAGGGGCCTACAAGCGGCGTGGTATCGATTGCCAGGGGCGCCGGGGCACCGTGTGCAAGGCGCGCGCGCACGCCCAAGGGATTGGGGGGTTGGCGGCGCACCGGCGGTAACGTGATGTGGCCTGCGCGCGCGAGCGCCAGCATGAGTCCCCGGCACACCATCGTGCGCAGGGCACCGTTTTCCTGCCGCCAGTCCCAGGCCTGGCAGAGTGTCTCGGACAACGCCCGCCGGCTTTGCTCGGGGTGGGCGGCGATCAAGGTGCGGATGAAATGCGCGTCGGTGGCGGTGACGGCGCGGCCGCGATAGCGTAGCAAGATCTCCATGGGGACAGATCTTACCGCGCGCGGTTATGGAACGCAAGCCCCCACCCCAAGCCCGGCCTCGTCCCCGCCCCGCGGGACCGCAGCCATCGAGCGCGGCCCCCGCTGAGCGCCCACCGGGCGCCATAGCGGCGGCGCCTGGGACTGCGTCGGGTCCCCCGCGCTCAACAAGACCTGCACCTCATGGGCCAGCATCGCGCTCGCCACCCCGCCGGTCGCGGTCGGCCAGTGACGAAAGCGGCCTTGGGAGAGGCGCTTGTGGCAGAGCCAGAACCCCTGGCCATCGTAAATAAGGAGTTTGATGGCCGTATGCGAGCGGCTGCGGAACACGAACACCGTCCCCTGGAAGGGATCCTCTTGCAGGACCGCCCGACAGCGTTGCGCCAGCCCGTCGATACCGACCCGAAAG
>JAJYHM010000053.1 GCA_021784755.1 Pseudomonadota bacterium
GATCGCGCTGGAACTGGGTAGACCGAAAGAGTGCGCCCAGGATGGGGATGTCCCCCAACCAGGGGAACTTGTTCACGGTATTGGCCCCGGTGGTATGGACAAGCCCCGAGAGCACGATGGTCTGGCCGCTACGCACGTTCACCACGGCACTGGTCTTCCGGGTCAGGAAGGCCGGATAGCCGTCGATGGTGAGCGCCGGATTGATCTGGCTGATCGAGGTCTGAATACCGGCCAGGATATGACGGCGGATATCGACCACGGGCTTAATCGCCAACTTCACCCCATAAGACTTATAGGTGACCGAGGTCTGACCAAAGCCGCCCGCCACCGGGATTGGCACCTCGCCGCCGGCGAGAAACGAGGCCGTCTGCCCGCTTCTTGTGACAAGCCTCGGGTGCGCCAGGATATAGGCCTCGCCGTTTTGGACGGCGAGATTGATCTGGGAAGAGAGGGCTGTCACCAAGCCCGCATAAGGGCTATAGGGGACTGTCAGAGGGAGACCAGTCAGGGCGCCTTGGGGGCCATTGAAGGCGTCGGCGGCCACCCCGCCTTGAGTCACATCCCCCAGGCGATAGAGGCTATTGGTCGCCCAGTCATTGACCACCCCCACCGCCGGTCCGGCGATCCCGGTCTGCCAGTTGACGCCGAGATTGTCGAGAGCGGTCTTACTGAAATTCACGACCCGCACATCGAGCATGACCATGGGGCGCATGGCCACTAAAGTGGGGCGCACGAAGTCCAGCACCCCGGAATAGGTGTGCGCAAGCGCCACGAGACGTTTGGCCTCAGCGGGGTTGGTGGCACCTGTGAGCAGCAGATGTCCGGCTTCGGGGGTGATATGGATAGCGGGAAAGCGGCGCAACAAACGGCGCAGGATCCGCCCTGTGGCCATCAGATTCGTGCGCGTCACGCGGATGTGATAGGCGAGAAAGCCGTGCGTAGTCCAGAGGTCGAGGTCGGTGGTGCCGGCGCGGTTCGCGACCAGGACCACCGTATGCGTGAGCGCCGTAGCCCCGAGCAGGTGACCGTTACCAATCGCAATGCGGCGCACAGGACCCGTGGCCAGGACCTGGATCTCGCCGACGTACAGATCGAGACGACGCACGGCTACCGCATGGGCGATGAGAGGAAAGGCAAAACCTAATAGGAGGCTGAAGATCCGCCTGTTCATGGGGTCACCGGGGCGGCCGGAGGCGCCGTCTGTAAGAGGGTTTTTAAGGTCGCGAGCGTCTTATTGGTCCGTTTTTCGACATGGGCCAGCGCCGCGGTCGGCCCGCCCGCCCGGTTGGCGGCGGGCGGGGTCTCGCCCACGGGGAGGTTATGTACGCGATTGCCGCTCGCGCCGCCTATGATGTATTGCACGCTCTGTATCGGTCCTCCGCTCCCCTGGCCCTCCCCATAAAGGCTGGCCACCGTGAGCATCGGGAGTCCGGGGCCGGGCTTTCCGTGGGTCGGATCCAGGACTACGCGTAAGCCCCCCACGCGCTCGGCGAGCGCCAGTTCTCCGGCCTGACGGGGGCTGACTGCCAAGGTAATCGTGCCAAAACCCGTGCGCCAATGTCCCCCGGCGGGACGGTGGCCGCGGTGAGCGGTTGCAAGCCCGGTCGCCAAAACTTGCGCGTGATGCAGGAGTGGCACCTCGCGGTGATGTGCCAAAAACAAGACCGCGACGCGGTCACCGGGGCGCAAAAGCCCCGCAATGGCATTCACCGGGCTCACGGTAATGGTTACGGCACGCAGGCGAGCGGGCAGTTGGGCCGCGAAATCGCCGGTGCGCCCAGGCGTAAAATCCTCCGCCAGCAAGGGTTTGCCGCCGTAGACGGCCCGCGCTAGAGGTTTTCCGTCCAGGGCCGGCCAGCGCGCGAGGGTCACGGTAAAGGGGTAGACCAAATCCGCGGGTACCGAACGCGTCGCCATGTCTTGGCTGTCGGCCAGCGCGCCGGCGGGCAGGTTGCTCCGGGCCACGACGACCTGAACCTCCTTTCCGCGATATTGCGCCTGCAAGCGGGCCGCCAGTACGCGCTCGCGATGCTGGAGATAATGGCCTACGGCGATCGCTGTGATCGTGGCGAAGACCAGGGCTCCACCGAGTAACATCCCGGTGCGGGAAAGAGAGGGTATTCGGCGCGTAAAAGGTTTCAGTTTGGGCCTCTGTCGTTAGGGTAAAGAGAGCGCGTAGGAGTAGTGGGTATAAAAGCCTTGCAGGGCTTCAGCCAATTGCACGATCGGCGAGACCTGACCATTCCAGGGCACGGTAAGCACGATGACGCCGACGGCGAGCACGATGACGTACTCCGACAGGCCTTGGCCGCGCTGCTTAATGGTGGACAAGGGCCACGAGCACACTGGTCCTCCCTCCGGTAAAAGGGGTGAAACTGAGATCGGCCACGGTGCTTCTCTTTTGGAACACGAGTCCGTACCCACCGCCCCCGGCCCGCTGCATCTGCAAGGCCCAGCCGTCTTGAGGCAAGACATGTTGATAATAAAAGCGTGCGTCCACGCCGTTGGGGGTGAGGGCAACGAAAGTGTCCGCATGTTTGCCGTGGTCATCGCTGGTGAGCGTCAGGAGCAAGTGACTCCCCGGGGGCACCGGGAAGCGTCCTTGGCCTGAGTCTGCCGGCGCCGCCTGCGTGGGTTCGCTCAAACCGATAAAACCGTGGGACCCAAATCCCGAGGTGGCAAACTGCACGGTCTCAAAACACCCCCCGCGATAGCGGGCGATCACCTGCCAGGGAGACACGGTGTAGAGAATCGGGTGGCCCGTAAAGCGCCGCCAGTGGCGCCAATACCACGCCCGCAGGGCGGTGACCGACAGGGGGCTTCTAAACTGAAGGATGGCTATGGGGAGACCATCAACAGCGGCCCGCGGGGCGACCCAGGTGAGCCGCATTCCTGCGGGGCGCCCGGGCGCGGGGCACTGAATAGCGGGCGGGGTCGCGGCGCGCGTACCCCCTATCATGCTGCTGCTCAGACACACCAACAGGATCACAGCGGCCCTCATGGTGCCCCCGCCCCGTTTTGGCTTTGCAAGCGGTCGGCGGGAAGCTCTTGTGGGCTCCCCGTGAGGGCCTGTCCGAGATTGAGGCTTTGGAGGTCGCTTGCCCCCCCTGTCTGGGCAACATTCATGAGGGTTTTTAACGCGGGCTCCAGACGCGGCAGCGCCGCATCGATCTGAGTCTGCACCCCAGGCGGTCCGGCGGCGCTCCAGGCGTCTGTCAGGAGGGTGTCACTCGCGGTAAAACGTAGCTTCAATGTGTTAAGCGGGGGTGGGTAGACAACCGGGGCCGCGGTGGCTTGAACGTTAGCGGTGACAAACCCCTGGAAATTTAAGGTGGGCCCCCCTTCGCTTAACACATGAATAGGCTTCAGGTAGGTCTCCAAGGCCTGATCTGCGAGGTCAGGGCTTGCCGCATTAGCGAGAGTCGTCTGGACATCTGCGTATCGCGGTAACAAAGGCTGTCCGGACTGATCGGTCCAGAGCGGGTTTATGGTATAGGCACCGCTTTGGGGTGCGGTACTGGTAAGCGCCGCCGTTGGCGCCCCGAAGAAGCGCAGAGTTGTCCATCCACTTAATGCGGCATTGCTGGCTTGGGCGACAGTGGCGCCATCACGCGTGCCGCTTGCGGAAAACGCGGTGCGCTCGAACGCGGTATAGCGTGCCGCTTGCACGGTTTGCGCCTTGAGGTCGATGTATTTGCCGAGGAGCGGGTAGAGCAGGAAGATCGGCACGAGCACAAAAAGTGCGGCAATCAGTGTTTCGACCAGGGCTTGCCCGGCGCACGGAGAGTGGAGAGATCGGCTCTGAATCATCATCCATGACCGGCCATCTGGGCGGCGGCGGCCGCCGCCCGCACAGCGGCACTGGTGGGGGCTAGGTGGGCCTCCCAGTAGGGATTAAAAAGATTACCGTAGACGACCTTGCCTCCCAAACTGCGGCTCGCCTGAGGTCTCGCAAACTCCGCTTGGGCGGTCGCCATAGCCTCGACCTGTCCGCCCGCCTCGTCGCTTGGGGTCGCGAGCGCGCCGCTGGCGATCCCAAGTTGTCCGCTGGTCATGATGGTCGCGCGGGGTCGGTCGAGGACGATCGTGAGGGTCGGCGCGGTAAAGTCTGCGGTTTGAGTATCGGCGACGTCTTGATAGGAACGCAGCCCACTATACGTTGCGATGCTCTTTCCGGCACCCGCTTGCTTCTGTCGATAGGCCGGTCCCGAATTGACGGAGTAGGAGCTTCCGTAAGAGGCCGAACCTGTCGCCTCACCGAAATTGTTATTAGTGGCGAGGCTGGCGCTTTGGCCATCACTCGCGGCCGCGTGGCTTAAGGTATCAGGCCAAAAATAGAGAGGCGGATTGGTCCAGATCGGCACCGGTATCGGGATGGGCACCCCGAAGACGCTGATCCACCAGATGGTGAAGCCCGAAACGGTCGAGACGTCCATCGCATTCCAGGTCTTAAACCCGGTCTTAAATTCGGTGCCGCCGCTATAACTGTTCCAAATTGCCGTAAAGGACTGATCGTTATAGGGGACCAGGGAAAACGGATTGACCAGCGGGTAGGGCGCCCATTCGCTGGAACTACGGGATTGGGAAAAGCCATCGAGACCCTGGGTTATGACAGACGCAAAGCGTTTTTTGTCGGCTGTCGAATTCCCATACGTCTGGGTAAAGCCCCTTAGGTTCCGCACAGCGTTTAAGATCAGGGTCTTGCCCGCCGTGCTGATTTGCGCGTGGGGATCGTTCGCGGCCACGACTTGTGCCAGCAGGCCTTGATTGGTGGCGCCGGCCGCCAGATCGGCGAGGACCGCGTCATGGAAGCCCATCGCCCCGACGCTCAAGAGGCCATTGAGGATGTTGGCCATATTAGCGATTGCGCCATCGCTGATAGCGTTGACGCGATAAGTGGCCTGGGAGAGCGCTTTGTAGTACGAGAGCGCCGGACCATAGACCGCACCGACCTCTGACCGCCCGACGACTCTTTGAATTTGACTGGGGAGACTGTTGCCACTTTGTTGATTGCCGCATTGATCGTTATACGTGAGACAGTAGTAACGCGACCAGGACCGCAGACCCACCATTTGCGCAATGGCCACCTGGTTCGCCACCATGGCGCGGTTGGCGTAGGCGGAAAAGTTGTAGTCCCGCGCTACCAGCACAGCCCCACTATAGGCGGTCGACTCCGCGGTGTTTTGCAGACGTGTCTTGGTCAGCACCAGCCGACCCCCGTTATAAAGAACAAAGCCACCAACAAGAACCGCCAGCAACACAATCACGGCAAAAGCTAAGGCCTGGCCTTTTTGGGCCTGATGCATGACCTTGCCCTTGACGCGGATTTACTGGCCCGCGCTTGCGTTCGTGTACGAAGAGAGGTTTTTGGTCTTACCGCCCTCGGTTTGCGCCTGCTGGGCGGCCTGCTTGGCCTGGGAGATCGACGTGCTGGCACTTTGGCCGGCGACTTCTTGGCTTAAGCCGCCGACCTGGCTACGGATGGTTTTGCCAAAAAAAGCAAACACGGCGATAGCGGCCACTGCTATCAAGGCGGTGATGATCAAATATTCGGTCATGCCTTGACCACGCTGACCCCGTAACTGAACGTTCTTGCGAGTGTTTGCCATTGCGACACCTCCCTAGGTGTGTTCTCCATCTGACATAAGGACTCCAGTCCTTTTTATGGTCAGCGCGACTGAGCCGCGTTTGCTTATATTTTTGCCGATCAGATCAAATAAGAGATCTTTTGTCAATGCCAGAAGTCAATGAGAGGGGCAGCTCCCCGAAAGCCAGTGCGCCGAGACGGCCTCTTGGCTCGAAAATACCCCCATAGGTGTGTGCACATGGGCCTCAATCTGGCCGGCATAACTCCGGTCCCGGGGACCGAGAGTCAAATGGATATCGGTATGGGTACTCGCCGCCCCGCCATTAGGCATAGCTTGCCGGCAGACTTCTTGAGCGTTGATAACGGGACCTGTTTGGTGCCAAAAAACGGTACGACAGTGCTGTCCCGATTGACGCAACATCCATGCCACAGTCGCCGCCCCGCGGTTACAGGCCGTGTAGGTCGTGTTTAAATAGGGGCTATGGACGGTCACGCGCCACTGCCCTTTGGCCAGTATCGCCGCATGGGCGGATAAGGTGACCGTGAAGAGCACCGCACCAAAAATGCGCATAGGCTTTCTCTCCGAATTGAGTTGAGTAGGATCGTAAACGCCAAAGCCTGCCTGTGGTAGGTGCGCCCGGTCAAGCCCGATCCCTTGTCTGACATTGACGCCTAGGATTCGCCGCGCCAGAATGCGGCGAAGGATCTGCCGTCGATTGAGAATGGTTAGATCCCCGGAGATGCCAAACGCTTATGTTCCAGGTGCAAATCGAGGGACCACACGGGGCTAGCGAAACATGGCCGTGCACGGCCAATGAGTGTCACGTGGGGAAATCGGAAGAGAATTTCATTGTCCTTCAGGGCTGGATGGTGGCACCACGGCACGCAACGATCTATCGGGAAGCGCGCGGTCTTTTTATCCGGGATGAGGGGACGCGCGCGGGTACGGCCGTCAACGGCGCACGGTTGCAGGCCCCATATGGGCCCCTCCAGAACACCGACGAGATTGCGATCACGGGGTACCGTCTGCGGATTCGGGATGACCTTCCTACGACTATTGTAGAACCCATAGCCAACGATGTGCCGGTTGCGGAAGGCCCGCGCATCGATTTCGCGGTCTTGCGTTCGCTCCATGAGCGTTTGATTGCCCGTATGGACTTTCGAAGGGTTGATACCGCACATATGGCTGATGCGGAATTACGCACAAAAACGCGTGACCTGTTGGAGGACCTGCTGAGAGAAGAGCCGACTCTTGTAGGTGATCATGATCGGGGGGCGCTACTGGAAGCGGCCTTGAACGAGGTCGTTGGCCTGGGGCCCATTGAGGGCTTGCTTGAGGATGCCACGGTGAGTGAGATCATGGTCAACCGGTTTGATGAAATCTTCATTGAGCGTCAAGGTCGCCTGGAGTCATCACCTGTCGTATTTTCGAGCGAACACGCGGTCCGGTCAGTCATCGAGAGAATCGTAGCGCCCTTGGGGCGGCGTATCGACGAGTCTTCACCCATGGTTGACGGTCGCTTGAAGGACGGGTCGCGCGTCAACGCCGTCATTCCGCCAGTAGCACTCAAGGGTCCGAGCCTGACGATTCGGAAGTTCTCGAAAGAACGTCTGACCGGGGCGCATCTGATTCAGTTTGGGTCGGCCGATGAGCGCATATTGTCCTTTTTGAAGTTCGCGGTGGAGCAACGGCGCAGTATCTTGATATCGGGTGGCACCGGGTCTGGCAAAACCACCCTCCTCAACATTCTGGCGAGCTATATTCCGGCCGATGAGCGGATTGTGACTATTGAAGACGCCGCCGAGTTGCGTCTTTACCAACCCAATCTGGTGTCGTTGGAGGCGCGGCCCGCGAACGCCGAGAGCAAGGGTGAGATCAGTATCCGCGACCTCGTACGCAACAGCTTGCGGATGCGTCCCGACCGCATTGTCGTCGGCGAATGTCGCGGCGGGGAGGCCTTGGATATGCTTCAAGCCATGAATACCGGGCACGATGGATCGCTGACCACCGTCCACGCCAATACGCCGCGGGATGCCTTGGCACGCCTGGAGGTCATGGTCCTCATGGCCGGGCTGGAACTGCCGGTTACGGCCATTCGCCAACAGATCTCGTCGGCCATCGACATCATCGTTCAACAAAGTCGCGTGACGGATGGGAGTCGCAAGATTACCCATGTCGTGGAGGTGACCGGCATGGAGAATCAGGTGATACAGTTGCAGGAGATTTTCTTCTATCAACAAGCGGGTGTGAAGGCCGACGGCCGGGTCGCAGGTCGGTTTGGAGCCAGCGGACGGATTCCGGAGTTCTATGAGGAACTGGTGGAAAGGGGTCTGCCGGTCGATCGCTCGATCTTTATGGATGATGGCGCGATCGAGGTGCTATGAGTTCAATGCATGAGGGATGGGGATGATAGTGGCGCTGACCCTGGCCTTTCTTACGGCCGGGTTTCTTTTCTATGCCCTCATGGAGGGGTTCCTGCGCGGAGCCCAATGGCAGCGGGCGCGGATCGAAGAGGCGGCGCGCCAAAACCTGACCGACATGTTTATTTTTATCGAGCCTCGGCAGCTCGTGCTGATCAACGCTGTTTTATTCATCCTTTTGCCCGGTGGGTTGTGGCTTTTTACAGGGAACCCATTTTTGGCCGCGGTCGGCGCTGGCGTTGCGGTCGCGTTTCCGCGGTTGCTAGTCCGCGGATTGCAGCAACGCCGCTTGCGCAGCTTCGTCCGGCAAATGCCCGACGCCTTGCGCATGCTGGCCTCCAGTCTACGGGCCGGCGCGGGACTTAATGTCGCATTGGAGGTGATTACCAAGGATCAGTCACCACCGCTTGCCCAGGAGTTTGCGTTGTTACTGCGGGAGCAGCGGATGGGGGTGAACTTTGAGGACGCACTGACGCATCTCGAACGGCGCTTGCCACTCGAGGAGTTCCGTCTCTTTACTGCCGCGTTGCGGATTGCCCGGTCTGTGGGTGGCAATTTAAGCGAAATCCTGGAATCGCTCGCGCAAACACTAACTCGCAAAGCCGAGGTCGAGGGCAAAATTCGCTCGCTTACGGCGCAGGGCAAGATCCAAGGACTTGTGATGACGCTTTTGCCGATTGGTTTGATGCTGATACTGCGTACCCTGGAGCCCAAACCGATGGCGCTTTTGTTCCACAGCCTTCTCGGATGGGTGGTGCTCACGATTGTCGCCATTATGGAGATCTTGGGTTATGTCTTTATCCGCAAAATTGTGACGATCGAGGTATAGGCCATCATGAGTGGTGACTTCGGGCTCTCGGTAGTTGCAGCAAGTATCGGTGGCGCGGTCTCTGCTTTACTGTTGGTGCTCGGTACGGCCTCACTGTGGAGTGAGGTGCCGACCGAAGATCGAACGTATCTCGACCCGCTGGCACCGCGAATGCGGTTGGTGTGGCCGCTTGTGCGCGTCACTGCCTATGTCGTGACGGCGCGGCTACCGACTGCGTGGCTCGAGCGGACCCACAGACGGCTCTTGCGAGCGGGTGCCGCCTATTTGGTGAGCGCCGAGGATTATCTAGCGCTGCGCGTATTTTCAGGCATAGTCTGTGGGCTTGCCGGGTTGTGGTCGACCCATGTTCTGCACACCGCATCTTTTGGGCCAAGCCTCGCATTAGCGGCTGGTGGCAGTTTTCTGCCCACGCTATGGCTGCATGAGCGTCGGCAGCGACGGAACCGCGAGATCGGACGCTTGCTGCCGGTCTATCTCGACTATATTACCCTCGCGGTCGAAGCCGGACTCAACTTTGCCGGAGCCTTGGCGCAGGCCGTAGATAAAGGCCCCCAAGGATCCATGCGCCGCGAATTTCTCTTGGTATTGCGTGATGTGAAGGCCGGGCTGCCGCGAGCGCAAGCGCTCAAACGCATGGACGAGCGGCTGGACCTACCCGAAATTGGCGCGTTTGTATCGGCCGTCAACCAAGCCGAACGCACCGGGGCCGTGCTTGGCAAAGTCCTGCGAGCCCAAGCGGAGCGCAGCCGAATGGACCGTTTTCAGCGGGCTGAGAAAGCGGCCATGGAGGCCCCCGTTAAGCTCATTGCCCCACTGGTGATTTTTATCTTCCCCACCACCTTTCTCATTATTGCCTTTCCTATTGTGGTGATGTTTCTCCATTCTGGGGGTCTATGAGAGTCGGCACCTTGCGCCGAGGTGCAGAAGTACTGGCGCAACTGATGATGGCGGATGGGCCCTTGAGCCGCGCTTGGGGTTTGCTGGGTCGCAAGTCCTTGGAGCCTGATGAGGCCCTGCTGCTTATGCCCTGTGCCGCCATCCATACTTTTGGCATGCGTTTCACTATTGATGTGGTGTTTCTGGGTCGCGATGGAATGATTCAGGCCTTATATGCCAACCGAGGTCCTGGGACCTGCGCACGAAAAAAGGGCGCTTATGCGACACTTGAATGCGCGGGCGGTGCAATTCGTCGGTGGCGTTTGGCGGCGGGCCAGCAGCTCAGCTGGGAAGATGCATGAGAAGGCCCTTGCGCGCCCTGATGGCAGAGATCGGGTGGCCGGTTCTTTGTGCTGGGTTTCTGCTCCTCAATGGCTGTAGTCCGCCACCGCTCTTGCAAACTGAGCAGAAGGCCGCGCGCGCGTATCAACATGACCAGCTCGTCGTGGCCGCACGCATCTACCGACGTTTGGTCGCGGTGGCCCCCCACAATCCGCTCTTATGGGCCCGCCTAGGGAACTGCGAGGCCGTCTTGGGCCATGTGGGGGCTGCCGCGCACGCGTACGAGCAAGCGTTGGCTTTGCGTCCGAACTTGGCGATAGCTCGCTACAACCTAGCTCGAGTACGACTACAGCAAGCGCGATCGGCGTTGATTTTAGCGGAGACTGCGCCCGACAAGAATCCCGCTTTAGACGACCGCGTGCATACCTTACTTGCCGATCTCGACACCCTTCTGGAGCATCGCGGACGGCCGCTGCCAAAGGATCAGCGTTTGCGGGGCTCATCGCCGCTGTCGTCAATCACCCCACTTGCGCCACGAGGACCTTCATGACAAAAAAACTGTTCGCTAAAGTCGTTGCCTTAGGGGGGTTGTTGGTAGCCCAGACGGTCTGGGCTACCAATGGCTTTCGCCCGGGCTTGTGGGCTATCACCAGCGTGTTTACCGGCTCGCTTTCGTTCACAAGCCACGGATCCCGCTGTCTGCAAAGCCTCGGTCATGGCCACAAGGCCGTTGCAATGCTGGGGCCCACCGGGGGACCGGCCGGCCCTGTGGCCATTCAGGTCAAGCGCGGGCCCCATGTCACGGAAGTCACTTGGCGTGATCATGTACGCCAGGGGTCGATCTCGACCATCGACCACGGTAGCTACCGGTTCACGGATCACGCCCACGCCGATCTCTTGCAGGGATTCTGGAGCCGCATACAGACCTTTCCGGGGCGCACGACTGTCTTGCATGCGGTTTTGCATGGTCGCTGGGTAAGCCCCAGCTGTCCGGGTGTTTTACCGGCCTCCACCGTCTCGTCTTCGGCCCTCCAAAAACTCATGGCGGGCACGACCGCATTGAATGCCGCCGATGCGCGCCAACAAGCACGATATGCACAGTTAAAGAGTCAAGGGAAGATCCCTTAGATGCCGCGAGGCATCCGGATGGTACTGGGGGGGACCAAACACAAGGTAGGGAGCGTGCTCCTGCTTTTCCTCCTCGCCAGCGGGGGTTCTGCCGATGCAGCGCGGCTACCCGAGCTTTTTCGTCATACGCCCCATACCGCGCAGGGACAAAAGTATCTGCACCGGGCTTGGAATGTGTTTCGGAGAAGTCCGGCGGTGCGGCAAGGGCCGCGTGCAGCACCAGTGGCAATCCAGATTCTCTTTGATCCCGATTGCCCGTTTTGCCACGCTTTGTGGCTCAAGATGCAACGCTATCGTCACGGTCCGCTCGTGATTCGTTGGGTGCCGATTGCTTTGGTGCGTGCCAGCACGGTAGGGAAAGCTGCGGCCATCGTGACAGCGCGCGACCCTCTCAAGGCCCTAACCATCGATGAGCAATATTTCCATGTGGCGCGTAAGGCCGGCGGAATCTTGCCCCTTTACCATATCCCACCGGCGCTTCGTCACACGATACGCCACAACACCCGACTTTTGACGCGCCTCGATTCTCTTGTTCCGACCCTGCTTTACCGAGACCACCACCGAATCGGTATTGTCCCTGGTGTGCCAACGACCAAACGACTGGCGCGGCTTATGCGGACTCTCTCGACATTGACGCCCCCGTGATTTGCGGTGTCCTTTGACGTGGCCAATAGCCAGCGCGTTTGATATTGGACAAGGCTTTGGCTTGCCCCAACCGGGCTCTTGCGTCAAAATGCGCGGCGACGAACGGGTGCCCACCACCCGCAGAGTTAAGTGGGCGGGAGCGACCCCCGCAGCATACCGGATTACTCATAGGGACAACCAGGGAGAAAGAACATGGGATCACGTTGGCAACGCATGGGAAGCGTTCTTACCGTAGCAGGGCTCTGCGCCACTGCCTTCGGTGCGCAAGCCCGAAGCTTCGACTACAGTTATATCAGCGGCGGCTACGAATTCGGCCAGGCAGTCGTGTCGGGCTCCAACAGCACGATTAAGTCGGATGGACCAATTCTCTCAGGCTCGTGGGGCGTGCTGCCCCATTTCGCGCTTCTGGGCGCATATCAACGTCTGTCCTTTAGTAACATCTCCTATCTTTCGAGTGGTCATACCTCCGTCTATAGTGTGGGGGCCGAGGCGCATGGCCGTGTTCAACAGGGCCTAGACGTGCTAGCGGCCGTCGAATATCTCCATGAGGGGGTGAATTTTTCCTATAACTTTCCCACTTTTGGTCCCATTGCGATCCATGCCACCAATAATGGTTACGAGGTAAAAGGAGGCGTGCGTTGGCTCGCGACGTCGTCGCTAGAAGTCGATGGGACCTTGGGATACCGTGATTGGCATTGTAATTGCTCGAATAACCCCGAGACCTATGTTGTGGGAAGGGTCCGTTATTACGTGCTACGCGATGTCAGCGTCAATGGTGCTTATTATGTTTATAACCACGGCGGCCATCTCTTCGATGTAAGCGCTTCCTATTACTTTGGGCAGTAACTCCGGTACCCCACAGGTAACGGACCCTTAAGCTCCCGCAGAGCGATTGCTGCGGGGGCTTTTTGTCTTTAGAGCCGTGCTTGGCGTAACCCGGTCCGCGCCACCCGTTGCGCACGCACGATCTGCGATGGACGCAGGGTAAGACGGGCAAACGCCATGCGGTTAGCGGCCTCCCCGGCACTCGGACTGTGAGGTCGTGCATTCCGATGGGCGATGACATACCAACGGTAGGCTTGCACGCGGTTTTCAGAAATACCCGCGCCATGCCAATAAGCGCGAGCCAGACCCAAGGCCCCCTGGGCGCTCCGTTCCATCGCGGCTTTCCGATACCAAAACACAGCCCGGGGATCATTCTGCGCGACCCCCAAGCCGCGGCGATAGGCCCGGGCCAACCGTAGTTGGGCGGGCACAAAACCCCGACGAGCGGCCCGTCGATACCAGCGCGCGGCCTGACGTGGATTGCGTCCAACTCCGTGACCGGTCGCGTAGATGCGACCCAAGGCATATTGCGCCGAAGCGAGATCCTGGTGGGCAGCATGCAGATACCACCGGCGCGCTTGCTGGAGATTCCGGCGCACCCCCTGTCCCTTCGCGTAAGCTTGGCCCAGCCGATAGGCGGCTAGGGCCGACCCTTGGAATGCGGCTTTACGATACCAAAAAACCGCCCGTCTCGACCTACGGCGCACACCGTGCCCTGTCGCATAGGCTAAGCCCAGGCGATCCTCGGCCATCCTGACTCCTGCATGGGCTGCAGGGCGATCCCATCGCACGCTACGGCGGGGATTACGTAGGACCCCCAACCCATGCGCATAGGCCTCAGAGAGAGCTAATTGCGCCAGCGTATCCCCTTGTTGCGCGGCTTGCTGAAACCAGTAGGCGGCGCGGCGTTCATCGGGCGTAACCCCGAGCCCGTTCTGATCGTCACGCCCCCGCTGGAACTCCGCATAGACATTCCCATGGTGCGCCGCTTGGCGATCCCAGAATGCGGCGCGCCCGATGTTGCGTTTCGTACCGATACCGTAACGGTCTTCATCAGCCCGCAGAAGTTCGGCATAAGGGTCCCCTCGGCGCGCCGCGCGCAGCAACCACCGCCCCCCTTCCTTCGGATCAGCAGGCACGCCTATTCCGTGGGCATAGGCGTGCGCCACTTCGAGGGCCGCCACGGCATTGCCCGCCTCCGCAGCACGATGGAACCATACCAAGGCTTGCGCAAGATTGCCTTGCCTCTTTTGGTACTGGCCGTACCACAATTCTGCGGAAGGATGTTTTGTTGTGGCGCGGGCTCGAAGCGCTAGCCACGCCCGTGGGTTGCCCTGGCGCGCGGCCCTATAGAGAGTTTGGCTAGAAAGAACTTCATGTGCGTGCGCGGCGGGACCCAAAAGCAGAACCCATACAACCCGTCTCCACCCTGGTCTCGGCATCAATCTCTCCCTTATTTTTCTCTATTTTATGGCTATCCTAACGATCCCTGACAGGTAGAGCAAGATTGAGCCCTGTCCAAAATGAATAATGGGATGGCTGCCCCCTCCCTACACGGCCTAGCGGCACCGGCGGGATAGAGGCGAGGGCCGAGACACACGACTTACACCGAGGAGGCTCTTCCAACCGTTGCTTCAGGCAATCATGACGCGATGGCAAGACAGGTAGGATCGTGAATGGCTTAATCTGACAGACTCATAGCACTTCAAGTGCGCCTAAATGATGAGACGCCATTCAGAAAATTCCATCAGGGATAGAGGCGCAAGACTCACCAGAGAAGTCCGGATGTATGGCTCTAATCTGAAGTTCCTCCGAGCACCAAGCGGTTTCCCCTTATGTTTCAAGCCGCTAACCTGAAAACGTAGTTCCGGCTGCTGTCTACATCGGGGTGGTTTCGATCAGTTCGTAGGCCCGCTTTTGGGTGGCGTTGGGAATGGTGAGGACGGGGAAGGTGGACGCCTCGCCCTCGGTGTGGGGCATACGACAAGTATTTCGTG
>JAJYHM010000027.1 GCA_021784755.1 Pseudomonadota bacterium
CTCATCTCCGCTACCACGACGGCGAAGGGGCTCAAGGTCACGTGCCGGCTGGATCGGCGGAAATATCCCACCGGCCGCGACGTCACCAACGAAGAGATGCAACGCGTCAACCTGGAGCGCGACAAGTCTCACGGCGAGTGGAACTACGTCATTAAGCCAAACGCGAAGGCTCGATGATTAAGTTGTTACCTTTATTTATTAACGCAGCCTAACAGCGGCGATGGTCTGGTCGCGAAGTGACCGGGGGATGGCGCGAGGCATGAAACGCGAGCGCTCAGACAATGGCGTTTTGGTCATGAGGTCGCGTAAACGCACCCGACACGGAGTTCCAAAAGAGCCCAATGGCCGCAATGGCTGCATCCCTATCGACGCACCGCGCGCGCCCTGCCCGCTACGTCGAATAGAAAGTAGCGGCGTAGCACCCCTGCATGAAGGAGACCCCCTGAGCCCGAAGCCACGAGACCTCATAGGCCCCGTCCACCCCCGTTGCCGTGACATCGATACGGAGGTCGCGGGCCACGGAAAGAACCCCCTTCACGACCGCTTGCTTGCTACGGCTTTCACCGATGCCGCGCACGAGAGAGGCATCGATCTTGATGAAGTCGGGATGAAAATCCACGAGCACACCTAGCCCCGCGTAACCGACACCAAAATGATCCAAGGCGACACCGAATCCGGCGCCGCGATAGTCAGCCAAGACCTTGTGCACCATGGCTGGGCCGGGGCCCCATTCCTCGCGGGGTATCTCGAAAATCAACCGCTCCGCCGGGAGGCCCGCTCGCTGCGCCGCGTCAAGAACCGTCTCCACGATCCCTGCCACCCCATGAGCCCCGGCCTGCGGGAGATCGATGGCAAGCCGCGTAGCCGCCCCAAGGTGTCGTGCCGCCTGGATGACGCCCTCGGCCCAGTTATCGACTAAGCCCCCCGGAGGCGCGCCGGGATCCGCCGCGAGCCGCACCAATGCCTCTTGCGCGTAAATGCGCTGGCAAGCCACATCGACGATGGGGTCGAGCCCCCATAAGCAGGGGGCGCACACGCGAGACCTGGGATCGGCGCGTCCCATAGTCGTTTCCGTCTCGCTTGCCGTCGCGCCGACCCATGTCCTTTGGCACTGACGAACCGAAATATCGGACCGCGCGTCTGGTACCAAGGTCAGTATTCCGCTCATATTTGCCGGCACGGCGCATCACCTTGGGAGAAAGATCCCGAACCCGTTATTTAGGACAGACGATCATCGTCGACGTGACCCCTGGGAGCGACCTCAACAGAAGGAATCGACGCAGGTCCGCACTTTCCCGCACAAACTCGCGCCTCATTACGCTCGGTTTTCACATCCTTGTGCCGGCTTATCACCCCGAATCCCGCGCATCCCTTTACAAAGCGGCTTGCGCGCCGAAACCTTGATACATGGGACACACTATACAGGGGCTGGTCTTGTCCACTATTGACTACGTTACACGCGATATATCAAAGTGTTACCATGAGCGTATCCGAATGAGTCAGGTCGCGGTCATGGGGAGTATCGGTGGCTATCTGGCGCACTGAGTGCCCGCAGGGCCCAGGGTCAAGCCCGGAAAGCGGCCCCACAGGCGGGGATCGGGCGCAACGCCAACATGCCGTGCGCTCCCGGGCAACCGATCGCGTCGGTATCATTCATTGTCATTAGGGGTGGTCAGAATTAGGGAACGACGCAATCGCACCGGGATCGTCGAGATCGCCATCCTCGGCCCGCTCGCATTGCGCGTAGATGGGCATGACCGGGCCGCTCCGCCGCCTGCGGCGCGCCGTCTGCTGATTTACCTGGCCTTCGAGAACGACTTGCGCTCCCGCGACACCCTTACGTCGCTGCTCTGGCCGGGCATGGCGAAAGACCGCGCGCGACCGCGCCTAAGCCAGGCGCTCCATCAACTCAAATCCGCGCTCGGCCGTCATGGCAACCATATCCTGCGCGTAGAAGGCGACGCCGTCGGCCTCTGGTCCGACACCTATTCGTTCGATGCGCGGACCTTTCGGGAACTCGCAGTCTCGACCCGCGAGGACGATCATGCGCAGGCCCTCACGCTCGTGCGCGGGGAACTACGAGTTCACGCCGAACAGGACAATACCCGCTGGCAGTCCTGGTTCGGGGCACACGCCAGCGCCCTCGAAGGGCTGGGCGCCGATCTCTTTCAAAAGGCGGTGCGCGATGCCCGCAAACGTGGGGAACCCGCGCGGGCTCGAGAGACTGCCGCCCAATGGATCGCGTTTTCTCCATTCGACGAAGCCGCGCATCTCGCCCTCATGGAGGCGCTTTCGGAATCGGGGCTCGAGAACGCGGCGCGGGCCCATGGAGAGATCTTCAGCCGGCGACTCATCGAGGAGCGCGGACAACGCCCGGGGGAGGCCCTTGCGAGCTTGCGTCGAAGGCTTGCGGAGAGATTAGGGCCATGCGCGCGCCAGGAAACCGCGGACGAGGGAGGAGCGCCAGGCTTCCACAAGGGCACGGTGGCGGTACTCGCCTGCCATTTGCACAAGACTCCCGAAAACGCGGAGACCCTGGTCGTGCGCCACTACCCCCTCTTGACCGATATGGCACGAATCTTTGGGGGGGCTGCCGTCTTGAATCCCAATGGCTCCCTGGAGATCCGCTTTTGCGACCAAGAAGACGGCGCGAGGCGGGCGGCAGAATGCGCGATGCGTATCCAGTCCAGACTCGGTCCGGATCTCATCCGTGGCCTGGGCGTCCATTGTGGCATAGCGCTCGTAATGGACGATGCAAGCCACCAGATCATGGGTGATGTTTCGTGGAATGCGCACGACCTCGCATTTCGAGGTGCGGGCCAGATCCTGGTCTCGGAGGCGATTCGCGCGGCCGCGCCGACGGCATTCCGCTATACCCCGGCCGAGCCGCGGAAGACCGCAGGCCTCGACGCCTTCCGAATCGCTGCAACCGGAAAACGGCCCGCAACGACGATCGTACGCACCTTCGGTCGCGAGAACGAGCAACGCGCGCTGCGCGCGGCCTGGGCACGGGCACTCAGATCCGGCTGTGGCATACTCATCCACATCTACGGCGAACCTGGCATCGGTAAGACCCACCTTTTGCGCCAGTTCTGCCAGGACCTTCCGGCAGGCACCGTGATCCGCCACTACCATTGCACACCCGAACATCAAAGAAGCATCCTGGGGCCGATCGCTGAAGTCGTTCGGAATATCCTCAAGGGTCCGAGCGCGGCCGCCTTCGGCTATCAAGATCTCCAGGTGCGCCTTGGCGAACGAGGCATAGGCGATACATGGCTCGTGGAGGTATTGGCCGCCTGGCTCGGTATCGCCGTGCCCGCCCCCATGATCGAAACGCAGTCTGCGACCACAGATTACAAAGAGGTTTTGTATGAAAGCGTCCTGGATATCCTCGCGGGCGACCTCGGGCGCGCGGCGCGCGTCGTCATCATCGACGATGCCCAATGGGCGGATCCGAGCTCGCTGGAGCTGCTATCGCTCTTCATAAAACGGATGGCAGCTATGCCCTGCCTTTTGGTTCTTGCCTCCCGCGAAAGCCCCATCATACCGAGCGCGACGGGTAGCGTGCCGATCGAAATGCCGTTGAAACCCCTGTCCGAGGTCGCGGCCGCACAGCTCATCCTGGATATCGCGCCCGAGACGCCGGTGGCAGTACGACGGGAAATCATCGAGCGAGGCGCGGGTACACCGCTATTCTTGAAGACCATAGCCGATCTCGCCAATTCCGCGAACAGCGTCGAAACGTCCGTCCCGAGCAGTCTCCAGGAAATATTGATCGGACGAATCTATGCACTCGGCCCGGCGGCGCGCGTCGCTCAGGCGGCGTCCGTACTTGGGCACTCCTTCCGCGCCGACCACCTTGTCCACATCCATGAATCCTCGCCATTGGACCTTGCTCGATCCCTGCGGGCGCTCAAAGATGCCGGCATCGTGGCCTCTGGTGACGATCAGCACATGCGGTTTACGCACGCGCTCTATTTCGACGCAGCGAAGGCCACCGTGCCAGAAGAACAGGGACGCGCGTGGCACCACAAGGCGGCGCTCCTCTTCAGTCAAGATGCGCGCTGGAGCGCTACCTATCCCGAGCGCTTGGCCGAACATTTCTACCGCGGCGGAGTGCTGAACGAAGCCCTTACCTACTGGCGTTTTGCCGCCCGGCGCGCAGCGACCCTGCTCGCGCCGCAAAGCGCTTTACTGCACCTCACCGCCGCCCTCCAGGCGATCGAGGAATCCGCGACGCCCCAGGCCCTCTGGCATCAGGAATTGGCAATCCGTTGTGATTTCGCGGCAACCAGTTGGGGTGTCGAGGGGTTTTCCAGTGAACGCGTCCGGGCCAACCTGACCCGCCTGCTCACCCTCTGCGAACGACACGATGTGAGCGGGCCGGCCCGTTATCTCGTCTTGCGCAGCGTCTGGCTCGACGCCTTCGGGTTCGGAGATATGCGTGAGGCCGAACGCGCCGCCAATATACTGGCCGATGCCGCAGCGGAATGCGAGGACCCGGAATTCGGAATCGCCGCCGGTCGTTTTGCACAAGGCGTCTCCCTTCTATGGCAGGGACGGATCGCCGATACCACGAAGGTCCTCGAAGACGGGATCCGGCACTGCCGACCCGAGTTCCACGCCCTGAGCCGCAAGCTCCTGGGCGAGGATGTCGCCGTAAGCCTGCGCGCCTATCGGGCGATAAGCCATTTCACTCAAGGTTACGTGGAACAAAGCCTCGCCGATATCGATGCCCTCATCGCCGAGGTGGAAGCCTCCGGCGTCCATGCCAGCATCGCCTATACTCTCACGATCAACGGCGCACTGGCCTTTTTCCAACGCGATCTCCGTCGGGCCGCGCGGATCGTGGGGCGCCTCGAGCAGGTCTGCACCGAGGCCTCGCTCACTCTATGGGCCACCGTGGCCTCCATCTACCGCGCATGGATGGAGGCCGAATCCGGCCGCTGGACACAAGACACGGCCGATCACCTGCGCACCGCTGTCGCGGGCATCGACGCCATATGGCGAAGCGGACTTTCCTTCTGCGCGACCATCCAATGCGCAGCCCTCCTCGCGGCGAGTGACCCGGGCTTCCCCGCCGCGGCGCGGGCCGCACGGGATCGCATCGAGGCCACAGGGGCGTTTTTCATGCTGCCGGACCTTCTACTCCAAGACGCGCTCTGGCACCGGCGACTGCGCGGTCCGCGGATAAGAGAGAAGGCGTTGGCGCTTGCACGAGAGGCCGAGACGCTGGCCCGCAATCAGGGCAACGACTCGCTTGCCAACCGGGCACGCGACACCGCCGAGCAATGGATGGATCCCGCTCGGCGACGAGCGCGCCCATAGAGTCTCGGTTCGATCGGGCCTTCCGTAGACGCCTGATCCATCCGGTGCGCGCCGACACGCCCGGGGCTACCACCACTCCAGGCCACGACCACCCAAGGCCCGCCGGGACCGGGAGCGCGATCAGACTATGGCTTAGCATCCTTGGTGTGCGAAATTACGCGCCTGACGTCCGCCGGAGCTCCGACTGGCCTGACGCTGCTTGCCGCACGCTGGCGGGAAGCACACAAAACACACCATAGCCTCATGACGGGCGTCTTGGCGGGCTCCATACCTCGACCCGATCTCGTCCGCGAGTGAGGAAAATGGCGACGCGTCGCAGCGACCCTCCTCGATACGCATCTCTTTGCTTGGTAGGCCTCGAACCAGAACAGCCTTTCCGCTGCGCGGGTCGCGGACATGATCGCGCGCAAAAACGAAGACGGCCCACTCCTGGTTTTGTCCCTATCGACCCGAGAACCCGGCACGCGTACGTCTCGTGCTGTCGCCTGAAATCCGCACGCGCTCGCAGACAACCTCCCCCGCTGACTTTCATGCGCACGGCAGGCGAGCTGGAAGGCGCCTTTACACAGGCCCCGGGCTCCGGCCGTTGCACCCTCCCAAAGACACGCGCCCAAACCATCGCCGTATGATCAATGATGCATCATCATAAAGCGCATGGGCGGCATGTGCCGGTACATCCCCACGATCTTGTGCCACTGATCGGGCGAAAGCGTCTTGTGCACGATACGCACCTGGGCGACCTCAAGCCCCAAAAGCCGCATGTGATCACGTTCGAGACGCTCTACGAGCTCGTGCACCGTTCCCCGACCAGCCCCGCGCAGGAGCGCCGCATGAAGCGCCTTCTTGTCTTCCCGCACACGCTTCATAAGTGGCACGGCAATACGCATGTGACGGTTGTGCCAGATTGCGAGCGTGCTTACCTGTTGGTCGCTCAGATGCAGGCCATAGGACCGCATCTCGGCCAATGGCAAAAGCATCGGGATCATAGGATGGTGAAAGAAGCGATGAGGCATCGCCAGATGGCAACCCGGTGGCGCCGAGCCCATCGGTTTCATCGGTGGCATGGCGCACGCCACCTGCGTGGAAAATACACCGAGCAGAACGACCCAGAACCACGATTTCAGCATGGAAACCTCCTTGATCGAGACGAACCCAAAACTCCATAACACCTATTGCCATCATACCTGCCCGCAGACGCACACGGGATAGGCACAATTCAGGCGCCGAAACGATGGTCGCACTCGGACGATCGCGCCTCAGTTACGCGCACAAAGACCATCGGGCTTAGCGGTATATTCCTGCAAGCAATCGCGGAATGCGCGCGCCACAACGGATAGCGCCTTGCCTTTACGGTGCACAATGTACCACGACCGTGCGATCGGCAAACCCTCCACATCGAGTATGCCGAGATGCCCCGAGGCGAGCTCCATGGATATCGTGTGGCGCGACAGGATCGAAACACCGAAATGCACCAAGATTGCCTGCTTAATCGCCTCATTGCTCTCGAGCTCCATGCGCGCGCGTGCCTTGAGGCCGTGCTCAGCAAAAAGGCGCTCCATCGCCGCCCGTGTGCCGGAACCGGGCTCCCGCAGAAGAAAGGGCTCTTCGGCCAAACGGCGCAACGGTATCCGTGCCTGACCCATCAGAGGGTGATCCTTCGACGCCACGGCCACGAGCGGATTGTCAAGAAAGGCCTCGGCTTCGACCTCGATCTCCTCGGGCGGCTGACCCAAGATATAGAAATCGTCTTCATTTGCCGAAAGTCGCTCGATAATGTGCGCCCGATTGCAGACCTTGAGGGACGCCTCGACGGCGGGGTGGCGTTCACAGAAACGGCCGAGGAGGCCTGGCGCGAAGTATTTGGCGGTGGTCACGACAGCAAGACTCAAGGAGCCACTCTTTAGTCCCTCGAGGCTCGCGAGCGTCATATCGAAACGGGCCAGATCGCCGAATATCTCGCGCGCCGTCTTATGCAGCTCGCGACCGATGTCGGTCGGGAAGATCCGCTTTCCAATATGTTCGAACAGCGGGTGCCCGACCGCGTCCGCAAGCTTCTTCATTTGCATGGAGACGGTCGGCTGGGTCAAAAACAGGTGGTCGGCGGCTTTACGAAAACTGCCGAACCGCATGATCGCGTCAAACACTTCCAACTGCCGAATTGTGCCATGGCGCATGACGGCTCCTTCAGGCCCTGACGGCCACACGGAACACGCTATACCCCCCGTATCCTTGGGAGACAGGTATTAGGGATAGCCTATCATCTATCCTTTCGATAGAAAACATCGACTATCGTCAATACACCGCCAGGAGCAGGATACGCACTCGAAGGCCCCTCAGTCGAGGGCCCCGAAGGACCGGAGCATTCCCTTCTCGACATCGGACGATCCACGATCATCCCGGGAGACGATATGGCCACACAAACGATGAAAGGCAAAGAGCGTTATAAGTCGGGCGTAATTCCCTACAAACAGATGGGCTACTGGGAACCGGACTATAAACCCAAGGACACCGATGTTATCGCCCTATTTCGCATTACGCCGCAGCCGGGCGTCGATGCCGACGAGGCCGCTGCCGCCGTCGCGGGAGAATCGTCGACGGCGACTTGGACCGTGGTATGGACCGATCGGTTGACCGCCTGCGAACTCTACCGTGCCAAGGCCTATCACATAGACCCGGTGCCAAACACGGGTGAAGGCACCAAGGTCGAGGCGCAATACTTCGCCTACATCGCCTACGACATTGATCTTTTCGAACCCGGCTCGATCGCCAATCTCACGGCCTCCATCATCGGCAACGTGTTCGGGTTCAAGGCAGTGAAGGCCTTGCGCCTCGAAGACATGCGCATCCCGGTCGCTTATCTGAAGACCTTCCAGGGACCGGCCACCGGCATCGTCGTCGAGCGCGAGCGCCTCGACAAATTCGGCCGCCCGCTCCTGGGTGCAACCACAAAGCCCAAACTCGGGCTTTCGGGGCGTAACTATGGGCGCGTGGTCTATGAAGCGTTAAAGGGCGGGCTCGACTTTGTGAAGGACGACGAGAACATCAACTCGCAGCCTTTCATGCATTGGCGTGACCGCTTCCTCTATTGTATGGAGGCCGTGAATCGAGCCTCGGCGGCCAGTGGCGAAGTGAAGGGCCATTACCTGAATGTCACGGCGGGCACGATGGAGGATATGTACGAGCGTGCCGAGTTCGCAAAATCGCTAGGCTCGATTGTCGTCATGATCGACCTCGTGATCGGCTACACCGCCATCCAGTCCATGGCCAAATGGGCGCGCAAGAACGACATGATTCTGCACTTGCATCGCGCCGGGAACTCGACCTACTCGCGCCAGAAGAACCACGGCATGAACTTTCGCGTCATCTGCAAGTGGATGCGCATGGCAGGGGTCGATCACATTCATGCAGGCACGGTCGTGGGCAAGCTCGAGGGCGACCCACTCATGATCAAAGGCTTTTATGACACGCTACGCGACTCCCATACACCCAAGAGTCTCGAGCACGGTCTTTTCTTCGAGCAGGACTGGGCGTCTCTGAACCGCGTCATGCCGGTGGCCTCGGGCGGCATACACGCAGGCCAGATGCACCAGCTCATCCACTATCTTGGAGAAGACGTGGTGCTGCAGTTCGGGGGTGGAACCATAGGCCATCCGATGGGCATACAGGCGGGTGCGACGGCCAATCGTGTCGCCCTCGAGGCGATGATCCTGGCGCGCAATGAAGGACGCGACTACATGAAGGAGGGGCCGCAGATTCTTGAGACCGCGGCCAAGGGCTGCTCGCCTTTGAGGGCCGCACTCGACACCTGGAAGGACATCACCTTCAATTACGACTCGACCGACACGGCGGACTTTGTGCCGACAGCCACCACGAGCGTCTGACCGCAACAATAAGGAGACCGCACCTATGATGACCAATCCGGGAAACCGACTCACGCAGGGGCAATTCTCATTCCTTCCGGACCTGACGGACGCACAGATCACGGCCCAGATCAAATACGCCCTGAAGCACGGTTGGGCTATCGGTGTCGAATACACGGACGATCCGCACCCGCGCAACGTCTATTGGGAAATGTTCGGCATGCCCATGTTTGACCTGAAGGATCCGGCAGGCATCCTGATGGAGATCAATAACTGCCGCAAGACCTTCCCCAACCACTATGTGCGCGTCACGGCCTTCGACTCGACGCAAGGGTGGGAGACCCCGCGCATGTCCTATATCGTTAATCGGCCAAAAACGGAGCCGGGCTTCGGGCTCGTGCGCCAGGAAGGGGACGGTCGCCGGATCCACTATACGGTCCATAGCTACGCTACGGACAAACCGGAGACCGAGCGGTATTGACGCGGGCCGGGGGTACGGGCGACGGAAACGGCCGCGCAGCCGGCCGTCGCGTACGCCCGGTAAGGACTGGTCGCCGCCCGAGGAGGCACTATGAGCGTTCGTGATGAATCGGAAAACTCGGGGGCCGCAGTCCCGGAGGACGACGCCGCAGTCGACCTTGAAGCGGAATTTCAGGATTCCCATGTCCAAGAGGTCCTCGATAAGCTCGATCGCGAACTCATCGGGCTCTTGCCGGTCAAGACGCGCATCCGCGAGATCGCAGCCCTCCTGCTCGTCGATCGGCTGCGCAAACGCTTTGCGCTGACGGCGGGCACCCCGACCCTGCACATGTCCTTCACCGGCAACCCCGGAACCGGTAAGACAACGGTCGCCATGCGGATGGCCGAAATCCTGCATCGTCTGGGCTACGTCCGCGAAGGCCATCTGATTGCGGTCACGCGCGACGACTTGGTGGGTCAATATATAGGGCACACCGCCCCCAAAACCCGCGAGGTCATCAAGAAGGCCATGGGCGGGGTGCTGTTCATTGACGAAGCCTATTATCTCTACAAGCCCGAGAATGAACGCGACTATGGGCAGGAGTCGATCGAGATCCTGCTGCAGGTCATGGAAAACAATCGCGAGGATCTCGTGGTGATACTGGCCGGCTACAGGGACAAGATGGAGCGCTTTTTCCTGAGTAACCCCGGTATGCGGTCACGCGTCGCCCACCATGTGGACTTTCCGGACTACTCGCCTGCGGAACTCATGGCGATCGGCAAACTCATGCTGGCGGAACAAAACTATCGATTCAGCCCCGAGGCCGAAAAGGCGTTTGCCGAATACATCCCGCTGCGCATGAAGCTTGGACAATTCGCCAATGCCCGTTCGATCCGCAACGCCCTCGACCGCGCGCGCCTGCGACAAGCCAATAGGCTCTTCGCCATAAAGCCCAAGCGCCTCACCAAGCGCGATCTCATGACCTTGGAGGCCACGGACATCACCGTAAGCCGCGTATTCCAGGAAGGCCTCGCCGACGCTGACGAAATCCTCAGACGCTAATCAGGGCTTGATACCCACACTCACCGCAAAGCGCTCGATATCCGCGAGCCAGCGGGCCTTGTCAGCGGGTGCGGCGAAGCTTGCCTCGATGCTGTTGCGCCCGATCGCAGCCCATGCTGCACCGTCGAAACCAAAGGCGGCATCCACGGCGCGAATGTTGTCGTTCATATAGCCGCCAAAATAGGCCGGATCGTCACTATTGATGGTCACCCGAACGCCGGCGGCCATCAAGGCCGGCAAGACGTGATCCTTCATGGTGGGAAAGACGCACAGGCGTACGTTCGACAAGGGACATACGGTGAGCGCGATACCTTCCGCAGCTAGGCGCCGAACGACCGCTGGATCCTCGAGGGCGCGCACGCCATGATCAATGCGGACCGCCCCCAGGAGGTCAAGCGCCTCCGTGATATAGGAGGCCGGCCCCTCCTCTCCGGCGTGGGCCACAACCGGCTTCCCGAGCGCGCGTACGCGCGCGAACACGCGCGCGAACTTCGAGGGCGGGTGACCACGCTCAGAGGAGTCGAGCCCGAACCCGTCAATGTCATCCAAAAACGGCTGCGCCTGAGCGAGCGTCGCGAACGCCTCATCCTCGCTCAAGTGACGCAGGAAGCAGAGGATCAAACGACTACCGATACCGAAGCGCCGCACACCCTCGACACGTCCGGCGTTCAATCCCTCCATGACGACATCGAAAGGGATGCCGCGCGCGGTATGGGTCTGGGGATCAAAGAATATCTCGGCGTGGACCACGCCGTCGCGGTGCGCCCGCTCGAGATAGGCAAACATGAGATCAGCGAAGTCGCGACTCGTACGCAGCACATCGGCGCATGCGTAATAGAGGTCGAGGAACGATTGGAGATCAGTGAACGCCTTGGCGGCGTGCAGGGCCTCCTCGCTCGCATAGGGTAAGACAAGCCCGTTGCGCCGCGCAGCCGCGAACGCGAGATCAGGCTCGAGTGTCCCCTCGATGTGGACATGCAATTCGGCCTTGGGCATCCGGCACGCGAATTCGAGCGCAGACAAGACGGGCGTGGCCATGATTCCTCCGGATAGTTTTCAAAACGCACATTATAGAGCGGCGCGGGCCACCCACCCCTTCCCGCGGATGATGGGGCGTCACGCGCGATCCGCTGAAGGAGCGGCCTCTCAGGCCCGCGCGCTCAAGAGTAACAGGTTTTTCCCAGGCTATCCCCCGATCGCTTCCCAATGGGCGGCACCCGGGGGCACGATCGGTAAGGCCTGCTCGCGGGCGTCTATGGGGACCCGCACGAGACTGGGACCGGGGGTGGTCAAGATCTCTTGCCAGAACCCCGGCTCTTCGCGGTCGCGCCCGAGATCGAAGGCCGGTAGGCCGAAACCCCGGGCGATCATGACGTAATCGGCCGCCTGCTCGAAACGGGAACAGAAGCCGGGCGATTGATAGAACAGCGCCTGTTGCTGGACGACGAGTCCGAGCGACTGATTGTCGAGGACAATGATCTTCACATTCGCGTCCAACTCGGCGACCGTGGCCAACTCCTGGATATTCATCAAAAGCCCGCCATCCCCCGTAAAACAGATCACCGGAGCACGGGGCCGCGCCAGCGCCGCGCCGATCGCCGCGGGCAGCCCGAAGCCCATGGTGCCAAGCCCTCCGGAGGTCAACCAGCGCCTGGGCCCCGGCAACGGGTAGTGCTGCGCCACCCACATCTGGTGCTGGCCGACGTCGCTCACGATGAGGGCCTCGGCGGGCGCTGCGGAGGCGATACGCGCCATGACCTTCCGGGGTTCGGCTTTGTCGTCGATCTCCGCGTAGCTCGCGCGCAGGGCCGCGATCCGCGCACGCCAGGCGGGACGTTGGCACGGCGTCAGCATCGGCACAAGCGCCGTCAAGACATCGCCCAGATCACCTTTAAGCGCGATGTCGGGCGCACGCAGTTTGCCAAGCTCACGCGCGTCGACGTCAACGTGAATCACTTTGGCGTGGGGACAAAAAGCGTCGAGCCTTCCAGTCGCGCGATCATCGAAACGCGCGCCCAACGCGATCAAGAGGTCAGTCTCGCGCAGCGCAGCGTGGCAGGCATGCGAACCATGCATACCCAACATCCCCAAGGACAAGGGATGGCCCTTGGGGAGTGTGCCGAGCGCCATCAAGGTCATGACAGAGGGTGCATCCTGGCTTTCGGCCAGGGCGCGGGCCTGCGCCGCGGCCTCGGCATGGATGAGTCCACCGCCGAGATAGAGGACCGGGCGCTTTGCGCCAGAGATGGCATCCGCCGCCTGCCTTAAAGCCGCGTCCGCCGGCACGGCGCGCGCCGCCGCACGCAGAGGCCGGGGGCGTTCGCGCCCGCACGACACGATCTCGGTCTGCACATCCTTCGGGATGTCGATCCACACAGGCCCGGGGCGGCCCGACAAGGCCTCGTGAAATGCGGTCGCGACGATGTCAGCGAGGTCGTCCACGCCTTCCACCATGGCGCTGAACTTGGTGACAACCCGCGCGAGAGCGCGGGTGTCGACCTCCTGGAAGGCATCGGTGCCGATCAGGGCGCGCGGTACCTGCCCTGTGATTGCCACCAAGGGAATGGAATCCCGCATGGCATCAGCAACTGCAGTCAGCAGATTCGTCGCGCCCGGGCCCGAGGAAGCGAGACACACGCCAACGCGACCGGTCGCGCGCGCATAGCCCTGGGCCAGGAAACCCGCCGCCTGCTCGTGGCGGACCAAAACATGGCGGATGCGCGTAGAGCGGGCTAGGGCATCGTAGATCGGAAGGACGGTCCCGCCCGGGATGCCAGCCACGAGACGCACGTCGTGAGACTCGAGCAAGGTCACGAGCAGTTGGGCACCAGTGGTAGACATATTTCGACTCCTTAAGATGAAGCCGGAGTCCGCCGAACGGGTAAAGGGAGATATCCGCCGGCGGATGGGCCGGCGGATTGAGAAGACGTTTTACAAAAGGTCGTTCTGGCCGCCGGCGTTCGCTACGCGTACGACCAGTACCACCCCGATCAAACGGCGGGCGGGCACGAGACGGAGGCTAGGCGACCGGCAGGTCATGACTCTTCCCTTTTTGTATTTGACGGTATTCTGCACCCGTGCAAGCCCCGGCACAAGCGACTGTGGCGGCCTACACCAAAGCGTTCGGACAAGACAACCGCCCTTGACCGCGGTCAAGGATTACCTGACTTACACGGTCAAGTATTAGGCCCTGGACCGCACACGCCCCAAGGGGCACCGGTATTCATCATGACCGATTGGAGACCCGCGCTTATGACTATCGCCCACAACCACGTCCGCGACGATCGCACCTACCCCTTCGATGCCCGCGGGATCGCGAAACGCTTCCGTCACGCCGCTATTTTTGGCGCCCTGGACGCATTGAATCCCGGCGAGGCCATGGCGTTTCGCAACGATCACGATCCCGTTCCGCTCCTGCAACAGATGGAACAGCGCTACGGCCGCACCATTGCCATCGAGTATGTCGAACGCAACGCCGCGGGCGTCCTCATACACTTCACCCGGCTTCCCGGCGCCGAGACAGCGCGCTGATTGCGTCACTTTTCGACAAGCGCAGGGGGCCGCCTAGACAATGCGACGCACCCCTCCCACGATCAAGGGAATCGCAAACCTCTGCAAAGGCCCCGGCAGGTCGAGCGGCTTCAGTAGCATCTTGACCGCCGACTGAAAGGGGTAATGGACCCGCATCCAGGCACGTATGCGGTCGCGGAAGGCGCGAAAATCTTCACGAGTGAACACGGCCCCCGGCTTATGCACGACACTCACATTCTTCACAGCCAGAAAGGCATCCTCGCTGTCGACCTCGACGACCCGCCGCCAAATCTCGCGCGTGACCCGCCACCGGGAATGAGGATCGCGCCTTTGATAGTCCCGGTAGAAGCGATAAAAACCCTTGTAATGGCCGATCTCGTCGTCACGGATGTGGCCTGCCACGGTCGCGAGCACGGGCTCCGGGCTCGCGTCCCGCAGCATGGCATAAAAACTCGCGGTCCCGGTTTCCACCACGCAACGGGCCGCCATCTCTAAGGTGCGCGTCGGCCCAAGGAGCGCGGTCTGGCAATATGGCGTGTAATCCGCCTGGAAACCGTCGAATCCCCGTTGCCAGTCGAAGTCCGGCCACACGGTCTGCACATAACGCTTCAAGGCCTCGCCATGCTGTATCTCTTCGGGCCCCCATTTATGCGCAAGCCAAGCACAGGCATCTTCGTCCCCGGCATAATAATCCCCGAGATTCCGTGCATAGAGATCCGAAAGAATCTCGACGAAGGACGAGGCTGTCACGACATAAAACCAATCGAGTTGATCTACGATCGCGGCCCGGTCGATCTGGTCGTAGGCGACATCATCCACTGACCATCGGGGTCCGCTGGACCCGGGAATAGCCTGCATACTCAAAGAACTCCACTAAAGCCTGCGCCACCCCCGTCAAGGGCGGGGCAGCAAAATGACACCCCCGCAGGCTCCCGGCCCCAGTGACCGATAAGCTTCGCGGTTCAACCCGTTTGCGCGGGAATCCCCGCCATTCATGGCGGGGAGGGATCGATGTTTGTCAACACAGGTGTCGTATGGAACACCTTCACCCCCGGCGGCTCCATGAGACTCGTTCTTGCCAGGCCCACGGTGGTTTTTCCGCCCGACCGCAAGTTGTCTATCCCAACACACGGTCCCGACATGCGCGGGCTCCACTTGCCCCTCTCGGATCATGGCTTGCAAAGGCCCGGAATCCCTTCCAGAAGCAGGATGTAGACTCGTTCCATGTCTGTTATTCTAGCCTTGCGCGCAATACCTTGCAAAGCGGGAGACCCTCGTGGACGCGCAATCCGAAGGTGTGGCGCTACACACGAATGCCGATGCGAGCCGACTCAGACGCGGGCGCGCTCGGGGGGTGGAGCCGGACACGTACGCGTGTCCGCAGGGCCGATCCGCCGATGGACACTGAAGCGCCAGGGCCAAGGGACACCATCATCCGCAACCTCCGGACGGGCAGGATATTCCCAGGGCACTCCATAAGGAGAAAAGGGACATGACCGAACCTCACAAGGCCACCCGCGGCAGCGCCCTTGAGGCTCCAGCGCAGATTGAGACTGCCATCCTGGCCGGCGGCTGTTTTTGGTGCGTGGAGGCCGTCTTTCGGGAACTTGATGGCGTCGTGAAAGTCGAATCGGGATACTGTGGCGGAACGCGCGAGACCGCGGACTATCAGCAGGTCTGCACGGGACGCACTGATCACGCGGAGGCCGTGCGTATCTCCTATGACGCGCGACGCATAAGCTACGAAGATCTACTCAAGGTGTTCTTCTCGGTGGCGCACGATCCGACCCAAAAGGATAGACAAGGCAATGATCGCGGGCGGCAATATCGCTCCGCCATCTTCTCTGTCGATGAGAAACAAAGGGCCGCGGCCATGGCCGCCATCGAACGTCTAACGCGCGACCAATTCTTCAAGGACCCGATCGTGACTGAGGTCGTGACAGAACACCCCTTCTATCCGGCTGAGAACTACCATAACAATTACGCCGCCTGCCACCCGTCGCAGCCCTATATTGCGCATGTGGCAACCCCCAAAGTCGAGAAGCTGCGCCGGTATTTCGGGCACATGCTGCGCGACGAGCCCCTACCCTGAGCCCACTGCCATGAGTCATGACAAGCCTAAGCACTATTCGGCCTCCGGCTACGATCTCTCGCCGCTGCCATCGATCGTCTACGAGCGACGCGTGAAAGATCTGACCCCGGAGGAGCGCCGCGTGCTGCTCGCCTCGGGCACCGAGACCCCCTTCTGCGGCGGGTTGTTGCACGAACACGCCGCCGGGACCTTCGTCTGTCGGCTCTGCACCCTGCCTCTCTTTCGGTCCACCGACAAATTCGAGTCGGGGACCGGGTGGCCAAGCTTCAGCCGCCCCTTCGATCCCGAACACATAACGCGCAATGAGGATGCAAGCCACGGCATGAGCCGCGTGGAAATCCGCTGCGCGCGCTGCGCGGGACACCTCGGGCATGTGTTTCCCGACGGGCCGCCACCGACGGGCGAGCGTCACTGCGTGAATTCCGTCTCACTGCGTTTTTTGCCTGACACCGACCATGTGAGCCCCGACGACACAGACGCATAGCGACGCAGGCCTCGCAGCACCCGAATCCCTGGCGCCGGGACAGTGCCAAAGGTCTCTAGGTGCAGTTCGCCTGAGGCCCCTAGACTGGCCCTTACAATGGAGGTAACGCCATGCGGATCGTCATCAATGGCACCGACAGAGAAGTGCATTCGCCTCCGGACACGCCCTTGCTTTGGGTGATCCGCGATGAGTGGGGGCTGATCGGCACGAAATACGGCTGCGGTATCGGCGTCTGTGGCGCCTGCACGGTCCATCTCGACACCATACCCATCCGCGCCTGTTCGGTGCCCGTGGGATCTTTGGCCGGCCACCGTGTCACTACGATAGAAGGCCTATCACCCGATGGCCAGCACCCGGTCCAGAAGGCATGGATCGCGGAAGATGTTCCGCAATGCGGCTACTGTCAGTCGGGGCAAATCATGAGCGCCGCCGCGCTCCTCGCGCGCCATCCGCGTCCGACTGATCGCGACATCGACACGGCCATGTCGGGGAATCTGTGTCGCTGTGGGACCTATGCGCGGATCCGGCGCGCCATCCATCGTGCGGGCAAGGATGCCCCCTATGCCGAATCGTCGTGAGTTCTTCAAAATCGTGGGCACCGGCGCGGGTCTCCTGCTCGCGCTCGACACGCGCGCGGCAGGCGCCCATCAAGGCATGCGCAGTGCAAGACCGGAGCTGCGAACCTTTGCGCCCAACGCTTGGGTGCGCATCGGATCGGACGACCAGATCGTCATCATCGTCGACAAATCAGAAATGGGGCAGGGCCCCCTCACTACCTTACCCATGCTGGTCGCCGAGGAATTGGATGCCGACTGGGACCGACTTCGGATCGAACAAGCCCCCACTGCCCGCGCCTACATAAATCCCGCGCTCGGCGCGGAGGCCACCGGCGGCAGCTCCAGCGTACGCTCGAGCTATCTGCCACTGCGCGCCGCGGGCGCCACCACACGTCTCATGCTGCTTCAGGCAGCGCACCGCCGTACCGGTATCGCGTACGCGCGGCTGCGCACGGCGCGCGGCGCCGTCTTGTTGCCAGATGGCCAACGGCTCTCCTACGGCGCGCTCGCCGACGCCGCGGCGCAGCTCCCCGTACCTCGCCACGTACGTCTCAAATCGCCGCGACGCTTTCAGATCATCGGCCGACCACTGCCACGCCTCGATACCCCAGCGAAGGTCACAGGAAGGGCAGTGTTCGGAATCGACGTACAGCGGCCAGGTCTTCTAATCGGCGTCGTGCGCAGACCCCCCATGATCGGCGGCCACCTCCACCACTACGACGACCACGTGGCGCGAGCGATGGCAGGCGTCGTGCACGTTGCGCGCATCGATCAAGGACTCGGTGTGATTGCGACTAACACCTGGACTGCCTGGAAGGCCCTCGATGCTATTCCCGTGCACTGGAAAGACGGGGACGGCGCCCGGACTTCGACACACGCCATCCGCGAAGAGTACCGCCGCGCAGCCGGCACCGAGGCTGCGATCGCCGAGCGCCGTGGCGATGTCCGCGCGACCCTCCGGCACGCCCCACGCGTCATCGCGGCCGATTATGAGATCCCGTTTGCCGCCCACGCGCCACTCGAGCCCATGAACTGCACGGCCCACATCCATGACGGTTTATGTGAAATCTCGGCACCTACGCAGGCACAGACCGGCGCCCAGGCGATCGCGGCGCACCTAACGGGCCTGCCCCTCGATCGGGTCGTAGTCCATACCACGCTGCTGGGCGGAGGCTTTGGCCGACGACTCGAACACGACTTCATCGCCGATGCCGTGAACCTCGCCCGCATGGTCCCTCAGCCGGTAAAGGTGGTGTGGTCACGCGAGGAAGACATGACGCACGACTTCTATCGTCCCTACAGCTACCACAGGGTCCAAGGCGCGCTCGATTCCCACGGTATGCCCATCGCCTGGAGGCAAACCATCGTTACCGCCTCGCTCATGCGTACGCGAGATCCCTCGGCCATAAAAGGCGGCGTCGACCCGACCGCCGTGGGTGGTGCCGTCGGCATGCCTTATAGCATCCCCCACATCGAGATCGGGTACGTGGAACGCGATCCGAAAGTTCCGGTCGGATTCTGGCGCTCGGTGGCGGATTCCTATACCGCCTTCGTCAAGGAATCCTTTCTGGACGAACTCGCGCACGCCGCGGGTCGCGACCCGTTGGCGTTGCGATACGCCCTCCTCGCATCAGAACCGGCACAACGCCGCGTGCTCAAGGCCGCGGCGCGCGCCATAGGCTGGGACCGACCGCACGCGCGCGATCAGGGCCTCGGGGTTGCTGTCCATAGGTCCTTCGGCACTAGCATGGCGCAGGCCGCTTCCGTCAGCATACGGTCAGGGAAGCTCCATATCGACCGCCTCGTGTGCGTGTGCGATTGCGGGCTCGTGGTCAATCCGAATATCGCACGCGCCCAAATCGAGGGCGCCATCGTATTCGGTCTGCAGGCGGCCTTGAAGGGGCCCATCACCGTGGAAAACAGCCGTATTCAACAAGACAATTTCGACAGCTATTCGCTCTTGCGGATGGACGAGATGCCGCGCATCGATGTCCACTTCTTGAAAAACGTCCGCGCCCCGCAAGGCTTGGGCGAGCCGGCGGTACCGCCGGTGGCGCCAGCGCTGGCCAACGCGATCTTCGTCGCAAGCGGAATCCGCGTGCGCACACTCCCCTTCCCCGCGATCCTGAGCCATGCTTGAGACTGTGCGCCGCGGCGATCTCGCCGTTCTCGACGCCCTCTGCGATTGGCACGCGCAAGGACTGGGCGTGACGCTCGCGACCATCGTCCATACCTACGGCTCGGCGCCACAGGAGATCGGAACCTTGTACGCGATCAACGCGCGTGGCGACCAAGCAGGCGCCCTCGCGGGGACCTGCCTCGGGGCATGGATCAGGGATCGCATGAGCAGGATCTCAGGAGCGCGGCCGCGCGTCGAGACCGCAAGCGGCGCCGACGGACTCTTTTTGCCCTGTGGCGGGCGCGTGGAATTCCTGGTCGAAAACGACCCCGATCCCAGCCATCTCGACGCGTGGCGCTCAGCCATGGCCATGCGTACGAGCGTTTACCGCATCGTAGACGCGGAAAGCGGCGCATACACCCTGAACCCCGCACCCCCGCGTGCGCAATCCCTGTGGACGGGCCGCCTCTGGCGCGGGGCCTATGGCCCCACGTGGCGCGTACTACTCGTGGGAGGCGGAGCCGTGAGCGTGGAGCTTGCGCTCATAGCGCAATCCCTCGATTTTGCGATCACAGTCAGCGAACCCCGCACTGAGCTGCGCGCCACCTTCCCCCACGGCCTCGCCACGGTGACCGCGGCCATGCCCGACGATGCGGTCGCATCCATGAAGCCTGACTGCCGGATGGCCGTCCTGGCGCTTGCCCACGATCCCCGTCTCGACGATCTGGCCCTCTGGGAGGCGGCACCGAGCGCGGCTTTTTATGTAGGGGCCCTCGGGTCCAAGGACACCCACTTCAGGCGACGTGCACGACTCTTGGGGCTCGGCGTCGACCCCGCAGCCGTGGCGCGTATCCAAGGGCCCGCGGGCATCGCCATCCATAGCCGCACGCCCACAGAGATCGCCGTCGCGATTGCAGCGGCGCTCATTGCCGAAAAGCGGCGCGAACTGCCATTGGCAACCTACCGTTTGTCAAACCCTATCGACCACGAGGCCCTCATTCCATGATTACAGGACTACTGTTGGCGGCGGGACGTAGCCGGCGTTTCGGATCTCCCAAACTTCTCCACCCCTTGAGCGACGGTACACCGCTCGCCGTTCATAGCGCGCGCTCCCTACGTGCCGCCGTCGATCGCGCCGTGGCGGTTATAAAGCCCGATGATCTCGCGCTTGCCACGCAACTGCGGCAAGCGGGATTCGAGATCGCGTGCTGCCCCGACACGCACAATGGCCAGGGTGCGTCGCTTGCCTTCGGTATACGCGTAACCGGCGGATCGACGGGCTGGCTTGTGGCACTTGCGGACATGCCATACATAAGACCCGAGACCGCGCAAGCAGTGGCTGCCAAGCTGCGTGCAGGCGCCATCATCGCAGCACCCTATTTCCGGGGCCACCGCGGCCATCCCGTGGGATTCGGCCGGGCGCTCGGGCCACAACTTGGCGCCTTGACCGGCGATGCCGGGGCGCTCGCGCTGATCAAGGCGCACCGCCATCTTGTGGTCAAGGTACAGTGCCTGGATGCGGGCGTCCTCGAAGATGTCGACACCCCTGATGATCTGCGCCATGCCCCTGACAGACGAGGCTTCGATCTGGCGGATGAAGCCGCTCCCTAGGCCCACCTCCGGCTTTATGCACTGCCGCGCAGACGGCCGCCAGGCTTATAGTCCTGGACTACTGCAGGGGACCATAACAGCGAACAAGGAGGGCCGGCCATGCTGACGAGACGGGAGTTATTCAGGCGCGCAAGCGCTTCGGCGATGGGCGTGGCATTGGCGGGCGGCGCAAGCGCCCGGGCCTTGTCGCCGCCGGACCTAGAACCGCGCGGAGCGCGCGGTCTACGCGAACTCACCCAGGCCTTGGCGCGCGCGCCGCGCCGCCGCGACTTCAAGACCGTCCCCATGATCCTCACAGACCGCGGCGACTGGGATAGCGAGGCCTTGGATCTGCTGCTGCACTACCGCGCCGGGGTGCGCCAGGTGTGGGACAACACGGCCATCGGAAGCCCGTGGCTTAACCTCATGCGCAATGCCATGAATACACAGATATGGTCCTTCCGCCACCCGGACTTCCTATGCGTTTCGGCGACCCATGGATCCGCACATCTGGCGCTCTACGATACGTTCATCTGGGACAAATACCATCTCGGCAAGCTCACAAAAGGAAAGGCCCCGACCGACACGTTTGTGAAGGAATCGGCGGCCGCACACGCCGATCCCCGGGACTATGAAGACGCGCAGGGTGTGTATTCACCGTACGACAACAGCATCCCGGTACTGCAAGAGCGAGGCGCGGTGTTCCTGGCTTGCCATAACGAGATCTGGGAGCTCACTATGAAGCTACATAGGAAGGGTGTAAATCCGGAGCATCTGAGCCACGAACGCATGGGTGCGGAATTCACCAATCACCTCATCCCCGGCGTGGTCCTCACCCCGGGGATCGTGGGGACGCTCCCTGAACTGGAGCGCGCGGGCTTCCAATACGCGAAATAGCCCGCTATGGTCGATGCGTGCGGGGTACGCCTGGGGTGCCTATGCCCTCCTCGACCGCCTCGAGGATGGGGCAGTGGCCCGCGTCATCGGCATGACGTCGGCAGTCTTCGAGCAAGGTCTCGAGCACCGACTCCATGAACCGCAAGGCCTCGCGCTTCTCGCGCAAAAGCGCGAGCTTGCCCTGCGCCATGCGCTGCACCTCGCCGCAGGTCGCGGGATCGTCACCCGAAAACGCAAGCATCTCCCCCACCTCTGCGAGCGTAAAGCCGAGCGACTTGGCGTGCCTTATGAACTCGATACGCCGTACCAGCGCCTCGGAATAGCGACGCACCCCGCCGTAAGGTCGGAGTGGCTGCTCGATCAAACCACGCCGCTCGTAGAAACGCACCGCCTCGACCGAGATCCCCGCAGCCCGCGCAAGTTCGCCTATTAAAAGACCCCGGGGTCCTCCTTCGTGCGCTGCCATCCACGCCTCCTTTGGTCTCCACGGTAAGCCCCGCCCCGAAACCGGCCCTGCGCCCAGGCCGTTTCTACCCGAACTGCCGCACGACACAGCCCCTATTCTAATCCATTGCCCATGCCCCGAAACCTCCTTGCCGGCAGCTCTAGCCTCGCCTATGCTTCAATCAAAAGACCGCGCCCGCGGCGAGGGAGGGGTATGCGCATCACGCCGATACTCATTGGGCCCGTATTGCTATGGGCTACCGTGGCGGCACACGCTGCCCTGACCGGATCGTTAATCCCTCAAAATACCTGTCCGGCCCCCGCCCGCTACTGTCGGGCGGGGGCCCCGGAATCGGGTCTCCCGCACGACTATCCGCCACCGACCTTTCTGGCTCACCTGCGTATCCAGTGCACCCGCACCTTAAGGGAAAGGTTTGCGATGGGCCCGCAAACCCTCTTCGGTCCTGGATTCGCACCGCGCCTCTGCCGGCTCACGTCGGCGTTTTTGGGGGCCACGCCCGGCGAGTGGCGCGCCGTCATCATCGCGCAAATGCGTAGCGGCAATCTCAAGCGGACGGCGGCAGGACGGCAACTGAAGCGCCAGATCAAAGCGGCGGTCGCGGCAGAGGTGGCGCAAGCGTCGACAGCCGGCCGCCCGGTGCCCCCGTCGGGCGCGGGCGCCTTTGGGGGGCCGCAGCGCGCCTCCGCTGGCATGGTCGTGGCCGCCCGCCTGCGTGCAGTGCGGCTGGCGATGGAGCGGACGGCCATACGCCGCACCGGTCATCCCGTCATGTTGCCCACCGGGGTCTGTAGTGCGGTACTCACGCTATCGCCGGCCGGGCGGGTCCGTCAGATGAAACGGCTCCATTGCTCCAATGAGGGTTTGCAACAAGCCTTCTGGCAGGCGGTTTTCTCGGGGGGGCCACTCCATTTGCTCGCGAGCCCCGACGGTCGCCGCGTCGACGTGCACGTGTTCGCTCCCATAGCCGAGCCGGGTGTGACCTCCTTGCGCTGAACGGAAGGCGTACCACACCCAGGCCGCAGACTGAAGCTATGGGTTTGCCCCCAGGGACCGGGTGTGTTTCGCGCGGGGCGCACTTACGTCAGGCCAGAGAGGCCCCGTCAATGCGCGTGCCCGGGCAGAGCCCTGAGCGCCCGCAGCCCCACTCAGGCAGGCTGTGCCTCCAGACGCTTCACCATGGGAATCAGCTTGGAGTGCAGCTTCCGATAGCTGATCGGGCCCACGAACTTGTAGGCGATGATCCCCTGCTTATTGACTACGAAGGTCTCAGGGACGCCGTAGATACCCCAGTTGATCGCGGTCATGCCTCGTTCGTCCGTCACGATCGTCGAATACGGATCCCCGAAAGCGCTCAGGTAATGGTGGAGGCCATGGGGCGTGTCCTTGTAATCGACACCGACCAGACGCACGAGGTGGAGAGCGTGCAGACGCATGAGGTTCGGCATCTCTTGTTTGCAGCTCACGCACCACGAGGCGAAGATATTCAGGAGCGTCACATGACCCTTCAGGTCGGCATTACTAAGATCCGTCTTCGGGTTCGCCGCGAAGGGTAGCGAGAACTGCGGCATGGGCTTACCGATGAGCGGCGACGGAATATAGGTCGGATTCAGGAACAGACCGCGCCCAAGCGCTATCCCGATCGCAATGAAGAGCGCGACGGGAATCAGAAACTTCTTCACGAGAGTGCCGCCTTGGCCTTCGCTGCCATGGAGCGTTTCAGTTCGGCCGCGACATCGGGCGGCATGTAATTCGCGCCGTGCTTTGCAAGCACCTGGCTTGCCATGAAGGTCGTCGCGCCATCGCGCCGTCCCTGCACCACCACACCCTGCCCCTGCCTAAAGAGGTCGGGAAGGATGCCCTTATAGTGGACCACCATGCTATGACGCAGATCCGTCAGCGTGAACGTCGTTCTGAGGCCATCCTTCTTAATGCTCCCCTTCTCGACTATGCCGCCAAGGCGAAAGACGCCGTGACTGGGCGCCTTGCCGGCCAAGACCTGTGTCGGCGAGTAGAAGAACACGAGATTATGGCGGAAGGCCGACAAGACGAGCCATACCGCGACGCTTACGCCCGCAAGACCGATCAGGACGAACAAGAGTCTTTTATTCTGCTTCCTCATGAATCTCCTCCTCGCCGTCGTCCAGGTTACGGCGCAGCCGCTCCCACACTTTCCGCCTCTGGATCAACGGTTGCACGATATTCCAGACAACCACGATGGCAGTGAACCCGTAAGCGCTCCAGATGAATACCGTAAACCGCCCCATCTGCAGAAACGCCGGGAGGCTCATGTCCGCGACCCAACGAGCTTACGAACCCAATCCGTGTTCCGTTCGCGCCAGAGAATCTCGCTGCGAGCGCGCACACAAAGCATGGTCAGATAGAAAAACGTGAAGGCGAGCGACATCATGATCAGCGGAATCAACATCGTGATATAAATCTTCGGCTGATTGGTCAGTGTCAGGGAGGCGGGCTGATGCAGCGTATGCCACCAATACACTGAATAATGGATGATGGGGACGTTCACAGCCCCCACGATCGCCAAAATGGCGCTCGCATGCGCGGCCCTACGGGCGTCATCGATGCTCGCCTGCAGCGCCATGTACCCCACATACAGAAAGAACAGGATGAGCTCCGACGTGAGCCGCGCGTCCCACACCCAATATGTACCCCACATAGGCTTACCCCACAAGGAGCCGGTAACAAGCGCCGTGAGCGTAAACGAGGCACCCAGCGGCGCCGTCACCTTGGCGAGGATGTCGGCAAGGCGCATATTCCAGATGTAACCCGCCGCCGCAAAGACCGCCATAGCGACGTAGGCCATCATCGACATCCAGGCGTTGGGCACATGAACGAACATGATGCGGTAGGCATTGCCCTGCTGGTAATCGCGCGGCGCCCAAAAAAGCCCCAGATAGAGCCCCACGACCATCAACACCGTGGTAAGTGCCGCAAGCCACGGCACCACAGTGCCAGCGAGTTCATAGAACCGCTTGGGCGCGCCGTATTTATGGACTAACTTCATCAATCGAGTGACACACGCAAGGCTGCTGAACTCGCCCATGGGGCAAAACTTAAAGCCAGCGCCAAAAACGCCCCCAGTAACGATAAATGCGCAACCGACGCGAAGCCTTGCCCTGCTGACGCAGCGACCGCCTCGGCACCGAAGATCAGGACCGGAGTATACAACGGCAAAACCAGCAGGGAAACCAGCACGCCCCCGCCACGAACGCCAAGCGTCAATGCCGCGGGCACGGCGCCGATCAAGGTCAAAGTCGGCGTCCCCAATAATAGCGACCCCACGAGGGTGCCGATCGCCTTCATCGGTAGAGCCAATTGGATAGCGAGCAAGGGTGACAGCAAGGCGAGCGGCAGCCCGGTCAGCACCCAATGCGCGGCAATCTTGGAGAACACCATGGCGGACAAGGGGTAGGGGCTCATGAGCATCTGCTCCAGGCTCCCGTCCTGATAGTCGCTCGCGAACAGGTGGTTGAGCGACAAGGTGGTCGCCAAGAGCGCCGCCACCCACAGTACGCCGGGGGCCACCAGCATGAGCTCACGGCGCTCGGGCCCAATCGCAAGCGGGAATAAGGTCGTGACGATCACAAAAAACACAAGCGCCGTCATGACCTCCGTACTGCGCCGCCAGAACACCAGCAGTTCGCGCACGAACACCGCACGCATCGCCCCCAGCAATCCGGCCATCATTTACGCGCCTTACAGTAATGAGCAAGCTCGAAATCCCGAATCCCTGGAAGATCGAAAGCCTGATGCGAAACGATCAGCGCGAGCCCGCCTGTCGCCATATGTTCTCCGATCAGACACGAAAGGCTCGCCACCGAGGCCATATCGAGCGCCGTGAACGGCTCGTCGAGTACCCACAAGGGGCGGCGCAACACGAGCAGCCGCGCGAGCGCAAGCCTGCGCTTCTGGCCCTGGGATAAGTGGCGTGCCGGCCGGTCGGCTTGCGCGCGCAGACCGACGCGCTCGAGCGCCTCGCCGGCACTCACCCCTTGTTGCTTACGGCGCGTGAAGATCTGGCTTGTAAGCCGCAGATTTTCCGATGCGGTGAGATCCCCTTGGATGCCGTTCAGGTGCCCGACATAGGCCACCTCCGCGGTGAATTCCTCGCCGAGGTCCGACACCTTCTGACCCCGCCAACGGATCTCGCCGCGCATGGGGCGCGAAAGCCCGCAAAGCGCGCGCAGCAGAGTGGTCTTACCAAGCCCGTTCGGCCCTCGGACATGCAAGGCCTCACCCGGCGCGAGGTCGAGTGACAGCCCCGCAAAAAGCGTCCTATCGCCGCGCATGCACGACAATCCTCGCACGGCGAACAAGCCCTCACTCATGGGGCGGCGGGCTTCCCAGTACCGTTGCCCGGGCCCTGCGGGGCAGTTGCGGCCCCCCGCCCGTGTTCGGCGGCGATGATGATCCGAATCTTGCTGACCGCCGTCTGCACCCCGCTACGCGCCTTGCTGCCCGGGGGCAATTCCTTTTCGAGCTGGGCCCAATATTTCAAAGTCTTATGGAAATGATGCTGGTTGTAGGACGCAAGCCCGAGGAACCACAGGGCATCCTGCTGGCGCGGATCCTGTTTATAGAGGCGCTCGAACAAGGTGTGTACAAGCCCCGTGGTCTGGGACGGATTCGTGGAATAAAGAAGCCACGCATAATTCGCGAGCACGGTCTCGTCATCCGGGGCGAGCTTGTAGGCGTGGGCGTAGGCATCGCGCGCCCCTTTCGCTTTGCCCAACACGACGTTGGCGCGCGCAAGCTCAAGCCAGCCCGCCGTATCGCGCGGATGGCGGACCAAGTGACGCTTCAGCTTCGCGACCATGCTCAACACCATGGGTGGGAAACCGTGGACGCCACGCATCTGCCCCTTCGAATTGAGCGTGGCGAAGGTCAAAAGTGCGGGTTTGTTCTGCCAATAATCCATGGTCGCGGCAAAAACCGTCAGGATCACGAGCAACCCCGCGAGCACAAAGCCCCGTCGGCGCAGCTTCTCCGATGGCCCTGACGCCACGCCCGTCTCGGCCTCCAAGGCCCGCAAGGTCTGCGCGAGCGCGTACTTCAGGCGAGCCGTCTCCTCATGAGCAACCGATTCATCGATGCGCCCATCGGTCCGATCTGCCTCGATCTCACGGATCTGCTTCAGGGTCTCTTCGCGGGTCAACTCGAGCGCAATACGGCCCCCTTCAGCCGCAGCCCACCCTTTCATGGGACGAGTAAGGAACCAAGCGGCAAATAAGACAAGAAAGGCCGCCAATATGACGATAATAAACATAGCTACTCCTGACGCGTAAGGGCCTCAACACGGGCTTGGTCTTCCGGTCCAAGCTCGGGGGCAGAGGGTGGCATAGGCGCGCGAGCGCGCCGCCGCATCACCGCGATAGCAACCCCGCCGAAGGCCGCGGCCAACGCGAACGGCCATATCCACAGAATGGCACCGAGCGGATCGAAGGGGGGTTTAAGCAGGATGTAGTCGCCGTAACGCTTCACGAAATAGCTGCGAATCTGCGCGGGCGTCTCCCCGGCCCGCAGCTTTTCGCGAATGAGCTTGCGCATGTCCTGCGCTATGCCGGCTTGCGAGACAGCGAGCGACTCGGCCTGACAGACGGTACAGCGCAGCTTCTTCGCGATCGCGATTTCCTGGCGACGCACAGCGTTTTCATGAACGATCGTCGCCGCAAAGCACGGCCCAAGCCATGCCCACAGGACCACCAAAGCTGCGACCCGTCTCATGACTGGCTGGCCACGACCTCGGAGGCTACGACGACGCGCTTGCGACGTCGCGCGTAATCGCTCAAAGAGAAGGCAAGACCGGCGATCACGATACCGCCACCCGTCCAGATGAAGTTCACGAGTGGGTTGATGAAAAGATGGATCTCCCACTTGCCGTTCTGGTGATCGCCGATATCCACATAGACGTCACGCAGTAGGGTCGAATTCACGCTTGGCCGCTCGACTTTCATCGGGCTCCCAAAAAAGACCCTCTGCTCGGGATACAGCTTCGCGCCATTATTCAGCACGGTAAGGCGCCCCTCGACCGCATTATAGTCTGGACCGCGAACATTGCGCGTGCCGTCAAAGCGGACACGTTCATGCGCGAGATGCAGCACATCGCCCGGGGCCATCATCACAAGCTTGCTGGTCTTGAAGAGCCCGGAACCGACCAGACCTATGGTGATAACGAGTATACCCATATGGACGACCATGCCGCCGTAGTGGCGGCGATTACCAAGAACCGTGCTGGTAAACGCGCGCCCCACACCCTCATGGTGCTGCTTGCGGCGCTGACTCACGGCCCGCGCTACATTGCTGATGATGCTGACGGCGACGAAGGCCACGAGCCCTACCGCCACGGGCGCCGTCCAATAGACGGGGGCCCAGACGACCGCCACCACCGCAGCGAACGCCACGCCTACGAGCGCCGGGACCACCAGACGACCACGCAGCTTCGGAAGGTTGGCCTTACGCCACGAGACAAGCGGTCCTATGGCCATGACGGCCAGCATGACCAGGAAGATCGGCACCATGACGAGATCGAAATACGGAGGACCGACGGTGATACGCGCGCCCGTCGCCGCCTGCAGGAACAAGGGATAGAGCGTACCCAACATCACCGACGCGCAAGCGATGGTAAAGATGACGTTGTTCCAGATGAACATGGATTCACGGGAGAGCGGCGAGACAAAGGACTCCTCCGCCTGCTGATAGCCGCCTTTAATGAGAAAGAGCCCAAAGGCCAGCGTCAACACGATCACCATGAAGGTCAGCAAGTAGATGCCCTGTCCGGGCGCCGCCGAGAAGGTGTGCACCGAGGCCAGCACGCCGGATCGAACCAAAAAGGTGCCGAGCAGCGACAAGGCGAATGTCGTGATGATAAGAAAGATGTTCCAGGTATGGAGCATGCGACGCCGCTCCTGTACCGAGATCGAGTGGATCAGGGCGGTGCCCATGAGCCAGGGCATGAACGAGGCATTCTCGACCGGGTCCCATCCCCAATAGCCGCCCCAACCGAGTACATAGTATGACCACCACGCACCGAAGATGATGCCGGCGGTCAGAAACCCCCAGCCGAAAAGGGCCCAGCGGCGTGTGTATCCGATCCACAGCTCGCTCCGCCAATTGGTGAGAAGCGCGGTCACCGCGAACGCGAAGGGGACAGAAAACCCGACATAGCCCATGTAGAGCATGGGCGGATGGATGACCATGCCCGGATCCTGGAGCAGCGGGTTCATGTTCTGGCCCTGCGGCGGAATCGGGAAGACACGCGTAAACGGATCGGAGAGGAACAGAATGAGGCCGTAGAAGCCTGCGATGAGTGCACCCTGTACGGCCATGATCACCGCGAGGCGGTCCGGGTAGCGCGACCGGCCATGATAGGCGACAGCCGCGGTGTAGCCTGTCAGTATCCAGACCCAGAGAAACAGAGAGCCGCGATGACCACCCCATAAGGCCGCGATTTTATAAAAGACGGGTAGATGCGTATTGGAGTTGTTTACGACGTAGAGGACCGAAAAATTATTCGTGAGCAGCGAATAGACGATGCTCAGGGCCCCGATGGTCGTCAGCAGAAACAGGAGCGGAGCGGCATTGATGGACACAACGCGCAAACCCGGGATCTTGAAAGCCCGGCCCGCGAGAGGCGCCAAGGCCTGGGTAATAGCCACGAAAAACGCAAGATAAGCCGCGAAGTGACCAAGCTCAATGAGATTCAGCGAAACACCTGATACCATACTGCACCCCTATATAGCGGAAACTTGAAACGACCCGAGGAGAGCGCCACTTATGGCCACGAGCCGGTCGCAAGGGTAACGCAAACAACGCGCCTCGTACAGTGTGAGGCGCCTCTGAGACAAACAGGAAGATATCGACAAAAATGGTGCGTAACCCTGTGCATAAACCCGGTGTTGGTCAAGCGGAGCCGCCTACCTCCTTCGCTTCTCTCGGATTGATTACGCTTTGAACACGGCCGAGACTGTTGGTTCCCCTCCTGGCCGCACAAGCGCCCTGCTTCGGCGTCTGGCTGCGAATACTTACGATGCGCTTCTCCTGTTTGCCCTCTGGGTGGCAGCCGCGGCACCACTCGCCATCGCCTTCACCGTGGCTCATGATTCGCAAAGCCCGCTGCTGCAGGACATCCTGCGCGGCTATCTGCCGGTGGTTGGCCTCATCTACTTCAGCCGGGCCTGGCTTAAGTCCGGCCAGACCCAAGGCATGCGCGCCTGGGGCCTTACGGTACGGGGCGCGCGCGGGCGCCTCAGTATCGGTCGCGCGCTCGCGCGCTATGTCCTGGCGCTCGCCTGGTGGGTAGCACTCGTCGAAGGTCTCACGCTCTCCTTCCGTGGCGATTATCTCGCCGCGACCGCCCTGCTCGCCCTCTTTGGTAGCGCCTATTTCTGGATCTTCATCGATCCCGAATCCCAGTGCCTGCATGACCGTCTGAGCGGGACCCGCGTCCTGTTCATGCCGAAATCAGCCCACGCGCGCCAAAAACCACAGACAAGCGAGGCCTAGCGCTAACGTGGGAACGCCTGCCCCAAGCAGGGGTGGCCAGTGATAGAGCAGCGTGAGATCGCCGAAGCCCCGATTGAACACGTAGAAGATGAGGCCCAGCACGACCGCTGTGAATAAACGAAAGCCAAGCCCCCCTTGGCGCCCGTGACGGAACACAAAAGGCACCGCCAGCAACACCATGGCGGCGGTCGTGAGAGGCGCCAGGACCTTGTACCAAAACACCAGCTCATAATGCCGTGTGGCCTGCCGGTTACGCTGCAAATGCCGGATATAGCGGAACAGATCGACCAGAGACAGGGTATGCGGGTTGACCGCGAAGACCGAGAGTAGACTGGGCGCTATGCCCTTCCAGTATCCCCGGGGGCTGGTCTTCACGATCAGTCTTTGCTTTTGGAATACGGTCTCGGACACGCCCCGCAGACGCCACCGTCCGTTACGATAGCGGCCACTCGCCGCGAACAGTTCGTGCGCCAAACGCCCATGGCGAAAACGGTAAATCGTAAGCCGCAGGATGCTGAGGTCCGGTAGCACCTCGCCTATATCCACAAAACTGTGACCCTCCCGTAGCCAGAGCCCCTGGGCATTCACGGCCCCGCCGATGCCGGCGGCCTGAGCCTGGGCGCGGCGCGCGAGCGAGTCGGCCTTGGGTCCGAGAAAATCCCCGAGTAGTGCCGCGACCAACCCCAGTGCCAGCGCAGCCCGCAATGCCGCGTAAGCGATGCGCCCCACCGAGACGCCGGCGGCGCGCATGGCGGTCAATTCCCCGTCGATGGCCAGAGACGATAGGCCGAGTGTGGCCCCCACCAGCGCTGACATAGGAAAGAGCATGGAGATCTTGGCCGGGACCCCAAGCATCAGGATGACAAAAAGCCTGGAAAAACCGCCATGACGGATATGGTCGACGGTAGTCACGAGATCAAAGAACAGGAACAAGCCCACGAACACGCTCAAAACGAGACCCGTGCTCATGATCAGGCGGCGCCCAATATAGTTATAAAGAAGGCGCATCAACGGAGGGCGCGGCGCGGCAGGAGCGTCTTACCGGCCGCCCGGCGTGCAAAAAACAAAGCCGCGAGCGCCGCAAAAAGGCCGTGCACCCACCAGAGTCCAAGCCAGAGAGGCTCGTGGCCACGCGCGAGCAGGGCGTGCGCGACACTCAAGAGATTGGCGTAGGAAAAATACGCAAGCACCGCGCCAAAGAGTGGCGCAAAGGCGCCCCGGCGTGAATCGGTATAAGCGAAAACGAGCGCAAGCGGTGCCAAGATGAACAGAGACAGCGGCTGAGCGAGACGCCACTGCCATTCGGCGATCGCGCGCGGATCCGACGAACGCATAAGACGCAAGGTCGGAATCTCGTCGCGGGTCAGATCGGCCATAAGCGGCGTAAAGGGCCGCCGTTTGATCCGCAGCGCATAGGTGCGATAGCGCAGGATGCGATAATTGGCGCGGCCCGGGAGACCCTGGTACCGCCGTCCGTTCAAGAGCACGAGAAAGCGCGCGCCACTACGCCGATCCTTGAACTCATAGCCACGCTTGGCGATGAGTACGCCGCCCTTTCCAAACTGCGTACGGCTCACGAAGATATTGTGGAGGCGACCACTTGCGCCGACCCGCTCGACATAGAAGATCGCCCGGCCGTTGCGTGTGTGGTTGAAGCGCCCCGGAATGATACCCGCCGTATAGGCCGAGGTGTTCTCGAGCTTGATCTTATGGAGCAAAAGCGCCGCCATCGGCGCAAGATAAAAGGCGACGGTGGCGACCAGGGCCGCCACGGCGCAGGTCCAGATCATCGCTGGCCGCAGAATGCGCCCCAAACCGATGCCGCAGGCCGCCAGCACGGTCACCTCACTGTCTCGATACCAGCGCGCCATCGTCAATAAGAGCCCGATGAAGACCGTGAGCGGCAGTATCATGGCCAGGTTCTTCAAGAGTTCCAAGGCGAGGAGCAGGAACACGATATGCGCCGGGAATTCGCCGCTTGCCGCCTCACTCAGGAGCTTTACAAGACTGACCACAAGGTAGAGGGTCAGGAACGTCAGGGTCACGAGCAACGTGGTCTGTGTTGCCTCGCGATAAAAGGCTCGATGGACTATCACGGCTTTTGCTGACGACGCAGGCGGTTTATCATGACCCCAGACGCCTTAGGCGCCGACAAAACCCAAAATAGCCCGAGACCCCCGAGACCTATGGAATACGCCCTCACTCAAGAAGCTCCTGATCAATTGGCCACGGAATGCCTCATCGTGGCGATCCACGAAAATCGCGGGCTCTCAGAGGCGGCGACAGCCCTCGACAGACTCCTCGGCGGCGAGATTGCGGCCATTGTGCAACGCGGCGATATCGAAGGCAAACCGGGACAGACGCTGCCGCTCCTGCGGACGGTCGGCCGTGCCGAGCGCGTGCTGCTCGTCGGCATGGGCGTAGCCGGTGAATGCAAGCCCGCTCAGTACAAGGAGGCCGTCGCGCGCGCGACGCAGGCTGCGTCCGAGCTGCATGTAAAGACCATGGCGAGCTTTCTGCCCATGATCGAGATCAAGGACCGGTCGGCGGCCTGGGCCCTGGAACAGGCGGTGGTGGCCACCGAGGACGCACTCTACCGTTTCGACCGGCTGAAGACCCGCGCGAATGCGCGCTCGCTCCCACAATCCTGCCAGTTCGGGGCCGCAGGCACGCTCGGGTCCGCCGCGAACGAGGCGCTGTCGGCGGGCCGCGCAATCGCCCGCGCGATCACCTTGGCGAAAGACCTGGCCAATCTCCCCGGCAACATGTGCACACCATCCTACCTGGCCGAGCAGGCACAGGCGCTCGGCGCACGCGGCGGGCTCGAGGTCAATGTGATCGAAGAGGCCGAGATGCAGACCCTGGGGATGGGTGCCCTGCTGGCGGTGGCGCGCGGCAGCCACGAGTCGGCCAAACTCATTGTCCTCCAATACCGCGGAAACGGCAGCGCCCCCCCGCTTGCGCTCGTGGGCAAAGGGGTCACCTTCGACTCGGGTGGCATATCCTTGAAGCCGCCGGCCAATATGGACGAAATGAAATTCGACATGTGCGGGGCGGCGACCGTGCTCGCGGTAATCCAAGCGGCCGCGGAGATGAAGCTGCCCATAAACCTAGTCGGCGTCATCCCGACGACCGAGAATCTCCCCGGTGGCAGCGCCGTCAAACCCGGTGACATCGTGACGAGCCTGTCCGGTCAGACCATCGAGATCTTGAACACCGATGCCGAGGGTCGCCTGATCCTCTGTGACGCGCTCACCTACACCGAACGCTTCAAGCCGGCCGCGGTCATCGATATCGCGACATTGACCGGTGCCTGCGTCATCGCTCTGGGCGGACAAGCGGGCGGTCTCATGGGCAATGACGAGACTCTCACCCGGGAACTGGAGCAGGCGGGCCAAGCGGCGGCCGACCGGGTCTGGCCCCTGCCCTTATGGGAGGAGTATCAAAAGCAGCTCGACTCGAATTTCGCCGACATGGCCAACATCGGCGGTCGCGAAGCCGGCACCATCACCGCGGCCTGTTTCCTCTCGCGCTTCGCCGAAAAATACCCCTGGGCGCACCTCGACATCGCCGGCATCGCCTACAAAAGCGGCAAGGAAAAGGGGGCGACCGGACGGCCGATCCCCCTGCTCGTGGAATTTCTGAGGCGCCGCGCGAAACCCGCATGACCCGCGTCGACTTTTACTTAGGGGGCGAAGATGCGGTGCGCGACGGACTCGCCGTGAAGCTCGTGGAGACGGCTTACAAACATGGGCACCGCGTCTTCCTTTGGGTACCGGAAGATGAGATCGGCGCCTGGGACGAAAGGCTCTGGACGTTCTCCGACACGAGTTTTATTCCGCACGGCCCGGAAGGCGCCACGCAAGAACCCGTGCTCATAGGCGCGCGGCTTCCCGACGGCGGGGATGTCCTGATCCCGCTGATGGCCGACCCGCCGCCCTCGGTCGCGGGCTTTGCGCGCGTCCTCGAACCCGTGGGCGGCGCCGATGCCGAGAAGGAGCGCTCACGCGCACGGTTCCGTCACTACCGACGGCAGGGCCTCGAGCCCGCCGTTCACAACCTCCCGTGAGCCGCGAATCGGGCGAATCGCTGCCGGATATCCTGGCTGGATTGCGGGCGCTCGCGGCCGACCTCCAGAACGATGCGCAAGTGGGGGACGATGGAATCCCAGTTTTGACCGCGGCGATCGCAAGCCCGACGCGACCCGAAGGGCGGCCGCAGGCCATCGGTGCCCCCCTGCCGACCTTGAGCGCAGTCGTGGCGCGCCCCGAAAAGGACGCCACTCCCGACCTGTTCGAGGCGTCCAAGGGTGCGGCCCTGAGCGCCCAGATCCGGGCCACCGCGATCACGCGGCGGGTCGATGCCCTCTGGCGCGCGGCTGGGAACCGGGCCCTCGACCCTGTTATGATGGCGGCCCTCGAACGCGCCCTGACTGAAGCCCTCCAAGAGTTGACCTGACATCAAAATGACTGAATCTTCGCAGACCCTGGCCAAGAGCTACGAGCCCGGAGAGATCGAAAAGACCATTTACGCTCAGTGGGAGGCAAGCGGCGTGTTCGCGCCGTCCGGGCAAGGGCCCGGGTATTGCATCGTGATCCCGCCGCCCAATGTGACGGGCAGCCTGCACATGGGGCATGCCTTCCAGGACACCATCATGGATGCGCTCACGCGCTACCATAGGATGCGTGGCGACGACACCCTGTGGCAACCGGGCACCGATCACGCCGGCATCGCCACTCAGATGGTTGTCGAGAGACAACTGGAGGCCGCCGGCGAGAGCCGCGCGGCCCTCGGTCGCGAGCGGTTCCTGCAGACCGTCTGGGAATGGAAGGGCCGCTCGGGCGGACGTATCAGCGAACAGCTGCGGCGCATAGGCGCCTCGGTGGACTGGTCGCGCGAACGCTTCACGCTGGACGAAGGCCTCTCGCACGCAGTCGGCGAGGTCTTCGTGCGGCTCTACGACGAGGGCCTCATCTACCGAGGCCAGCGACTCGTCAACTGGGATCCGCAACTCCAGACGGCGGTCTCCGATCTCGAGGTCACGGGCGAAGAGGAAGATGGCCATCTCTGGCACATCCGTTACCCGCTGGCCTCCGGCGGCCACCTGATCGTCGCCACAACACGCCCCGAAACCCTGCTCGGCGACGAAGCCGTCGCAGTGCACCCGGAGGATCCGCGCTATCGGCATCTGGTTGGGAAGACCGCACGACTTCCCCTCACAGGACGGGACATCCCCATCATAGCCGACGAGTATGTGGACCCGGCCTTCGGATCGGGCTGCGTCAAGATCACGCCGGCGCACGACTTCAACGACTACGAGGTCGGGCGGCGTCACGGGCTTGCACTCACCAACATCCTGGATAAGGCCGCTCGCATCCAACTGCCGGGCTCCCCCTACCACGGCTTGAGTCGCGAGGAAGCGCGCACGCGGGTGCTCGCCGACCTCGAGGCCGAGGGGCTCCTCGAGCGCGCCGAGGCCCATAAACTCAAGGTCCCGCGCGGCGAACGGACCGGGGCTGTGATCGAGCCGTGGCTTACCGATCAATGGTATGTGCGCACAGCGGATCTCGCCGCGCCCGCAGTCGCAGCGGTCGAGGACGGCCGCATTCGGTTCGTGCCGGAAAACTGGGACAAGACGTATTACGAATGGATGCGCAACATCAAGGACTGGTGTATCTCACGCCAGATCTGGTGGGGTCACCGCATCCCTGCCTGGTATGACGCGTCGGGGCAGGTCTACGTCGCACGCAGCGAAGAGGAGGCACGCGCGCGTCATGGGCTCTCCGCGGATGTCGCCCTCTCCCAGGACCCCGACGTCCTCGACACATGGTTCTCATCTGCACTCTGGCCCTTCTCGACGCTCGGTTGGCCGGAAAAGAGCGAGGCCATGGCGCGCTTCTACCCCACCCAGGTCCTCGTGACCGGATTCGACATCATCTTCTTCTGGGTGGCGCGGATGATCATGATGGGACTCAAGTTCACGGGCGACGTCCCGTTTCGGGAGGTCTACGTCCACGGTCTCGTGCTGGACGCCAAAGGCCAGAAGATGTCGAAATCACGGGGCAACGTGATCGACCCCATCGACCTCATAGACGGGATCAGCCTCCCCGACCTCATCACCAAACGCACGACCGGCCTCATGCAGCCTGGCCGGGCCGAAGAGATTCGCAAGGCCACCGAGCGCGAATACCCCGAAGGTATCCCGTCTTACGGAACCGATGCCCTGCGCATGACGTTCGCAAGCCTCGCCACCCAAGGGCGCAACATCAACTTCGACCTTGCACGCGTCGACGGCTATCGCAACTTCTGCAACAAGCTCTGGAATGCCACGCGCTTTGTGCTCTTGAATACGGAGAAGGCGGACTGCGGGAACGAGGGCGACTACACCCTCAACGTGGGTGATCGCTGGATCGTGTCGCGCCTCCAGGAAACCGAACGGGCCGTCGAAGAGGCCTTCAGTGTCTACCGCTTCGATCTCGCCGTGCAGGCCCTCTACGGTTTCGTGTGGGACGAATACTGCAGCTGGTATGTCGAGTGGTCGAAAACGGTCCTGGCCGATGCCGATCCTCTCACGGCGCGAGGGACCAGACGCACGCTCGTGCGGGTCCTTGAGACCGCGCTGCGCCTCCTGCACCCCCTCATGCCCTTCATCACCGAGATCCTCTGGAATCGCGTGGCGCCGCTCTGCGGCCGGGGCGGGCCTACCATCATGCGCGCACCCTACCCGCATTGCGACACAAGCCGCATCGTTCCCCGGGCAACGGCTGACATGCAGATACTCATGGGCATCATAAGCGCCGTGCGCACGATCCGGGGTGAGATGAACATCGCGCCCGGCGCCCGCATCCCAGTACTGCTGGACGGCGCAAGCGACGTAGCGGATCTCGTCGGTGCCAACGAAGGGACGATCATGGCGCTTGCGCGACTCTCGGCCATCACCTTGCTCCCATCGGGTGGAAAGGCGCCCGAATCCGCGGTAGGACTCGTGGGTACGATGCGCGTCTTAGTCCCCCTGGAGGGATTGATCGACAAGACCGCCGAACTTCGCCGTCTCGCCAAGGAGATCGAGAAGATCGACCGCGAGATCGAACGCGCTCGCGCCAAACTTGAGCGGCCGGATTTCGTCGCGCGCGCGCCAGCAGTGGTGGTCGAGGAGGAGCGTCGACGACTCGCGGATTTCGAGGAGCGCCAGCGCAAGCTCCGCGAACAAGAGACACGGATCGCGGCCCTCACGCGCTAGCCTTTCTCGACGGATGCGCCAGCGCGTGGAGCTAAGCCACGTGCGGCACGGGGAGCGGATCCGGTGATATTGAATCCGCGCCCTTGCATTCCGAAGTGTCACCGTATGGTGCGCGTGGCCGGAAATCTCCAGTCTAGGATGCGGTTAGCCGCAATAGCCCCGGTCTCCGGGGCTATTGCGTTTGTGGTCCCCGAGCCATGAATTTTCACACGGGTCTTTGGGAGATACCCTGCTTTATGCCCGAACGGCATCGCCGGCCGAATGGCCGGTCACAGTAGGGTGGCCTAGCTCTGGCTTGGGCTCATTACGCTTCTGGGTGTCAACCTCGCGAAACCGGGAGAGCCCTCCCGTCCCATGGAAGGGCTCTCTCCCGAGCACCTCAGGCGGAAGCCATAGCGCTCCCGCTGGGCAGGGGGCTCCGGTCCGGCGCCGCTGGATGTCAAGAAATGAGTGTTGACACATCTCGCATAAGAACATACGCTTTTAGGTGCCAACCTCGGGAAACCGGGTGAGCGAACCTGCCTTCTGGCGGTAGGCTTCAGCAACACGGGCGATGATAAGCCCGCTGAGGCCCTGGAAAGCATCGTATAGAAAAACCAGGCCGCCCGCGCGCCACAATCCAAGAGGGTTCCGCTACAAGCGGGCTCCGCGCGCGTAAGCGGCCACCCTTATTAGGCCAGCCCGATGCGGCGTTACGCCATACTCGTTGACGGTGGTTTCCTCAAAAGGAAGCTCGGCTCGCAACGGTCTCCGTTGGACGGCACCCGCTTTGACGCTTTCCTAAAGGCACTCAAAGAAGAATCGGCGCTGTCTACCCTGCTACTCCACCGCATTTACTACTACGACGCCCCGCCGTTCGAGGAAAGCGCGAACAAACCCCTGAACGGCGGCAAGGTGAATTTTGGGACAACGTCCTTAGCGCGCCAGAACAAGGCCTTGTTTGAGCGGCTCAAGGAAACTCCATTTGTGTCCCTTCGACTCGGAGAATTGGCATTTCGCGGCTGGCAACTCGCACAAAAGCGCCTCAGCGGAGCTTCTGGGTCCGACATGACCGTGCGCGCGGCCGACCTGAAACCTGACATCCAGCAAAAAGGTGTTGATATGCGCATTGGTCTGGACATAGCGTCGCTCACCCTCAAACGCCACGTCGATGTCATCGTCTTGGTCACGGGCGACAGCGACTTCATTCCCGCCATGAAGTTTGCTCGACGTGAAGGTGCTCAGCTATTTCTCGTACCCCTTGGGCACGGTATAAAACCGGGTTTGAAAGAGCACGCCGACCTCATTTTGGATAAAATCACACTATCACACCTCACCGCGCCGGAACCCACCAATGGCAGCCTCGGAGCCAGCGAAGCTAGGCCGGAACCAGTCGAGCAGATCCACCCGCAAGCCGTTAATGCAGGCGCCGGGCTCCTCAGTGAAATTCGTGGGTAAGCTTTGGCTCGGGAAGCTTGCCTAAAACGTGGTGTAACGCCATTTCCAGGATCCCCGGGAATCGGAAACCAACGATTTTCTGATGGTTAGTGTGGCCTTGTTGTTCAGACCCTCAACAACGCCATTCGATATGCTGCCTTTGGCCTTAAACCAGGTCAGGATGAGCGGTCTGTGACGCAGGCACATCCGGGCAATCTTCTTCACTGGCGACGCCAAGCCGCGACTCAGAATGTTGTCCTTGCGCAATATAATCTAAGAGAGCAGCGCCATCTTCTGTTGCCACAGCGCTCAAGGACTCAGGGTGCGCGACACGAGCCGCAGACCGGGGGTACTACCCAAAAAACCGCCACCTCCTCGACGCAAGGGCCGGTGACTCCTGGCACGCGCCGACGATGGTGGAAAAGCGCCGGCGGCTTAGGGATTTCGATGAGCGGGGGCGTAAGCCCCGCGAACAAGAGATACGGATCGCGGCCCTTGCGAGCGAGCGGATCTCGGCGAATTTGGCAAAACGACGCAACCGACGGCCAGCGCGCTGTAGTAGTTTCCAATCCCTTTTAGACACAAGCCCCCCTCTCGTCCAGGCTCACCCCGTGTTGGAAGAGGGTCGCGCTTGCGCCCGCCGTGTGCGCCCTGTAGACTCACCGCCGTTTTGGAGGAGATGGCATTCTCCCTATAACCGCCCTCGCGGCTGATGATGCCTACCGTTTCCGGAAATCGGAAAATGTGGGTATTTTCGCCCTCGCGTCGAACGCTCACCGACTGATCTCCGGGCCCATCAAGGACCCAAGCCGTCATACATCGGCCGCTGAGGAGGGACGGTGACGTTTTTTTGGATAGCCTGTTTTGCCGTACTAGGGGCTTGGCTGCGCTACGGCCAAAACCTCGCCGTACAACGCCTTTTTGGACGGGCCTTCCCCTGGGCTACGCTCTCGATCAACGTCGCGGGCTCGTTTCTCATAGGCCTCCTCTCCTATCTGTTCGTCCACGTGACACATATGAGTGCGGCCATGCGTACAGGCATCATCGTGGGCGGTATCGGCACCTATACGACCTTCTCGACCTTCTCGCTCGAGACACTGCTGCTGCTCGAAGACGGGCAGACGATCCGGGCCGTAAGCTATCTTGCGGCCTCGCTCACCCTGGGGCTTGCTGCCGTCTTTCTCGGGGCGTTCGTGGCGCCCCATCTTTGATTCGGAGGATGTGATATGAAAGAAATCGCCGTGGTGCGCATCTATATCCGTGAGGGGGACCACTCGGACGGCCGCGACCTCATGGGGCGGATCTTTGCGATCCTCCATGACCAGCACAAAGTCCATGGGGTCACGGTATTCCGCGGGATCGCCGGATTTGGCGCGCACGGCGAGACCCACGCGGCCGACCTCCTACACATCACAGCCCACCTCCCGCTCATCGTGGAATTCTTCGACGCGCCCGAGGTGGTCGACGCGGCGCTTGCCGAGCTGCAAGGACTCATTCCTGCTGGACATACCGTAAGATGGTCTGCGCTATGCCTCTGATCGCCATGCCATTGGGCGCAGACGGCGAATCGAGTGGCGTCACACGCCGCGCCCACAGACGGGGCTTGCCTTGAAAACCCTGGGGTTCATCGCCCTATTCGCAATCCTCGGAGCCATCTCGCGCTACCTGCAGGCCGTGATCGTCGCACGCATCGCAGGCGGTCCATTCCCTTGGGACATCCTTTCGATCAACGTCCTAGGCTCGTTCGCGATGGGCTTTTTGTTCTTTGAGACCTTGGAGCGCATCACCATAAGCCCCGAGTTGCGCACGGGCCTCCTCACGGGCTTTCTAGGCGCCTATACCACCTTCTCGACCTACGTCTTCGGCGCACTGCATCTTTTCAAGCACGGGGCATGGTTTGTCGGGGGCGCCTATCTCTTCGGATCCGTGGCACTGGGTCTTATCGCCACGGCCTTCGGCGCTTGGCTCTCACGCAACATTGCGCGCGGCTGAGGGCCCTTACAGATCGCGCGCCAGGACCAGAGCGTCTTCGCGTCCGCGCCGCGCCGGATAGTAATTTTTGCGCAACCCAATCTCATTGAACCCGAGGGCATAATAGAGGGCATAAGCGCCCTTGTTGGATCGCCGCACCTCGAGCAAGGCCACCCTGGCGTGACCGGCGCGCGCCACATCGAGCAGATGCTTCAACATATAACGACCGAGGCCACGGCGCTGGTGGCGCGGATGAACGCAGAGATTTAAGACATGGCATTCGCCGGCGGCCACCGAGATGACTCCGTGCCCGACGAGGCGCCCGCGGTCCTCAAGCACGCGGCAGCAGTAACCGACCCGCAGACAATCGCGAAAAATCCCCTCGGTCCATGGGAACTCATAGGCCTGCCGCTCCACCTCCATGACAAACGGCAGATCCTCAGCGCGCATGGCACGCAGCTTGATGGCAGGAGCAGCGCTCCGTTCAGGAGGCGTCGGCAATCGCCAGCTACTCATGGTGCACGATCCCCCTCGCGCGCTTGAGATCCGCCCACGCCGCCGCCTTATCCGCGGGGCGCCGCAAAAGATACGCCGGATGATAGGTCGCAATCACCGGAATGCCATCATACGCATGGACGCCCCCGCGCAGCCGGCTCAACGGTTGCTCGGTGGACAAAAGACTCTGGGCGGCAAAGCGGCCGAGCGCCACGAGAACCCGCGGCCGGACGGCGGCAATCTGCGTGCGCAGAAAGGGTAGGCAGGAGGCGACTTCAGACGGTTCGGGGTCGCGATTGCCAGGCGGTCGGCACTTCAAGACGTTCGCGATGAAGACCTCTTGCCGATCCAACCCAAGCGCGCGCAGCATCGCATCGAGCAGACGTCCCGCGCGTCCGACGAAGGGCTCACCCTGCCGGTCCTCCTCGGCGCCGGGCGCCTCGCCCACGAAAAACCACGAAGCACTGCGGGGCCCCACCCCGAAAACGGTTTGGGTGCGACCGACATGCAAGGGACACTGCGTGCAAGAGCGGATCTCCTCGCGCAATCGGTCCCAATCGCCGTCCGCGCCCTCGGAGAGCGGCTCCGGCGACGCCGCGGGCCTGTCGCGCCGCTCCCAGACGGTAACGCCCATGGCCTTGAGCCATGCCTGCCTTGTACTGTTGCCCATGACCTAAGAGTATAACCGCGCACGGGGGGCCTTGGCGGAGATTTTGCGGCCACGGGGGTATGGGCGGCGGCCGCACACCCCGTCCGGACCGCGGACCGGTGAGGTCAGCCGGGAGACCCCTCAATCGCCGGCATGACCCTCTGGCGGGCGATGGGCCCGGCCTTGCCCGGAGGCGCGCGCCCGCAGATAGGCGACAAGAGCGGCGACCTGCCGATCACTCAGGGGATCGGCGTAGGCCCGTTCCCGCGTACCCCGCACACCAGCCAGGATGTCGACCGCCAGATCAGCCGCCCCCTCGCGGCGCGCCAGCGCAAAGAGGTCAGGGGCCGGATTGCCCGCGCCTGGCGTGACGTGGCAGGCCGCACAGAGGCGCGTGTACAGAAAGGCGCCCTCCCGTAGGCGCCGGGCGCTGGAATGCCGCGGCACGAGGCCGCGGAGATCGAAAGGATACGCGACGCGCAGCGCATGCATCTCGCGCCATACGATGTTGATCGCCCCACTCTTCAGGGCACGACGGGCGCGCTCTATGCGGGCCTTTATGGGGGCCGGGGCGCACCCCGCCCGCTCGCAATAAGATCGTGCCTCGAACCCCAGCACACCAAGATCGCTTTGGATGCGCGCAGCAAGCCGCGGAGACTTGGCGCCTACATACGCGCGCTGCGCCTCCTGCGCCAAGAGTGCCACTTCCAAGCGAAAACCGGCCCCGAGGGCGATGGGTATCGGCTGTCCAAGCAAGACGCAGAGCACCAAAAGGATGCGGCGACGCACGCCCTGGGTAGGACCCGCAGGGCCTCGCGACGCGGCGTTCGCCCTCACACCGTCACAACCAAATCGGCCGTGAGGATGGCATCGAGCAGCCCATCGCATTCCTGCTCGGTCAGGATATGCCCACGCACATCGTGACGTGACAGGCTGTGTGCAGCCAGGTCCTCCTCAAGCCACGCCACGGCCCCTTCCACGGTCTGCCGATCCGGAAACAGGCCGGTCTCCAAGATAACGATGCGCATAGCGGCCCCTTAAGTTGCCTTACAGCGAAATCACGGCATCCGCTTCGGCGAACGCCGCGCCTAGCCCTGCAACATCGAGACAGGGCAACCCTTGATCGGGCACAGTGGTCTCGATCGCCACCTCAGCGAGCTCAAGGGTCTCGACCTGTAAGGCATTCTCCGCGGTGTCGGCGACCGGTTCTGTCATCAGGATCAGCCGCACGGTGTGACCGAATATCGTCAATCCCGCGGCGACGCGCATGGCCTCCGTGTGATCGCAACGCCCCAGAACGACGAGGTGCTTTTGCGCGCCCATACTCAGAGGCTCACGATGCGTCGCGCCGAGGCGACCATGGCGCTATTGTCGGTCTGGCTTCCGAGCGCGTTGAGGCAAGACCCGCGCCCGAAGCGCTCCCAGGAATACTCGCAGACCGCCACGCGGGTGCACGCCCGCAAATCGATATCGATCTGGGGATTACCGGCGAGCACCGCGGCCGGACCCGTCAGGAAAACTCCGCAGAGAATCTGACGCCGCGCGCAGGCACGCAGCAGGCCGGACAACACCGGCGCCGATTCGGCCCGTGACACCAAGAACAGGATATCCATCAACGCCTCCTCGTCCTACGCCACGCCCACATCAGGATAACCACACTAAACGCGGCTGCAGCCAGCGTGGGCAGTACCGCAAAATCGCCCCGTCGCCGCACGCGTGCGGCGTGCGCGTGCGCCGACCAGTCGCGCCAGCCGCCCAGGAACACCCGCGCCCGCACCCCGAGCATCCGCAGCCGCGCGAAATAGGCCACCGACTGGTAAGGGCCCTCGCCATAGGCGATAACGCCTCGCCCGGCGGCACGCAAAGGTCCCACGCCCATCCCTGTCCCCAGCGAGGCCATGGGCCGGGACCGGGCGCCCGGTATGCGCTGACCAGCCCGCAGTCCCCGCTTACGATCAGTCAAGCGGCCGTCCACCAAGTCTACAGGCGGGCCGTGATGCAAAGACGCGGCAAGCTCGCGGCGCAAGACCACTAGACGCGTACGTGGCCAAGCGGTGTAGATGGCCTCCCGAAAGACGCCGCGCGTCCGACCGGTCCCTACAGCACGCGGATGACGACTAAGCCAGCCCGTCAAAGGCTCCCGCACGACCTCCACCCGCCTTTGCCCGGCGAGGTACAAAAGACCCGCCACGAAATCCTCCGCCGTGCCATGATCCCCGGCCACCACGGCCGTCTCGGAACCCGTAAGCCCCATCGTCCCCAAAAGCCAGCGCAGGTTACGAAAGCTCACGAGTCCGCCCGATCGATCCTGAAAAACGCCGGGCGAGAGACAAAGCCCCCCTACGACCGAACGCCGCACACAGAGGGCTTGCCGCCGTGTATCCACGACCACCGTATGCCGCGGTACAGGCCACGGCATACGGGCATAAGCCACAAGGGTGGCCACGGGCCCGTGCGCCTGCGCATCCAGGATTGCCGCATGCGCCGTCAGCAGCCGCCGACCTTCGGCAATGGCCGCGCCGACCCTGGACGCCCCGCTGGTGGCGGATTCTCAAGGTAGTAATTCACAAGCTCGCGCACACTCACCGTCCCATAGAGGCCACCCATGGGTATGGGCGCGAAGCGGCCCATGGTCTGCGGGGTCTGCGCGCGCTTCATGAACTGCGGCGAGACCGAGGCTATGCGCATCAGAAGCGATATACCGATCACTACGAGAACGATGCACGAACCGCAGTAAAGCAGGATCTGGGATCGCGTCATTGCCCCGCTGCCGGTTTTCGTCACGCCTAGCGCTCGCGCACACCCCGCGTCCGGCATCACCCCACCGTGCGACGTTTCCTTGGTCGTCATAATGCCTCCTCGCCTAGAACACGTCGGTTGTGAGAGCGATATAAAGTACACACATCATGACGATGAACATCACGATTTGCGCAATTGTCGGGAGATCGAGATCCATAAGTCCTCCTAGTGCCGGCCACCGGTGGCAACCAGCCTTTTCTCCACGGCATACCGGCCGGCTGCGACATTACCCTTGTAGTACGCGGCTAGGCGCGCGATATTCAGGGCTTCCCCATCGATCGGATTTATGACAGGCGGCGTGAAATACGCGACCCCGTCGCGGGTACGATGGAGCGAGGCCGGCGGGGCCACCAGCATATAAACAAGGGTCCCTACGGTCATGAAGCCGGTAAGCGACGCCAAAGCGAGCATAGTCTTTTGACCGATTGGCAACATGGAACGGCCCTCCTCAGTTCTTGCGCACGAACACTCGCCAATGACGATCGGCCTTCACAGTGACAAGATGCGTGCCGCCGACCGCCCCGACCACCGTTGGCAAGGCCTCCATGGAGGTCGGGTTATCGACCCTGACCTCGATCACGGCCCCCGAGACCGCCTCGCCCAGGGCCTTCTTGGTCATGAGCTGCGGACGCGGACAGGAATCGCCCAAGACGTCCACGACGCGACTGATGTTTAGCACCGTCCCATCCTCCAAGGTCAACTGCCCAGCTGGCGTCGCAGCCTCGGAGGAGGGGGATTTGCGGTTGAATAGACCCATAACTTCACTCTCCCAAAGTCGATAAGGTATCGCGTGCGCTCGATACCGGGTTGGCCACCGTAGCTGGGCGCCCTACGGAGGGGCTCACAGCGTACTCGATGGAAATCGGCGTCTCCTGTCCTTGGGGCGCGAGAGCAGCGCGCTCGCGACGCAGAATCCGGCGATATAGGGCATAGAGCGCGCCGGCCTGGATGACACCGAATACGACCGCTGGCACCCCCGTATCGCGCTGCAAAGTCAGGGCGTCGGCAAAGCCCAACTGCAAGGCCGCGGCGTTGGCATGTCCGGTCATAGAGGGTCCCGCGAGCGGCCAAAACGAGAAGGACCAGACAAGTGAGGACACAAACAGTCCCACGATCAGAAAGAGCAGGGCCCACAAGGCGCCGATATTGCCCTCTCCGGTCTTGACCCAGGATGACACGGTGCATGCCCCGGCAAACACCATGCCGATACCGAAGAGAAAGAGCCCGATGAATTGATTGATACCGACGTCGAAACGCATGGGATTGCCGTTACCGATACTGATCATGGCCGTAAAGCCCACGGTCAGGATCATCATGGCAACCAAAAGGGCCTTAGTGTTGCGATAGCTCTTAAAGAGCATAGCGTCGCGCAAGGCCGCCGTGTTGCACCACCGCGAGCGTTGCACGAGTACCCCCACCGTGGTCCCGAACACGAAGGCCGCCGCGCATTGTCCGTAGACTGTGATCATGTCAAGCCTCCAAGATCTTCTTGTACACGAGCGTTCCGACCCAGGCGCCGATCACAAGGCCACTCACCGCAAGATAGCCGCCGAGATTCATTTCCGGCGTAAGACCGAGAAAGGTGCTCACATTGCAGACGAAAGACAAGCGGATGCCGATCCCCATGAGCAGGCCGCCTATCGTGATCATGACCCACTCCGACAGATGCTTGGGCACACGCCAGTAGAATTCCTTGCTCAGGATCGCGCTCACGAGGGCGCCAAAGCCCATGCCGAGGCTAATGTAGATCTTCCAATAGGCCCACGTTGGCTTGAATACCAAATGCCAAAACGGGATACGGTTCATCTCCTTGGCGCCCACCAAGGACTTCACGAACAGCCCCGCAAGCATGGTCTCCCCGCCGCCCACGGTCCAAGCGCCGACGATCAGGAACAAAAAAATGTCCAGCACGGCGATGATCGCCAACGCGACGATGGGATCCAGAGATTTCTTGAAAAAATCCACGCGCCACCCCCTCACTCATGGTCAATCTGCAGCCGCGCCCGACCGGGACCTTAAGGCATCATCCCGCACCCGGTGGGCACCGTAGTGCCCGCATCGATCGGACCGAGCCCGCGCCACGACCTGCACGACTCTCCAGAGCAAAACTCGGGCCACGCGCGGGCTCTAGCGAATTGGCGGGTCCCATGCATTGGGCGCACGGGTGGTTATCACCATCCTGGGAGATCGCGTCACCAGGATGGTGATGCGGCGGCGGCATGGCGCGACGGGGCGCGCCAACCGCTGGTGGAACGGGGATCTCACGGATAGGCCAAGTTCGGACTTGCCGCCAGGGATACGGCCTGCCGCCGGCCGTGATACGGGGCCACGGCCGGGCGCAAGAACGCGACGACGCGCGCGGGGGGGGCCGAAAAAGGGTTTACGCAAGACGCCGTGGGGGATCGCTCTGGCCACCATCGTACTTTACGGTAGCTGCGGCGCGCCCCCGTCTCTCGTCCGCCCGTCCATCGAGCAGCAGCGGACGCCACCCGGAAACCCCAGGACGGCTATGCCGTCCGCACTACGACCGAAGGAAGTCCCTGTGGGACGACCGAAGGAAGTCCCTGTGGGACGACCGACCTGCCTTGATAAGCCGTGCGGCTGACAATGCAATGACGGCCGGGTGGGGCACATTCCGATCAACCCGTACTCCAACCGCGCGGCCGGCGCATACCGGCCACCTTACAGGCCTGCTTGACGTAACCGTAGGGAAAGAGCTCGAAGAGCCGTGAGCGCGCCTTGGTGCCTAGCCCCTGATCGGCCAAGTGACGGATCGTAAATCGAGCATCAGGGATGACCTGGTGTTCTTCAAAGAAGCCCCGCATGAAGCGGATGACCTGCCAATGCTCATCGCCCAACACCAGACCTTCGGAGTGCGCCAGCGCCTCGGCTACCGGCTCGCTCCAGTCCCCGGGATCGATCAAATAACCCTCCTCATCGATCGAGACGCGCGCACTGCCAGCCGAGATCTCCGCCATTCCATACCCCCTACGAAATCGCTCATTACGGCATCGGAACGGGCCCGGCATATGAGCGGGTCCGCCCGACACTGGGCGCGCCGGGAACCGGCGCCATGGCCAGACTTTTTCAGATGGGGGCCCGGGCGCGCCTTGACCCAAATCAAGACCGCGCGGCGCCGCGGGCCTTGCCGCGCGCGCCCTCCTGCGGCACTCTCTCCCAACTGCCCTGATCCATGGGCGCGAGAGTCCTTGCCTGCCGAGATCCGTCCGATGCCGCCCCCCTGGTTCGTCTATATCCTAGAATGCGAGAACGGCCGCCTGTATACGGGTATCACCACCGACGTCGCACGCCGTTATCGCGAACATGCGACAGGCAAGGGCGCAGCCTATACCCGCATGAACAAACCGCGCCGCATGCTCGCGTTCACGTCCTGCGCGGACCGAGCGGCGGCGAGCCGCCTTGAGGCCCACATTAAGCGGCTTTCGGCGCCCCATAAAATGGCGTTAGGTGAATCCTGGAAGGGTACGGACGAACCATGCCCCTCTTGAAGCCCTAGATTGTCTCGACACCATTAATATCCTGTGTATATCTCCAGATACTTACCGGGATTTTCGATGGCTCTTTTCGATAACCTGTCCGTTATTCCAGGTTGACGGTATTGTGATCCCCCGCCGATAGTATGCGCGCGGCCTCAAGGCCTGTCCCATGAAGGGGCATAGGAAGATATCCGGTACCGATGCCAAGAAGGCTCAGGTCCTCCCGTGCCCAGACATTGTCATTCACCTGGAAGCGGGGGAAATATGTGGAAATCAGTACAGTACTTGCAAACAGCGGATGCTCCGGACCTCATCCCGCCGGACTTGCTTGCGGAGTCATACGAACGATGTCGGATGTTCGACGTCCCTGAAGACCAGAAACGCCTAGGAGACGCGCTTGGGGAAGGGGAAACCCGGAATTTCCTCCAGCAAAACGGGCGTCTTGCCAGCTACGGGCATCTGGTGGTCGAGGAATATCGGGGCGACATCAAGGGATCTCATGACCTTTTCATCTTGACGAACGCAGAGGCGCGGATATTGGGTTTGTGGTCCCATCCAGAGATCGTGGCAGGCGCCGCCGAGATCAATCTCCGCCCTGGCGCATCGCTTTCGGAAGGCAGCGCGGGAACGAACGCCGTGGCGCTCGCGCTTGCCGCACAGGGTCCGGTCGTCTTGAAGGGCAAGGAGCACCTCTGTCGCATATTCCACGACTGGATGTGCGCCGCGGCCCCCATCATAAGCTCGGATGGGGACCTGGTCGGATGCCTCGACATCTCGGCCGCCGAGGGCCCGATCTACGAGAAGCTCGCCCTAACCCGATCGATCGCGCGCGAGATCGGACGTCTCGTGGGAAACAAGAGAACGACAAGGTTCCACATCACCATGCGTCAGAGGGAGGTGCTGACGCTCTTTGCTCAGGGGGCGAGCTACAAGGGAATCGCCAAGGAGCTTGGTATATCGATCAAGACCGTGGAGGAACACTTGGACGCGGTGCGCGCAAAGATGGGAACCAAGAGCCGGCGGGCCTGCATCAAGAAGGCCATGGAGATCGGCGCACTTTGAGGAAGCAGCAACGCTTACGCGGATGTCGGGGATGGGCCCGGCATCCGCAGGAATTCCCGCGCGTGGATATGCTGGATCTTGTCGGGCGAGCGCTGCAGCACGCCCCGCACACGCACCAGGGCGGATCGCAGAACAAGCGGCCGAAAGGCCTCCGCCACATCCGCAGACACGATGATGTTCGCAGTGCCGGTCTCATCTTCCAGCAAGAGAAACATCAGGCCCTTGGCGGAACCGGGTCTCTGGCGACTGATCACAAGCCCGGCTATGGTCACGAGCGCGCCGGGTCTTACGCCCCCCAGGGCCGCAATCGACGTGACCTCGGGTCCAAGATGCGCACGCGCAAGCCCCACTGGATGGCCACGCAGGGAAAAGCCCAGGGCGCGGTAATCCGCCTGCATGTCCCCGGCATGAGAGCCCGGACGGCGCCATACCTCGGCCTCCTCCGGATCAGCAAAAAGCGGTAGCGGCGCTTGGGCTGCGAGGCTCCCCCACAAGGCCTGCGGGCGCGACCCTGAGAGGCCGTCCAGGGCCCCGCCTTCAGCGAGATGCCAACCGTCGGTCCGCGCAAGCCGCGCACCGCGTGTCAAGGCCGGCCATGAGGAGCGCTCTGACTGGGATAATTGCGTAAGCCGCACGGCTGCCTTGCGCTTAAGCCCCCCTATGAGGCCCAGGCCCAGACGTACAGCACGCCGACCACCAGCGTCCACCTCCAGAATCGTATCGACTTGGCTCGAACGGACATCGGGCGCCAGGACACGCACCCCGTGGCGCCGTGCATCGGCTATGAGTTGCGACGGCGCATAGAAACCGAGCGGCTGGCTATTCAAGAGGGCGCATAAATAGACATCCGGGACATGGCATTTGAGCCAGGCGCTGGCATAGGCCAGGAGCGCGAAGCTCGCGGCATGGGATTCCGGAAAGCCGTAGGCCCCGAAACCGTGTATCTGCCGATAGATATCGTTCGCGTAGTCCTCTCCATAGCCGCGCCCACGCATCCCCTCCAGAAAACGTCCCTTGAAGGCCTGCAGATCCCCATCCCTTTTCCAGGCCCCCATGGCACGCCTGAGCGCATCGGCCTCGCCCGGCGAGAAGCCGGCGGCCACCACCGCAAGCTTGATCACTTGCTCCTGAAAGAGCGGTATGCCAAGCGTCCGCCCCAAGACCGCCTCGATGTCCCGGCTCGGATAAGACACGGCCTCGCGCCCTTGGCGTCGCCGCAGATAGGGATGGACCATATTCCCTTGAATGGGTCCCGGGCGCACGATTGCGATCTGCACGACAAGATCGTAGAAGGTGCGCGGCCTAAGACGCGGCAAGAGCGCCATCTGGGCGCGCGATTCGATCTGAAAGACACCGACCGTATCAGCCGCCGACACCATCTCGTAGACGGCGCGATCCTCGGCTGGTATCTCCCAGAGCGCGCCAGGCCCAAGCTTATGTTCGCGCATGATCGCAAAGGCCTTGCGCAACGCCGTCAGCATGCCAAGCCCCAGGCAATCGACCTTCATGATACGTAAGGCATCCAGGTCATCCTTATCCCACTGCAGGACCGTCCGTCCCGACATCGCCGCCTGCTCTATGGGGATGAGCCGCGTCAGGGACTCCTGCGACAACACCATGCCCCCGGTATGCTGCGAGAGATGACGCGGGCGGCCAGCCAATTCCCGCACCAAGGCGATGAGTTGACGAAAGGGCGGCTTGCGCACATCCATCCCCTGCTCGGCCAGTCGCCCCTCCAAGACATCAACCCCCTCCCACCAACCGAGCAGACCCGCCAGCCGATCCACGAGTGCGGCCTCGCAGCCCAAGGCCTTCGCGACATCGCGCAATGCGCTGCGCGTCCGATAGGTGATGACGCTTGCCGTCATGGCGGCGCGATCACGTCCATAACGCTCATACAAATATTGAATGACCTCCTCGCGCCGTTCGTGCTCGAAATCGATATCGATATCGGGCGGTTCGTTGCGTTCGCGCGAAATGAACCGTTCAAACAAGACCTCAAGACGTGCGGGATCCACGGCAGTGATGCCCAGGGCATAACAGACTACGGAATTGGCCGCCGAGCCGCGCCCCTGACAGAGAATGCCGCGATCACGCGCGAACCGCACGAGGTCATGGACGGTCAGAAAGTAATCCGCATAGGCAAGCTCCCCTATGAGGGAGAGCTCATGACGCGCCAGGGACTGCACGGGGTCCGGCACGCCCCGCGGATAGCGTATGGCCAGCCCCTCGCGCGTCAACCGGATCAATTGCACAAGCGAATGGCGCGGGCTGCGGCCCTGACGCGGATAGCGGTAACGGAGGTCCTCCAGGGAAAATCGGCAGGCCGCGGTCACGACCTGCGTCTCCTCGAGCCACGCCTCGGGATAGAGCGCGCGCAAGGCCGGGATGTCCCGCAGGTGCCGCTCGCCGTTCGGGTACAGGGCCCATCCCGCGTCCGCCACCGAGGTCTTAAGCCGGATGGCGGTCATGGTGTCTTGCAGGGCGCGGCGCCCGCGCTTGTGCATATGCACATCACCGCAGGCCACGACCGGCCTTGCCAGACGCGCGGACAGGGCATGGAGGCGCTCCCGGTGGCGATCGTCGAGCCCCGTCTTATGCAATTCCCCGGCGATCCAAAACCGCGACCCCAAGGACTGCGCGATCGATGCCGCAAGCGGATCCCGATCCGGGTTCTGGTCCGGACACCAGAGCACAAGGCAAGATGAGAGCCCGGCGATATCGGCAAGACCGAGATCGTAACAGCCCTTGTCGACCCGCCGGCCGCGCGTTATGAGCTCGGAAAGCTCCGCATAGCCCGGCGCGCACCCCACGAGGACCACACACTTCAGACCCTCCCGGACCGTGATCTCGGAGCCCACGATCAAGTGGAGTCCATGCTCCCGGGCGGCCCTGTGGGCATGCACGATGCCGGACAGGGAGCATTCATCCGTCAGGGCCAGGGCGCGATAGGACAAGGCGCAAGCGCGCAGGACGAGCTCCTGGGGGGAAGAGACTCCGCGCAGGAAGCTGAAATGACTCAGGCAATGCAGCTCGCTGTAGACGGTCATGCAAAGTAGCCCTGCAGAAACCATTCATCTTGCGCGCTGCGGAACACCCAGAAATACTCGCAGGCGGGATTCACCGCCACGAAATAGTCGCGCACCACGGGTTCATCCCACCACCCGGTCTCCACCCGCTCGGGCCCGCGCGCAAGACGCAAAGGGCCGCGCAATGTCGGCATTCCGCAGATGACCTCGAGCCGCTCCGGGGGATCCATGAGCCATATCGGGCGCTCGGCCGCAACCGCCCCCGCGGACCCCTGCGGGCCCTGTGGCGGCCAGGGATCCTCGCGGCTTGCGCGTTCGGGCCTATGATCCGGGCGCACCGACAGCGCGCGCACCGCCTCACGACCGAGTCGCGCGCGCAGTCTGTCCACGAGCCCCCCGAAGCCCTGCTCATACCATTGCCCGTCGTGCCACAAGGGGAGGCTGCCTTCCGTCGAGGCCTCCAAGGGAGCCGATAAGGTGACTGCCGTTATGGGGGATGCGGGCCGCAAATCCCGCAGTCGTTCCCGTATGAGGCGCACCAAGACCTGGCCGTCCCGCTCCGGGCGTGTCAGCGTAAACGTCTCCGACCGGACACTGCCATCCTCATGGCTCATCTCGACTACGAACCCATCGGCGCGGGCGTCGCGGGCGCGCATGACCGCGACCCACTCGCGCACGATCCGCGCCAAGGCGAACGCCAGGGCCTCCTCCGTCTCCGCGGAATGCGAAAAACAGAGCCTGCGTCGAAAGCGGGGTGCCGGCGCCCAGAAGCTCTCAACCTCTGGACGCTCACCCATGAGCTCCTCCAGTAAAGAAACGACCTCCCGACCAAAACGCCGGACCAGGCCCGAGCGCGGCATATCCAGGAGATCCCCCACCCGCGTAAGCCCGAGCGCACGACAGGCCTCGCGTGCCGCGTCCGCCAGCGGCAACTGCGCTAAGGGTAAAGGACGCAGCAACGCACGCCAGGGGTCTTTGGGCGTCCATACGCAACGCATCGCAGCGCGCGCGCAAAGCCAGGCGGCGACGGCGGTCGGCGCCATGGCGATCTCGAACGCGTACCCCATATCAGCAAGCCCTCGCGCCACAGAGGCCACAAGCCTATGCGGGTCGCCTATGGGGCTTGCCTTGTCCGTGAATCGCATCAAGACGCCATCGGCCCGCAAGACCACCTGCGGTGTGAAGCCGTAGGCGAAGGCCGCCAGACCTTCCAGAAGGGCCTCCTCGGCAGCCCGATCGCGCGGCGCGAACACCAAGGACGGACACGAGGCGGCGGCCCGCACCACAGACAGGCCGGGCGTCAGGCCACGCTCCCGGGCGCACGCATTGCAGGCAACCAAGGTCTTGCCCTCGACCACCGCGAATGGGGTCTCGTGCGACGCAAAGACCTCCAGAGGCAACGCCGTCAGGACCACAGCCTGCCATAACATGGGGAAATCCCGGATTAGAGTGTGACGATCAGCGGCGCCACCGGACGGCCGGCCTTACGCGCAAGAGTGACCCGCACACCCTTGGGCGCGGGCTCCAAGACGAGACGCAGGCGCGAAGGCTTGGGCGCAAGATTCCGGGGCAAAAAACAAAAACTCCAATGTCCCCCTTCGGCGGCCTGGCGCTGCAAGGCGCGGAACTCCTGCTCCCGGATATCGGCAAACCAACTCACCACGGCCCCGACGGCGGGGCTCGCAAGCCCTTGGCTGACCGCCCACAAGGCCTCCTTGTGGGTCCTTGGGCGCACGATGACGAGATGATTCAGCGCGATGTCGTGCGCGGCAAGCGCCGGGGCGCAGGGCCTGTAGGGGGGCGCCACCCACATCAATCGGCCCTCGCGACCCAGGGTCGCCAAGACCGGCAACAGCAGGCGCATCTCGCCGATACCCGCCCGCCCCACACGTAACTCCGTCAGGACCCCGACCGGCCACCCTCCCCCTTCCAGGCATCGGTCGAGCTCCGCAAAGCCCGTGGACATGACGGTGGACACCGTCGACGCCGTCCCGCGGCGTACCCCGGCCCGCCCCCAGGCGTCCGCCAAGACGCTCATGACGCGCCCTCCAGACCTTGGCGCAACACCCCCACCCCGATCCCCTCTATGACCCAATCCTCGCGATCCTGCAGGACGATCGGCTGATAGTCCGGATTCTCCGGCCGCAAAATGACCCGCCCCGCGCGACGCTGCAAGCGCTTGACCGTCACCTCGTCGTCCAAGCGCGCCACGACGATCTGCCCATCATGGGCGACGGGGGTCTTGTGGACCGCCAGGAGATCCCCATCCCGAATCCCGGCATCCCGCATGCTCTCGCCGACCACCGTCAGGAAATAATCCGCGCGTGGCCGGAACAGGGCCGGGTCTATCTGATGGCGGGCGGTGATGTGGGCCTGCGCGAGCAGGGGCTGGCCGGCCGCCACCCGCCCTATCACGGGAATACCCTCCTCACGCCGATCCGGGAGCCGGATGCCGCGCGCGCTCCCCGGGGTCAAAACGATCACACCCTTGCGGGCCAAGGCCCGCACATGCTCCTCGGCGGCATTGACGGATCGGAAACCCAAGGCCGCGGCGATCTCCGCGCGCGTGGGCGGCCGGCCCGTGGCCTCGATCTGCCCCCGGATCCAATCCAGAACCTGCTGCTGGCGCCCTGTAAGAATCGACATACTGTTAATATATACAGTTAATGGACGAAAAAAAAGGAGGGTGGCTTCCTTGCCACTCTCCTTGCGCTACAGAAAGCACCCCGCTCAGCAATCCCTGCCGAGAACATCCCTGTACCCCTTGAGCATCCTTGCTCTGCGCTTCCCGCTTGCTCGACATCCTGTCGAAAATCCCTTTTCGCGATCAGCCATCCCAAGCGAAGTCAGGGTAAGCCCAAAGACGCCTCCGCCCCATCCGCCAAAGGTCGGAGACAGTAGAGCCTGGTGCGCCCGCTGAGGCTCGTACGATACTCCCACGACGCCACGCGCCAGCGCAGGCCAAGCCCCTAGCACACTCTTCGAGTGCGATACGCCGCATAGGTTCCGATCACGCCCCAAGAATTGCATCACCACGGCAAAGGACGGTGCGCCCGCTCTACGCGCCCCGTGCTCCGGCAGGCTTGTATGGCCTCCCTCTGTTTGCCATAGTGACCCGACTACCCGAGGAGGGAGCGGACGGCATGCGCTACATCGACTATGGGCCTACCGGCGGTGCCGACACACTGCGGCTCACCGAGGGCCCAACCCCCGTCCCGCGCGCCGGAGAGATCTTGATCGAGGTCGCCTACGCCGGCGTCAACCGTCCGGACATCCTGCAGCGGTCCGGACGCTATCCGCCACCACCAGATGCCTCCCCGATCCTCGGCCTGGAGGTCTCCGGGCACGTCATCGAATTGGGGGCCGGCGTGCGGGAATGGCAAATCGGTGACGCCGTCACAGCGCTCGTACCCGGCGGTGGTTACGCCGAATACTGCGTCACGCCCGCCGATCAGGCCTTACGCATCCCCATCCATATGGACCTCGCCTCCGCCGCCGGCCTCCCCGAGAACTGGTTTACGGTATGGGCCAACCTCGCCGACATGGGGGCCCTGAAAGCAGGCGAGCGCCTGCTCATGCACGGCGGCACAAGCGGCATTGGGCTTACAGCCATCCAACTGGCGAAGTTTCTTGGTGCCACGTGCTGGGCTACAGTCGGCGACGAAGACAAGGCCGCCTTCTGTCACGCCTTCGGCGCCCACCACGTCATCAATTATCGGACCACTGATTTCGCGCAAGCGGTGATGGCCGCGACCGACCACGAAGGCGTCGACGTGATCCAAGACATCGTGGGCATCCCTTATCTGGAACGTCACCTCACCATCCTAAGGCATGACGGCCGGCTCGTCTTCATCGCGTTCTCCGGTGGCAACCGGGGCGCCATCGACCTCACCCCCATCATGGCCAAGCGCCTGCGTCTTACCGGCTCCGCGATGCGCCCACGCACGGTTCAGGAAAAACGCGCCATCCGCGATGCGCTCGCCGCCCGCATCTGGCCCGAACTCGATCAGGGCCGTCTGCTCCCCCATATCGGCGCGCAATTTCCGCTGAACGAGGTCGCGCGCGCCCACGCGCTCATGGAAAGCGGCGACCATCGCGGCAAGATCGTACTGGCCGTAAAGCCCTAAATCTCCGATCTCACGCCTCATTTCGATCAATGTGGGGCGTGATCGGGAACAGAGAACATGGGCCGTAAAACAGGCCCTTCGGCGTCCCCTATGGGGCCTCTTGTCGTCCGTGATGCCGGTGCCTGTCTTTGGCGCTATGATCGCGGTTTTGTGGGAACCGGCATGGATTTCAAGCCAAATCTCCCCGTGGCGGGCATGACACTCGCGGTCTTGGTCGGCATGGCCGCCAACAGCCTGCTCGCGCGCGCGGCCCTATCTGGCCATGCGATCGACCCCACGCTCTTTACCCTTATACGCTTGGTCGGCGGCGCACTCATGCTTGCGATCCTGTCGGTGATCCGCCGCGTCCCGCTTAGGCGTCCGCAGCTGAACGCGTTCTGGCTGTTCCTCTACGCCGCCGCATTCTCCTACACCTACGTCGTGCTGGGCGCCGCCATGGGCGCGCTGCTGCTCTTTTTCGCGGTGCAACTCACGATGTTTGCGTCAGCCCTGGTCGGGGGCGAGCGGCCAACCGCAAGCCACATAGTAGGCGGCCTCCTGGCACTCGCCGGCCTCTATATCCTGGTGGCCCTGCAACTCCATCGCCCGGCCCCCTGGGCGGTGGTCGGCATGCTCGCCGCAGGCGCCGCCTGGGGCCTCTATTCGGTCGGCGGACGCGGGTTACGCGATCCGCTGGCGCATACCGCGAGCAATTTCGTCTATGCCACCTTGCTTGCCATTGGCCTTACGTTTTACCGTCTCGGCTGGCATACCGGGTCGCGGACTGTGCCGCACATGAGCGGGGTGCTGGAAGCGCTCATCTCAGGGGCTGCAACTTCAGCGCCTATCTACCTGCTCTGGTATGCGCTGCTGCCGAAACTGCGCACCGTGTTCGCGGCTACCGTGCAGCTTGCGGTGCCAGTGATCGTCGCCGTGGGGGGCTGGGCCCTCCTGGGGGAACCGATAAGCGCGCGGCTTGTGGTCGCCGGGGTCCTGGTTCTGGCGGGGGTAGGCCTTACTATGCGCAGAACCGGCCACAAAGCGCC